>NZ_JAMPNQ010000013.1:0-74334 GCF_028479445.1 Providencia sp. PROV210
TTAGGGGCGTAGTTCAATTGGTAGAGCACCGGTCTCCAAAACCGGGTGTTGGGAGTTCGAGTCTCTCCGCCCCTGCCAGTTACCAATTAAGTAATAATAAAAGAAGTATCTATTGATAACCCGATTACTTTAATCGGGTTTTTCTTTATCTAAATTTTGTTAATTCTTGCTATAACCCCCTAACTACCCACCCAAAAATCTATTTCAAAATCAACTTATTCATTTTTAATTCATTATTTCAGGAGTGAAAAATGAGCGATGGAGCCATCACTCATTTTTGCAGATTTCAGCAAGATTAAATATGGTTAATTGGCGTTTTAATTAGCTGGTTAATTAGCGCTTGTTGATCATTTTTTTTCAGCCAGATAGCGTATAAAGGCTTAGTAATAACGTTCTCTGAGAGCGCTTTTAGCCCAGGATAATGCTGAAGCCAATGAGAAGGTAAAAACGCAGCTGAAAGCGATACAGACAATAATTGGCGTGTAATATTAGCCGATGTCGTGATCATTACAGGTGAGTCGTCTTGAGCAATAGCTGGTTCATTCTTAGGATGAAAATCAGCTCCCCATTCTAGTTTGATAAAATTATATTGAGTGAGAGATATATTCTTTTGTGAAGCCATTAACTGGATCTCAGCTGATCCAATAATAGTGCTTTCAAACTCATCCATTTTGGGAGGTTCTATCGCAATAAGTAGATCCAATTCTCTAGAATGAAGTTGTTTAACAAGAGATTGGCGAGTAGAGATTCGGGCTTCTAAGCGTAACTCATTATGTTGACTATAAAGGTTTTCAACCCAATCAGTTAAGTAGCCCTCCCATAATGACGCCGTTGCACCAATAGATAATTCAGTATGTTGGGATGCATGTGAAATTTCTTTTTTAGCTTGTAACCAAGTATTCATTAGAGATTCAGCGTAAGGAACTAATCGTTCACCCGCTGGAGTTAATCGAATATTATTACGGTGTCTTGTAAATAAATTGGTACCGAGTTGAGTCTCTAACTGTCTGATACGAAAGCTAACGGCAGACTGCGTTAAGTAGAGAGATTCTGCGGCTCTGCCGAAGTGTCTGGTTCTACTGACTTCTAAAAAAGTTCTTAATAACTCGCTGTCCACATACATCTCCAATAATTTTTGTCGTGATGATTTAAATGTTTTGTTTTACAGATTGTCAATGCTGTCTAATACTCCGCGCCATATAGAGTTGACCGTAATCAGTTAGGAGTGTGTCAGATGGCAGATAGCTTCATCACGACTAATCGTTTTTTTGACAATAAACATTATCCACGTGGCTTTTCCCGTCATGGTGACTTCACCATAAAAGAAGCTCAGTTGCTAGAACGTCACGGCCAAGCTTTTAATGAGCTTGATACAGGTAAGCGCGCGCCACAAACAGAAGAAGAAGAGTTATTCGTTGCTGTTTGTCGTGGTGAACGGGAACCTGTTACCCTAGAAGAAAAGGTATGGACGAAATATTCTAGCCGTATTAATCGTCCAAAACGCTTCCATACCCTATCAGGTGGTAAACCGCAGATAGACCCATCGGAAGACTATACCGATTCAGATGATTAAGTTCATTAAATGGTAAAATAATAAGGGACTTCGGTCCCTTTTATTTTTTAGTGTAATATTATTTTCATCTACATACCTTCAGCTTACTTGTTTTTGCAAATGAAGCAATAACTTATCCATAGCTCGATATCCCAATGCTTCTAGTAAATGCTTTTTTTGAATATCTGAAGATGAGTCTAGGTCTGCAATTGTTCGAGAAACGCGTAGGATTCGATGCCAAGCACGAATAGATAGCCCTAATTTATTGAGTGCATTCTCTAAGAATAAAGCATCCTCATTATTAACCTGACATATCTTTGTTGTTTCTCTTGATGAGAGTTGACTATTAATTTTTCCCGCCCGCTCAAACTGCCTTTCTCTTGCCTTAATCACTCTAGAACGAACTTTTTCGCTGGTTTCTCCTTGGCTATTTTGATGACTAAGCATACCTAATGGTAATAATGGAATTTCTATCGATAAATCAAATCTATCTAAAAAAGGCCCTGAAATACGAGATAAATATCGTAGGATCTTTGTGGGCGATGAGCGGTTCATTTCACCTTGATAGTGTCCTGTAGGACTTGGATTTAACGCAGCAATAAGTTGGAAATTAGCAGGAAAGCAAACTTTAGCTTTAGCTCGCGAAATTATAACCTGATGAGATTCTAGTGGCTCTCTTAATGAGTCAAGAGCGGCTCGTGTAAACTCAGGTAATTCATCAAGAAATAGAATTCCATGATGAGCGAGGGATATTTCCCCTGGCTTTGGTAGAGTTCCCCCTCCAATTAATGCTGCCGTTGAAGCACTATGATGAGGTGCTCTGAATGGTCTTTCTGGCCAGTTTTCCTCTATTCTTATTGTTTGGCTTAGGCTTTTTAGTGCTGCGACCTCTAGTGCTTCTTGGGGCGTTAAAGAGGGGATAATAGTGATAAGACGGCTGGCTAACATTGTTTTGCCTGTACCCGGAGGACCGAGTAATAAAAGATTATGTCCTCCAGCGGCACAAATCTCCAAAGCACGTTTTCCATGCTCTTGACCAATAATGTCGCTGATATCATTTTCATGGTCTGGAGGATGCGGTGCCTTAGTAATGTGTTGGTTGCTAATAAGCGTATTTTTTCCATGAAGATATTGGCAAAGTTCGAGTAAGGATGATGAAAAATTTGAACTATCACTTGGTAGTAAGCGGAGTTGATGTTGATTGTCTAAAGGTAAAATTAAGCGTCTATTTTCGGTTATTGCGGCTTGAGCCGCAGGAATGGCGCCGTTGATATAACGTATGGTTCCCGATAGTGCGAGTTCACCAAGAAATTCGTGCTGTTCTAATAAGTCATATGGAATTTGTCCGGATGACGCCAAAATGGCAACAGCTATCGCCAGATCGTAGCGCCCACTTTCTTTAGGTAGATCAGCTGGCGCTAAGTTTATTGTCATTTTTTTGACTGGATATTCAAAACCACTATTGATTATTGCGCTTCTCACGCGATCCCTTGCTTCCTTTACGGCAGTTTCAGGTAAGCCTACTAAGGTTAATCCGGGAAGCCCGTTACTAATATGAGCTTCTACCGTGACTAATGGTGCATCCATGCCAATTGATGCGCGAGTATAAACAATTGCTAGAGCCATAAATTTCTCTTTTAGGTTAACAGAGTTATATGCTGTTTAAAAAAAGTGATTTTTATTGTGATTACTTCTATTTTTGCGAAGAGGCTCGATAATTAAATCATCAGGTTTCTTTATCACTACATTTTTCTTTGAAAAGGCTCGAATACTAATAATCAAGGGATAGTGGCGGTATTTTATTTTGTGATAGAAATAGTTTTGTTCTGAAATTAATTAGGATAACTGGCAGCTGTTTTAGATTTTATTGAGGTTAATTTGCATTGGATTAATTTGGTGAATAACGCTGACTCTCTTGTAATAGATAATTATAATGACTGATTTTTAGTGTTAAATTCAGTTGATTGTCCTAAGTCGTCTGTAACCAATTGAATTTTAATCAAATAAAAAACATCATGTTTAAAAAATTAAATAAGAGTTGTCAAAACAATTTTAAAATGATAACTCTTTAATAAAGCAAACGATAAATGTTGAAAAGATTAAACTCATGAACAAATTCATCCAAGTGATTAGCCTAATTATTAGCGTGGTGGTGATTATTATCCCACCGTGCGGGGCTGCACTTGGACGACGAAGGCTGAAATAGTAGCCAAATCTTACGAGAACCCCGCACCGAAAGGCGCGGGGTTTTTTTTCACTTGAATCTTTAGCAAACCAACAAATAAATAAAAACATAATAAATACAAATAAATAAAATAATAGACAGACAGGAGACAATCATGAACGGAGCACAATGGTTAGTTCAGGCATTACGAACACAAGGTGTTGATACTGTTTTTGGATATCCCGGAGGGGCAATCATGCCGGTTTACGATGCCCTATATGATGGAGGCGTTGAACATTTACTGTGTCGCCATGAACAAGGGGCCGTGATTGCAGCAATTGGTTATGCTCGTTCAACGGGTAAAACGGGTGTTTGTATCGCGACTTCTGGACCTGGAGCTACCAATGTTATCACGGGTTTAGCAGACGCTTTACTTGACTCTGTACCTGTAGTCGCGATAACGGGGCAAGTCGCATCTGCGTTTATTGGTACTGATGCTTTTCAGGAGATTGATGTTTTAGGATTATCCCTCGCCTGTACAAAACACAGTTTTTTAGTGGAATCGATAGAAGAGTTACCGCGTATTCTCGCTGAAGCTTTCGCAATCGCAAATAGTGGACGTCCCGGACCTGTACTGATTGATATTCCGAAAGATATTCAGCTACAACATGCAGAATTAGCGCCATATTTGATGCCTGTTGAACAAGACGATGTCACTCCGCAAGATGAGATTCAACAAGCAAGAGCATTACTGGAACAGTCAGAAAAACCCATGTTATATGTTGGTGGGGGCGTAGGAATGTCTGGAGCAGTGAATGAGCTGAGAGCTTTTATTGAATACACCGGCATTCCATCAGTTGTGACGTTAAAAGGATTGGGTTCAGTTTCGCCATCGGATAAAAACTACTTAGGTATGCTTGGCATGCATGGAACTAAAGCCGCTAATATCTCGGTGCAACGTTGTGATTTATTAATTGCAGTTGGCGCTCGCTTTGATGATAGGGTCACCGGAAAATTAAATACTTTTGCACCGAATGCAAAAGTCATTCATATCGACATTGACTATGTAGAGTTAGATAAATTACGTCAAACTCATGTTGCTCTATTAGGGGATGCTAAAGCGTTATTACCTAAATTGATGGTGAAGAAATCCATTACAAATTGGCAGCATGAAGTTCAGCAACTAAAGCAAGAGTGTGGCTGGCGCTATGATCATCCAGGGGAACCAATCTATGCTCCTCTGTTGTTGAAGCAGTTATCAGAAAAAATGAAACCTAATACGGTAGTGACGACGGATGTTGGGCAACATCAAATGTGGTCTGCTCAGCACATCTCTGTGGATGCGCCTGAAAACTTTTTGACGTCCAGTGGTCTCGGAACTATGGGGTTTGGTGTTCCAGCTGCAATTGGTGCTCAGGTTGCTCGCCCTAATGACACCGTGGTATGTGTCTCTGGTGATGGTTCTTTCATGATGAACGTTCAAGAGCTGGGTACTATCAAACGTAAACAGCTACCTGTGAAGATTTTATTATTAGATAACCAGCGGTTAGGTATGGTACGTCAGTGGCAAGAACTATTCTTTGAGCAGCGCTATAGCGAAACTATTTTGACTGATAACCCAGATTTTGTTGCATTAGCGGGCGCTTTTGGTATTCAAGGTCGTCGTATTACCCGCAAATCTGAAGTGGATGCCGCACTTGATGAATTACTGACTAGTGAAGGCGCATTTTTATTACAGGTATCAATTAATGAATTAGAAAACGTCTGGCCATTGGTTCCACCAGGGGCAAGCAATGAAAAAATGATGGAGAAACCGTTATGATGCAACATCAAATCTCAATATTGGCTCGCTTTCGTCCAGAGGTTTTAGAGCGTATTTTACGAGTCACTCGCCATCGTGGATTTCGAATTAACTCCATGAATATGGATCAATTATCAGATGGTGATAATGTAAGTATTGAATTGACCGTCAGTAGCCAACGACCATTAGCACAATTGTGCGCGCAGTTAACTAAGCTATCTGACATCACTGCAGTTGAAATAAGACAACAAGAATCACGACTATTACGCACACAAAGTGCAATGTAAGGAATAAATTAAAATGACTAAGAAAGCTGACTTTATTTGGTTTAACGGTGAAATGACGCCTTGGGCAGATGCAAAAGTTCACGTTATGTCTCATGCCCTGCATTATGGAACTTCAGTATTTGAAGGCGTTCGTTGCTATGACTCTCACAAAGGACCTGTGGTATTCCGTCATCGTGAGCACATGCAACGTTTGCATGACTCTGCAAAAATTTACCGTATGCCTGTCAGCTATAGTGTTGATGAGTTAATGGAAGCCTGCCGTGCAACTTTGCGTAAAAATAACTTAGTCAGTGCGTATATTCGTCCATTAGTTTTTATTGGTGATGTGGGAATGGGTGTCAACCCGCCAGATGGTTATAGTACCGATGTGATTTTAGCTGCGTTTCCATGGGGCGCCTATTTAGGAGAAGAAGCTCTAGACCAAGGTATTGATGCCATGGTTTCTTCATGGAATCGTGTAGCTCCAAATACTATTCCTACAGGTGCTAAGGCCGGTGGTAACTATCTATCGTCATTATTGGTTGGTAGTGAAGCTCGCCGCCATGGCTACCAAGAGGGAATCGCATTAGATGTACATGGTTACCTATCTGAAGGGGCTGGTGAAAATATTTTTGAAGTGAAGGATGGCATTCTGTATACACCGCCATTTACATCCTCAGCTTTACCTGGGATCACGCGTGATGCGATTCTAACGTTAGCAAAAGATATGGGTATCGAAGTTCGCGAACAAACGCTATCTCGAGAGTCTCTCTATCTTGCGGATGAAGTATTTATGACGGGTACAGCAGCAGAGATCACGCCAGTACGTAGTGTTGATGGTATCCAAGTAGGTATTGGTCGTTGTGGCCCTATCACTAAGAAAATTCAACAAGCATTCTTTGGCTTGTTTGACGGTACAACAGAAGACAAATGGGGCTGGTTAGATCCAGTAAACCCTCAATAACTAAATTATATCGATTACAGGCGGTCGTTCCCCGCCTGTTTTAATACACGGGAGTCAAGATATGCCTAAGTACCGTTCAGCAACAACCACCCATGGTCGTAATATGGCAGGAGCACGCGCCTTATGGCGTGCAACAGGTATGACCGATGCTGACTTTGGAAAACCAATTATTGCGGTTGTTAACTCATTCACTCAGTTTGTTCCTGGTCACGTACATTTACGTGATTTAGGGAAACTCGTCGCAGAACAAATCGAACTAGCAGGCGGCGTGGCGAAAGAGTTTAACACTATCGCGGTAGATGATGGGATTGCGATGGGGCATGGAGGAATGTTGTATTCCTTACCTTCCCGTGAATTAATTGCTGACTCCGTTGAATATATGGTAAATGCCCATTGTGCGGATGCAATGGTGTGCATTTCTAACTGCGATAAAATTACTCCCGGAATGTTAATGGCGTCTCTACGTCTGAATATCCCGGTCATTTTTGTTTCTGGCGGTCCAATGGAAGCCGGAAAAACCAAGCTTTCAGACCAAATTATCAAACTTGATCTTGTGGATGCGATGATCCAAGGCGCGAATCCTAATGTCAGTGATGAAGAAAGTGAGCAAATTGAGCGTTCAGCGTGCCCAACATGCGGGTCATGCTCCGGTATGTTCACTGCGAACTCCATGAACTGTTTAACGGAGGCATTAGGGCTTTCTCAACCGGGAAATGGCTCATTACTGGCAACTCATTCAGATCGTAAAACATTATTTGTTAATGCAGGCAAACGTATTGTTGAACTGACAAAGCGCTATTACGAACAAGATGATGAAAGTGCATTACCTCGTAATATCGCGAATAAAGCTGCATTTGAAAACGCGATGACATTAGATATTGCGATGGGTGGCTCAACTAACACCGTTTTACATTTACTTGCGGCGGCACAAGAAGCAGAAATTGACTTTACGATGGATGATATTGATCGCTTATCTCGCCAAGTACCTCACTTGTGTAAAGTTGCTCCAAGTACCCAGAAATATCATATGGAAGATGTCCATCGTGCTGGTGGTGTTCTTGGGATCTTGGGTGAACTAAGTCGCGCTGGTTTACTGCAAGAGAATGTGACGAATATTCTAGGACTTTCCTTCCAAGAAACATTAGCTCAGTACGATGTTATGCTGACTAAAGATGAGTCTGTAAAATCAATGTTTTCTGCGGGTCCTGCAGGTATTCGTACAACCCAAGCATTTTCACAAAGCTGCCGTTGGCCATCACTGGATACTGACCGTGAAAATGGGTGTATCCGTAGTATCGAGCATGCTTATAGCTTGGATGGCGGTTTGGCGGTTCTGTCGGGTAATATCGCGGAGAATGGCTGTATTGTTAAAACGGCAGGCGTTGATGAAGGTAGTTTAATCTTCCGTGGCCCAGCTAAAGTGTACGAAAGCCAAGACGATGCTGTAGAAGCCGTTTTGGGTGGGAAAGTGGTGGCTGGGGATGTGGTTGTTATTCGCTATGAAGGTCCTAAAGGTGGACCTGGTATGCAAGAGATGCTGTACCCAACCTCTTATCTGAAATCCATGGGATTAGGAAAAAGCTGTGCTTTGATAACCGATGGACGATTTTCAGGGGGAAGCTCTGGTCTGTCTATTGGACATATCTCCCCAGAGGCGGCAAGTGGCGGTTTATTAGCGCTGGTACAAGATGGCGATATTATCGATATTAACATTCCAAATCGCACCATGGTGCTGGATGTTAGTGAGGATGAATTGGCAAAACGCCGTGAAGCAGAACTCGCGCGTGGAGATAAAGCATACACACCACGAAATCGCCAACGTGAAGTTTCATTTGCTTTACGGGCTTATGCCTCCCTTGCAACGAGCGCAGATAAAGGCGCAGTACGCGATAAATCTAAGCTAGGAGGTTGATTGTGGCAGCTGCAAAACCGTTACCTACAATGCCCTCTGGAGCTGATTACTTAAAAGCAGCACTCAGTGCTCCCGTTTATGAAGTGGCGCAAGTTACGCCGCTTCAAGAAATGAGCAAGCTTTCATCTCGTATGGGTAATACGATTTTAGTGAAGAGAGAGGATAGGCAGCCGGTTCATAGCTTTAAGCTGCGCGGTGCCTATGCGATGATTGCAACTCTGACGGAAGAGCAAAAAAAGAAAGGTGTGGTTACTGCATCAGCGGGTAACCATGCGCAAGGTGTCGCTCTATCGGCGAGTCGTGTTGGCGTCAAAGCTAAAATTGTTATGCCTGTTGCAACGGCAGACATCAAAGTTGATGCGGTTCGTAGTTTTGGCGGGGAGGCTATTTTATATGGCGCAAACTTTGACGAAGCCAAAACCTATGCTATCGCAATGGCAGAAAAAGAGGGCTATACCTTTGTTCCACCATTTGATCACCCATCTGTGATCGCAGGGCAAGCCACGATAGCTTTGGAGTTACTTCAACAAGATGCACATTTAGATCGTATTTTTGTTCCTGTAGGCGGTGGCGGGCTTATTGCTGGTGTCGCGGTGTTAATTAAACAATTAATGCCTGAAATTCAGATCATTGGTGTAGAAGCGGAAGATGCGGCTTGTTTAAAAGCGGCATTAGAAGCAGGTCATCCCGTTGATCTTCCTCGTGTGGGATTATTTGCTGAAGGCGTAGCGGTAAAGCGTATCGGCGATGAAACCTTTCGGTTATGCCAGCAGTATGTTGATGATGTGATCACCGTCGATAGTGATGCAATTTGTGCAGCATTGAAGGATATTTTTGAAGATGTTAGAGCAATTGCAGAACCATCGGGGGCTTTAGCCTTAGCGGGTCTGAAAAAATATGTTCAGCAACACAACATTCGTGGAGAACGTTTGGCGCATGTCTTATCTGGCGCCAATATGAATTTCCACGGGCTACGCTATGTTTCCGAGCGCTGTGAGCTGGGTGAGCAGCGAGAAGCATTACTCGCGGTAACAATTCCTGAGCAGAAAGGTAGCTTTTTACGTTTTTGCCAGCTACTGGGTAACCGCTCTATTACCGAATTTAATTATCGCTACACCGATGCAGATCCTGATCGCGCGTGTATTTTTGTTGGTGTTCGGCTCAATGGCGGCGAGCGTGAACGCGTTGATATCATTCAGGAGCTACAAGGGAATGGTTATGAAGTTGCCGACCTTTCCGATGATGAAATGGCAAAATTACATGTTCGTTATATGATTGGTGGTCGCCCATCCAAGCCATTAGATGAAAAATTGTATAGCTTTGAATTTCCTGAATCGCCGGGCGCACTATTAAAATTTTTAGAAACCTTGGGAACCCACTGGAATATTACGCTGTTCCATTACCGTAGCCATGGTACTGACTACGGGCGTGTGCTGGCGGCATTTGAACTGTCAGGCCCAGAAGTACGCTTTGATCGTCATCTTGATGCATTAGGCTATGAATATCACGATGAAACAGGCAATCCATCCTTCCGTTTTTTCTTAGCGCCACAAGATAGACAAACGACATTAGACTGAATGTTCTGGGAGCAATTCCCAGAATGCTTTCACCAAAGGGTCGCTTAGGCGTTTGCTTAACAGGCAAACGCCGAGTTCAAAGGGTTCGACCATCGAAATATTATCGAGTTGGGAAACGCGACTACGAACAGGTTCAGGGCTGTTATCCACGACAACACTCGGGATCAACGCAATTCCACAGCCCAAGGCAACCATAGAAACAATCGCCTCGTGTCCCGATACTGTCGCATAAATCACGGGATTATGAATTTGATGACGTTTAAACCAGAGTTCAATTCGCTTACGTGAAGGACCATGCTCAGGCAATATAAAGGGAACTGAAGACCAATCAGGTTTATCTTCAATCACCATACTTCTGACTGCACATGGCAATGACGGGGCAATCAGTACTAACGGAATTTCACCAATCTTTGCAAAACACACATTATCAGGTAGGCGCTCGGGTTTTCCTGCGATACCTAAATCGGCCTCTTTGGTTTCAACTTTTTCGACAGCATCGGCGGCATCACCTGTCGTCAATTTAATTTCTACCAATGGATGCAAGGCTCGAAATTTATCCAGCACTTGGGGTAGGTGGCTGTACGCCGCCGTGACAGAACAAAACAGACGTAATTCACCGCTCAATGATGGACTTTGATGATTAAGGGCATACTGTAGCTGCTGATATTGCAATAGTGTTTGCTGAGCGAACTGTTTTAAATGCTCGCCTGCTTGGGTGAGTTTCACGGAGCGATTATCTCGAATAAATAAGGGATGCCCAAGCTGGTCCTCTAAACGCTGTATCTGCCTTGATAGTGTTGAAGGGCTGACATGCATTGCTTTTGATGTGCGCCCAAAGTGGCAGCTTTCTGCTAAATGCAGAAATAATCGTAGATCACGGATATCCATTTGACCCTCGTATCGGATGATTTATCACGTTGCAAATATTGCAACATTATATTGTTAATATATCAATTTAAGCAATGTGAATCATCGCATATAGTAAATCCATAACTGCTCAATAATGAGCAACAGGCAACGAGGTTGTCTGATAATACAAACACAACAGAACACTGACCGAGTAATGGAGTAAGACCATGGCGAATTATTTTAATACATTGAACTTGCGTGAGCAGTTAGCTCAATTAGGCAAATGCCGCTTTATGAACCGCGATGAATTTGCGGATGAAGCAGGATATCTGAAAGGTAAAAAAATCGTCATCGTCGGTTGTGGAGCTCAAGGTCTGAACCAAGGTCTGAATATGCGTGATTCTGGTTTAGATATCGCTTATGCGCTGCGTCCAGAAGCGATCAGTGAAAAACGTGCATCATGGCGTAAAGCAACAGAAAATGGTTTCAAAGTTGGTACCTATGAAGAGTTGATCCCTGAAGCTGATTTAGTTATTAACTTAACGCCAGACAAGCAACACTCTACGGTTGTTCGTGCTGTTCAGCCAATGATGAAGCAAGGCGCTGCGTTAGGCTATTCCCATGGCTTCAACATTGTTGAAGTTGGAGAGGAAATCCGTAAAGACATCACTGTTGTGATGGTTGCACCAAAATGCCCAGGAACGGAAGTTCGTGAAGAGTATAAGCGTGGCTTTGGTGTTCCAACCTTGATCGCGGTTCATCCAGAAAATGATCCGAAAGGCGAAGGTATGGCAATCGCGAAAGCGTGGGCAGCAGCGACAGGGGGTCACCGTGCTGGGGTTCTGGAATCGTCATTTGTTGCAGAAGTTAAGTCTGACTTGATGGGCGAGCAAACGATTCTGTGCGGTATGCTGCAAGCGGGCGCATTACTGAGCTATGATAAAATGGTCGCGGATGGTGTAGAACCGGGCTATGCAGGAAAATTAATTCAATTTGGTTGGGAAACGATTACTGAAGCGCTGAAGCAAGGTGGTATCACCCTGATGATGGACCGTCTGTCTAATCCAGCAAAAGTACGCGCTTATGCACTTTCTGAACAATTAAAAACTATTTTAGCGCCACTGTTCCAAAAACATATGGATGACATTATTTCTGGTGAGTTCTCATCAACGATGATGGCAGACTGGGCAAATAATGATAAAAACTTGCTGACATGGCGTGAAGAAACGGGTCAATCATCATTTGAGAATTACCCAGAATCTACGGCTAAAATTTCAGAGCAAGAGTACTTTGACCATGGTGTTCTATTAGTTGCGATGGTTAAAGCGGGTGTTGAATTAGCTTTTGATACCATGTTAGAAGCAGGGATCCTTGAAGAGTCTGCATATTATGAATCACTGCATGAATTACCACTGATTGCGAATACTATTGCCCGTAAGCGTTTATATGAGATGAACGTGGTTATTTCTGATACCGCTGAGTACGGTAACTATTTATTCTCATTTGCGGCAGTACCAATGTTGAAAGAGTTTATGACCAAATTGCAAGCGGGTGATTTAGCAAAACCAGTGGCTGATAACGGCACTGATAATGCGCAGCTGCGTGATATCAACGAAGCGATTCGTAACCATCCTATTGAAAAAATCGGTAAGACTTTACGTGGGTATATGACGGATATGAAGAAGATCGCCGTCGCTCACTAATTTTTCGTCACTCTTCGCGTGATAGGTGCGTTGGCTACACTCGGTTACCCAAGTTACATACTAAATGTATGCTCCTTGGGATAACCTCCTTTGCCGCCTTCCTCTAACGCGAATAGTTTAGAAAAATATATCGTTGTAATAAAAGAAAAAGAGCAAAGCAAAAAACAGAGTAAAGCCATATCGTTCTGATGAATGATGTGGTTTTTTGTTTTTTATAAATAGAAAGGATCGTTGCTCAAGAGTTGGTTAGGTTTCTGCTACAATCTGTAGCGAGTTCCATTTTGAATAATTAAGTGATGTAGAGAAACCATGCGATTAAATCCGAGCCAGCAGCAAGCTGTTGAATATGTGGATGGCCCGTGCCTTGTATTGGCGGGGGCCGGTTCAGGTAAAACACGGGTTATTACCAATAAAATAGCCCACCTGATCCGCCACTGTGGTTATCAACCACGACAAATTGCGGCGGTAACATTTACCAATAAAGCTGCACGCGAAATGAAAGAGCGTGTTGGGCAAACATTAGGTAAAAAAGAGGCGCGAGGATTAATTATTTCCACGTTTCATACTTTGGGTTTGGAAATTATCAAACGCGAGTATAAAGCGTTGGGTATTAAGTCCAACTTCTCTCTGTTTGATGATCAAGACCAAATCGCATTATTGAAAGAACTGACATTTGATCTTCTTGAGGAAGATAAAGATCTTCTTAAGCAGCTGATCTCGACGATCTCAAATTGGAAAAATGATCTGATCTCCTCACAGCAAGTCATTGGACAAGCTAGAACTGAAAAAGAACACCATTTTGCCGAATGCTATCGTCGCTATGAATTACACTTAAAAAGCTGCAACGTACTGGATTTTGACGATTTGATTAGTAAGCCAACGCTGCTTTTATCTCAAAATGAAGAAGTACGTGAGCGGTGGCAACAAAAAATCCGTTATTTGCTGGTGGATGAATATCAAGATACCAATACCAGCCAGTACCAATTGGTTAAATTGCTGGTTGGGAATAGAGCGCGCTTTACGGTGGTGGGTGACGATGACCAATCCATTTATTCATGGCGTGGGGCTAGACCACAAAATTTAATTCTGCTTAACCAAGACTTTCCAAAATTGAATGTGATTAAGCTAGAACAAAACTATCGTTCATCGGAACGTATCTTGAAAGCTGCCAATATTTTGATTGCCAATAACCCCCATGTTTTTGAGAAAAAGCTGTTTTCAGAATTGGGTTATGGGGCGCCACTAAAAGTACTTACGGCAAATAATGAAGACCATGAAGCAGAACGTGTGATTGGTGAATTGATAGCGCATCACTTTATTAATAAAACGCAGTATAAAGATTACGCTATTTTATATCGAGGTAATCATCAATCGCGTATTTTTGAAAAAATGTTGATGCAAAACCGGATTCCTTACCGCATTTCAGGGGGAACCTCATTTTTTTCCCGCCCTGAAATTAAAGATTTATTGGCGTATTTGCGAGTACTTACTAACCCTGAAGATGACAGTGCATTTTTGCGTATCGTGAATACGCCGCGTCGTGAAATTGGGCCTAAAACTATTCAAAAATTAGGTGAATGGGCTAACCAACGAGGAAAGAGTTTATATCAAGCAAGTTTTGACTTGGGATTAGAACAAACGTTAACAGGGAAAGGGTTAGAAGCCTTGCAGCGTTTCACTCGTTGGATGGACGATATTGTGAGAGTTTCAGAGCGAGAGCCTCTGATAGCTGTACGAGATTTATTGAGGGAAATGGATTACGAAAGTTGGTTATATGAAACCTCACCAAGCACCAAAGCAGCAGAAATGCGCATGAAAAACGTCAACCAATTATTTACTTGGATGAGTGAAATGATTGAGGGCGATGAGTTAAATGAGCCGATGACGCTGAATCAGGTTGTTACCCGTTTTACTTTGCGCGATATGATGGAGCGTGGTGAAGATGATGAAGATTCTGACCAAGTACAATTAATGACACTGCATGCCTCAAAAGGTCTTGAGTTTCCTTATGTTTTTCTTGTGGGAATGGAAGAGGGGTTATTACCACATCAAAGCAGTATCGATGAAAATAATATTGATGAGGAACGTCGATTAGCTTACGTTGGGATCACGCGAGCCCAACGAGAATTATTCTTCAGTCATAGCCGAGAGCGTCGCCAGTATGGGGAGTTAATTCGCCCTGAACTTAGCCGCTTTTTACTTGAATTACCTCAAGATGATATCGAGTGGGAACAGCAGCGAAAAGTGGTGAGTGCGGAAGAACGTATGCAGAAAGGGCAATTTGCGCTAGCAGATATTAAGGCTCGATTAGGATTAAATAAAAAAACTGAAAAGTAATGAGATAAGTTCCCACGATACAGTGGGAACTCAGAATAGTTAGTTGGAACTATTACGTTCTTCTAATGCTAATGACCAATTCACGTAACTTTGCCATTGAATTTCTTGCTGTAAATTTTCCGCACGTAGAGGGTGCTCTTCTAACCAGCGATATGGCAGCATAATGGTTAAATTTTGCGTATTCGCATTCAGCCTTAATGCAGGCAAAGTATCATCGCGTCGGCGGCTAGCGAAGATGATCGCCAAGCGTAGCAAGCGACATAAATAGTAAGTTTGTTGCATTGGTAATGCATTTTGTTGGCTTAAAGACGCTAAATCAATTTGGCCTTGTTGATTTTTAAGAAGGGCAGCAAGTAAGCGTTTTTGTGCTGGTGTATATCCAGGTAAATCTAGATGGGTAATTAAGTAGCTTGCATGCTCGGGCGCTTTTCTGAAATCAACACTTAGCCCGATTTCATGTAAAGCACATGCACTTGATAGAAGGTCTCGACAACGGTTATCGAGTTCCCACTCTTTAGCAACTTGTAGATAAAAATATTCAGCGAGCTGGCGAACGCGGCTAGCTTGTTCGATATCAACAAGGAATCGGCGTTGGATATTACGCAAAGTTCTAGCTCGAATATCTTGCTCGATAGGCAGTTCCAGCATCCCGTAGACTAAACCTTCACGCAGAGCCCCACCTGCTAGCGTCATATTTTCAATATTTAACGCTTTGAAGATGGCGATTAAAATGGATAAACCGCTTGGGAATACGAGAGCGCGCTCAAAAGTTAGCCCATCAATTTCCAACTCTTCCAATTTATGGCATTGAATAGCTTTATGTTTCAGTTGCTGTAATTTTCCAAGGGTGATTAGCTCATCCATCCCTTGGGCAATCATAATTTCCTGAATAGCTTGCACAGTTCCTGATGCGCCGACACAAATTTTCCAACCATGGGCTTTGAGTGTATCCGCGATGGGGGTGATAACCTGTTGTGCTGCGGCTTCGGCTTGGGCAAAATTTTCTTCAGTTAAGGTTCTGTCACTGAAATAACGTTCGAGCCAAGTGACACACCCCATTTCAAGACTATATAACTGCTGAGCTTGGGCACCGGTTCCGGTGACTAACTCGGTACTACCTCCGCCAATATCGACAACTAAACGCTGTTCTGGGCCCCCGGTAGTGTGAGCAACACCTTGATAAATCAGGCGGGCCTCTTCTTCTCCTTGGATAACTTTGACTGGATTTCCTAGGATCTCACTGGCTTTCTCGATAAAAATATCAGCATTTTTGGCTAAACGCAGTGTTGCGGTTGCCACAACACGAATTTGCGAGTTCGGAATATCTTGCAGATGTTCCGAAAAAAGGCGCAGACACTGCCAGCCTCGCTCCATCGCTTGTTCGGATAAGATATTATCTTTATCTAACCCTGCCGCAAGTCGGACTTTGCGTTTGACTCGAGAAATGATCTGAATGCTTCCTGCGGTTTCACGTACAACCAGCATATGAAAGCTGTTAGAACCTAGGTCGATAGCCGCATACAGAGAAGAAGATTTCAGCATAAGTTATTTACTCAGTCTGCGCGTTTATGGTTGTGGCGTGGGCCATTATGTCGACGTGGTGCATTGGAATTGCGACGAGGACCTGTTGGGCGCGGACGGTGACGACGTTTTGGTGCTGGGAGCTCACTCAAGAGTGCTTCACTGTTATATTTGCTAACTGGAATTGAATGCTGAATATATTCTTCAATTGCAGGCAAATTTAATGAGTATTCTTCACACGCGAGGCTAATGGAGTTTCCACTCTCACCGGCACGACCGGTACGCCCAATACGGTGTACATAGTCTTCGCAGTCATCGGGTAAATCATAGTTAAAGACATGAGTTACAGATGGAATATGTAATCCACGGGCAGCCACGTCAGTCGCCACTAAGATATCAATATGGCCTTGGGTAAACTGTTCTAAAATACGTAAGCGCTTTTTCTGTGCTACATCACCAGTCAATAAACCAACACGGTGTCCATCCGCGGCTAAGTGAGCCCAGATATCGTCACAGCGATGTTTGGTATTGGCGAAAATAATACAGCGTTCAGGCCACTCTTCTTCGAGTAACGTTTGCAGTAAACGCATTTTTTCTTCGTTAGAAGGGTAAAATAACTCTTCCTTAATACGGTGACCGGTTTTTTGCAGTGGCTCAACTTCAATATATTCCGGGTTATTCATTTGCTCGAAAGCTAATTCTCTTACGCGGTAAGATAATGTTGCAGAGAACAGTAAGTTGAGTCTATCGGCTGCGGAAGGCATACGACGGAAGATCCAGCGGATGTCTTTGATAAATCCGAGGTCATACATACGGTCAGCTTCATCTAATACGACGACTTGGATAGCGGTTAAATCAACGTGACCTTGTTTTGCATAGTCAATTAAACGACCTGTTGTACCGACGAGGATATCAACACCGTTTTGCAAGACTTTGAGCTGCTCGTCATAGCCATCACCACCATAGGCTAGACCCATTTTCAAACCAGTGTACTCTGCCAGCTCTTTAGAATCTGAGTAAATTTGCACTGCTAGTTCGCGAGTGGGAGCCATAATCAGCGCACGAGGCTGATTGGTTTTTTTCCCATCCATAGCAGGGTGAGTTAAAAGAAAATGAAATGTAGACGTTAGGAATGCTAACGTTTTACCTGTACCTGTTTGCGCTTGCCCCGCAACATCTTTGCCTTCGACAGTGAAAGGCAGGGTAGCCGCCTGGATAGGCGTGCAAAAGTTGAAGCCTTTTTTATTAAGTGCTTCAATGACTTTTGGGTGCAATGCGAAGTCGGAAAACTTCTGTTCTGTCAAGTGTGCTTTACTCATAGTATGTTAGAATATCAGTTAACGGTTGGTTTACGAAAGTGTATCTTTTGAAATAAAGCATACTGATGCCAATTAATGCTACACTATGTCGGTAAAAATGATCCTTTGGAGTACAACATGAGCGACAAAATTAAACATATTACAGATGCAAGTTTTGCATCTGACGTTCTAAATGCAAATTCACCTGTTCTTGTCGATTTCTGGGCTGCATGGTGTGGTCCTTGTAAAATGATCGCGCCTATTCTTGATGAAGTTGCTGAAGAATATACAGGCAAAGTGACCATCGCAAAACTGAATATTGATGATAACCCAGCAACGGCTCCAAAATTTGGTATTCGCGGTATCCCAACACTTCTATTATTCAAAAATGGCAGTGTTGCTGCAACTAAAGTTGGCGCATTATCTAAAACTCAACTGAAAGAATTTTTAGACGAAAATCTGTAAGTTATAGCTTTATATAAGCGAAAACGTTTAGCGGTGTATTTATTTTATGTAGAGAGCCGCTAGACGTCCCCATTTAAGCATGATAAGTTAACAGCATTCCTCGTATAGCGCCCATAAGAATTACCTTGTTTTCCTTTGCTCTTTTCTGATACGTCTAGCTTACAGTTCTGTTTAGTAACAATGTTAACGTTGCTTATTATTAATCTAAAGTTGATGAATCCATCGTTGCATAACTGTGATGTTAAGCTCTGAGTGAATAAAATGGGTGGTACTAGGATAAGATGTTGTCCTAAATGTACAAAAAACTATTGCTAATATTGATTACGTTTCTAATAATATGCGAAATGTCATCTTGATGATTAAAAACGCACCTGTTAGTCACAACCTTATTCATTGCAATATTAGTTGTAGCGAGCACAAATTTTTATGCATTGTTGTTAGTTGATAGCTTCCAACAGGGCACTATAAAGTTAAACTGGCACTTAATAGGTCATTATTGTTACTATATAAGTTGCCTCCAATTTACGTTCATAGTTCGAGAATTACCCCGAGTTAAAGAACCCACCATTATGAATCTTACCGAATTAAAAAATACGCCAGTATCAGAACTGATTACGTTAGGCGAAAACATGGGGCTAGAGAATTTAGCCCGTATGAGAAAGCAGGATATTATTTTTTCCATTTTGAAGCAGCATGCTAAAAGTGGGGAAGATATTTTCGGCGATGGCGTACTAGAAATCTTACAGGATGGATTTGGTTTCCTCCGTTCAGGTGACAGTTCCTACCTCGCAGGTCCGGATGACATTTACGTATCTCCTAGCCAAATTCGCCGTTTTAACCTACGCACTGGCGACACTATTTCAGGAAAAATTCGTCCTCCTAAAGAAGGTGAACGTTATTTTGCCCTGTTAAAAGTTAATGAAGTTAACTTTGATAAACCTGAAAACGCCCGTAACAAAATCCTTTTTGAAAACTTAACGCCATTACATGCAAATAATCGTCTTCGCATGGAGCGCGGTAACGGCTCGACTGAAGATTTGACTGCACGAGTTTTGGATTTAGCGGCACCGATTGGTCGTGGGCAGCGTGGACTGATTGTCGCGCCACCTAAAGCGGGTAAAACAATGTTGCTGCAAAATATTGCGGCTAACATTGCACATAACTACCCAGACTGCGTATTGATGGTCCTACTGATTGACGAACGTCCAGAAGAAGTGACCGAGATGCAGCGCTTAGTTAAAGGTGAAGTTATTGCTTCGACATTTGATGAGCCAGCTGCACGTCACGTTCAAGTAGCTGAGATGGTTATTGAGAAAGCCAAGCGTCTTGTTGAACATAAAAAAGACGTTATTATTTTGCTCGACTCTATCACTCGTCTTGCTCGTGCATATAACACAGTCGTTCCTTCTTCCGGTAAAGTTTTGACTGGTGGTGTTGATGCGAACGCATTACATCGTCCAAAACGTTTCTTCGGTGCGGCACGTAATGTTGAGGAAGGTGGAAGCCTGACTATCATTGCAACTGCATTAGTTGATACTGGTTCGAAAATGGATGAAGTGATTTACGAAGAATTTAAAGGAACAGGTAACATGGAATTACACCTGTCCCGTAAAATTGCTGAAAAACGTGTCTTCCCTGCGATTGATTACAATCGTTCTGGTACACGTAAAGAAGAATTACTGACATCCCAAGATGAGCTACAGAAAATGTGGATCCTACGTAAGATTATTCACCCAATGGGTGAGATCGATGCAATGGAATTCCTCATCAGTAAACTGGCCATGACAAAAACCAACGAAGAATTCTTTGATTTCATGAAAAGAGCTTAATCGTTAGGATTATCTGTACATCGAATAGGCGCTCTTATTAGGGCGCCTATTTTTTTATCTAATTCCACACGGTATAAGTGAAATAATAATCTCCGCTTCAGAGAAAATGGAGTATTAATTACTCTATTTTTTAAGTAAAAAAAAATAATAAATGAACGCTAGATTATTAATCTGAAGGTGGTATTTTCTACATTCTTTTTTATACTTAAAGACTATCAATTGCTGATGCTCTTCCTGTTATACTTTAATGTAACGTATTGATATTATTTTTTAATATTTAAGTACATCCATATCGAATTTTGATATTTTTTTACCTCTATGATTTTATGCGAGATATTTTTCAACTTAAATGGGTAAGAAATCGAAAAATCAATCGGTCGAAGATTGTCTTTTATGGCATGCATCTTGCAAGATTAAAGGATAGTATTGGGCGGATAGGATCAACTAAATGAAGCTATATATACCGTACTTTATTTATCAGCATATTTTATGGGTACCATCAACAGTGAAGACTCGTTTGAACGTGTGAATTTCTGCACAGATGATAATGCGGTACTTTAGGTTTTTCATCACAACCAAGAATTGTAGTTTTTAAAAGTCAGATAGAAATAATAAGAGAGTTGAACAGTGGACAGTACACACTTTGCCAGTAATCTCTTCTACGTTTTTTTATTTACTTTAGCCTTTATTTTTGTCGCGCGGATTGTTGCGACAAAAGTTGGTTTAGTCGATAAACCTAACTTTAGGAAAAAACACGTAGGATTGGTTCCTCTAGTTGGAGGAATCTCTGTTTTCTTTGGAGTCTGTTTCGCATTTGCGATCACAGAGGAATACATTCCACATAAATGGTTATATATCGCTTGTGCAGGCTTATTAGTCTTCGTGGGTGCCCTCGATGATAGATTTGATATCAGCGTAAAATTAAGGGCTGGAGTTCAAGCTATTGTCGCGGTTGTGATGATGACCGCAGCGGGACTTTCGCTGAAATCACTGGGTCATGCATTTGGACCATGGGAGCTGGTGCTTGGACCATTTGGCTATATTGTGACGCTATTTGCGGTATGGGCTGCGATTAATGCATTTAACATGGTCGATGGTATTGATGGCCTGTTAGGTGGTTTATCCTCAGTTTCATTTGGTGCCCTTGGATTTCTACTTTATCAAAATGGCAACTATGCTCTCGCATTTTGGTGTTTTGCCTTTATAGCGGCTATCCTACCTTATATTCTCCTTAACTTAGGCGTGTTAGGTCGTCGCTTTAAAGTATTTATGGGAGATGCGGGAAGCACACTGATTGGTTTTACGATTATTTGGATTCTCGTAGCATCAACGCAAGAAAAAGTGCATCCCATTAACCCTGTGACTGCATTATGGATTATTGCGATTCCATTAATGGATATGGTGGCAATTATGTATCGCCGTATTCGTAAAGGAATGAGTCCATTTTCACCGGATCGTCAGCATATTCATCACCTGATTATGCGTTCAGGCTTTTCCCCAAAAGGGGCATTTGTAATCATCACATTGGCCGCAGCAGTACTTGCGAGCATTGGTATCATTGGCGAACGCTTAACATTTGTCCCTGAGTGGGTAATGTTGGCATTGTTTTTGCTTGTATTTATGATGTATGGCTATTGCATCAAACGTGCATGGAAAGTCGCCCGTTTTATCAAACGAATTAGACGTCGTGTGCGCAAGAGTGCGGTCCGGTAACGACAAACGAACATAGAGGTTCTGCGCAGTGAATAACTCAGAAACACAACCTAGCCAGCACCAATCTCCGGTTGAAGGGGAGTTGGATATCCGAGCGTTATGCCTCTCATTATGGAAAGGTAAAGTTTGGATCGTGGCATGTGCAGTCATTTTTGCAGCCATCGCTTTAGGCGCATCTTATTTTATGCAGCCTAAGTGGAGTACTACTGCGATCACAGATTTACCCACGGTGAATAATCTGGGAAGTTACTACTCTCAGCAACAATTCCTGCGTAATCTTGATTCCCGTATTAATGTTATGGGACAAGAAGGCCAGTTACCCACAATTGCGAAAGAAGCTTATGAAGAGTTTACCAAGCAATTAGGTGCTTATGATACTCGTCGCCAATTTTGGTTAGGAACAGAGTATTACAAGCAACGTCTGGAAAATGATCCAAAAGCTGACGCGGCATTACTTGATGAATTAATTAACAATATCGAATATACGCCAGCGGATGAGTTAAAAAATCCAACCGATAACGTGAAGTTAGTGGCTGAAACAGCAACTGATGCTAACCAGCTATTACGTGAATATATTGAGTTTGCCAACAAACGCGCAACGACTAATCTGAATGATGAATTGAAAGGGACTTGGGCAACGAAGACTCAATCAATGAAAGCCTTAGTTAAGCGTGAAGGTATGGTAGCAACCGCGGCATATGACCGTCGTTTAAATGTCCTTGAACAAGCGTTAAAAGTTGCTGAAAAACAAGGTATTTCACGTAATCAAATGACCGCGCCAGTGGATGAAATTCCGGACTCAAAAATGTTTATGTTAGGTGTTCCATTATTACAAGCACAGATTGAAACACTGAAAGCAACCGGTCCTGATTATGATTCCGATTATGATCAGAATGTCGCGATGTTATCGACACTGAATGTTGAACCCGTTCTTCAAGAAAATTTTCAGGCTTATCGCTTCCTGCGAACTCCTGAAGATCCAATCAAACGTGATAGTCCACGCAGAGCCTTTATTGCTGTTCTGTGGGGAGCCATAGGGATGTTAGTAGGTGCCGGAGTGGTACTGTCTCGCCGTCGCCCTTCATGATGTAGCACTAGCCACTGGCGCTAAGCGTTAGTGGCTAGGTCAAGTCATAAAACAAAAAAAGCAGTAAACTGCGAAGATAAAGATAAGAGAGTCACTGTGAAAGTATTGACTGTATTCGGCACACGGCCAGAAGCCATTAAAATGGCGCCATTGGTTCATGCTCTTGCGGGTGATGCAGATTTTGAAGCTAAAGTTTGTGTTACCGCTCAGCATCGTGAAATGCTAGATCAAGTACTGAACTTATTTGAGATCACGCCTGATTATGATCTCAATATTATGAAACAAGGCCAGGATTTAACTGATATTACATGCCGTATCCTTGAAGGATTAAAAGCGGTATTTGCCGATTTTCAGCCCGATGTTGTCCTCGTTCATGGGGATACCGCCACAACGATGGCAACCAGTCTTGCGGCGTTCTACCACCGTATTCCTGTTGGGCACGTAGAAGCAGGGTTACGCACGGGAAATCTGTACTCGCCATGGCCAGAAGAAGGTAACCGTAAGATTGCCGGGCATCTTGCTCAATATCATTTCGCACCGACAGAAAATTCTCGTCAAAATCTGCTCAACGAATCCATTCCAGATAGCCATATTTTTGTGACTGGCAATACAGTCATTGATGCGTTGTTGTGGGTCAAAGAAAAAGTGATGGGTAAATCAGACATGATGGCGCAATTAGCCGAAAATTACCCATTTATCGACCCAAACAAAAAGATGGTTCTTGTCACAGGGCATCGTCGTGAAAGCTTTGGTGGTGGTTTTGAACGTATTTGTCATGCGTTAGCTGAAATTGCTCAAACACATCCTGATGTCCAAGTGGTTTACCCTGTTCATCTGAATCCAAATGTGAGTGAGCCAGTACAAAGAATTCTACATAATATTGATAATATTATTCTCATTAGTCCTCAAGAGTATTTGCCATTCGTTTATTTGATGAACCATGCATATCTCATTTTAACGGATTCTGGCGGTATTCAAGAGGAAGCTCCATCACTAGGCAAGCCTGTTTTAGTCATGAGAGATACCACTGAACGTCCTGAAGCTGTGGATGCAGGAACAGTACGTTTAGTTGGTACAGATACACAAACCATTGTAAATGAAGTTAATCGGTTACTGACAGATGAAGCGGAATATCATGAAATGAGCCGCGCACATAACCCTTATGGTGATGGTCATGCTTGTCAGCGTATTCTTGCAGCATTAAAAAGCAATCAGGTGAAATTATGAGTTTTGAAACTATTTCTGTTATTGGCCTTGGTTACATCGGTTTACCAACAGCGGCAGCCTTCGCATCTCGTAAAAAGCAAGTTGTCGGCGTAGATGTTAACCAACATGCGGTTGATACTATCAATCAAGGTAAAATCCACATCGTGGAACCTGAGCTGGATGTTGTGGTAAAAAAAGCGGTTGAAGAAGGTCACTTAAAAGCCTTCACTAAACCACAACCCGCGGATGCATTTCTGATTGCAGTTCCAACACCATTCAAAGGTGAACATGAGCCTGATTTGGTCTATGTAAAAGCCGCTGCGGAATCTATTGCGCCAGTACTGAAAAAAGGTGACTTAGTGATCCTTGAGTCTACCTCTCCAGTGGGTACGACTGAACAAATGGCACAGTGGTTAGCTGCCGCACGTCCAGACTTAACGTTTCCTCACCAAGTGGGTGAAGATGCGGATATCGATGTTGCTTACTGCCCTGAGCGCGTACTGCCGGGTCAAGTCATGATTGAGCTGATTAAAAATGACCGTGTTGTTGGTGGAATGACGCCAAAATCCTCTCTGCGTGCTAGTGAGCTGTATAATATTTTCCTAGAAGGTGAGTGTGTAATCACTAACTCTAGAACCGCAGAAATGTGTAAGTTAACAGAAAACAGTTTCCGTGATGTTAACATCGCATTTGCTAACGAATTGTCATTGATTTGTGCAGACCAAGATATCAATGTATGGGAACTGATTAGCCTTGCGAATCGTCACCCACGTGTGAATATTCTGCAACCGGGACCCGGTGTTGGTGGCCACTGTATCGCTGTTGACCCATGGTTTATCGTAGCACAAAGTCCAAAACAATCTCGCTTAATCCACACTGCGCGTTTAGTTAACGATGGCAAACCAATTTGGGTTGTTGACCAAGTCAAAGCTGCGGTTGCTGATTGCTTAGTTGAAACAGGTAAAAAAGCGAACGAAATCAAAATCGCCTGTTTCGGTTTATCTTTCAAACCAAATATCGATGACTTACGTGAAAGCCCTGCAATGCACATCACTAAAATGGTTGCAGAGTGGAACCCAGGTAAAACATTTGCTGTTGAGCCTCATATCCATGAACTACCAACATCCTTGAAAGGTATCGCTGAGCTAGTGTCTATTGAACAAGCAGTTAGCGAAGCGGATGTGGTTTTAATGCTGGTTGACCATAACCTGTTTAAAGGTATCCAAGGTTCAGCAATCCCACAAAAATGGGTGGTGGATACGAAAGGAGTATGGCGTTGAAACGTATTTTAATTACTGGTGGGGCCGGTTTTATCGGCTCCGCTGTTGTTCGTCATGTGATTGAAAACACAAATGATAGTGCAGTTGTGGTGGATTGTTTGACCTATGCTGGCAATTTGGAATCACTCGCTGAAGTGGCGAACAATGAACGCTATGCTTTTGAACACGTTAATATTTGTGACCGCACGGCGCTAGATCGTGTGTTTGCTGAATATCAACCCGATGTCGTCATGCATTTGGCGGCAGAAAGCCATGTAGACCGTTCAATTGATGGTCCAGCCGAATTTATCGAAACTAACATAGTGGGCACTTACACCCTGTTAGAGGCTGCTCGCCACTATTGGTCTGCTCTTGATGAAAGTAAAAAATTAGCTTTCCGTTTCCACCATATTTCTACTGATGAAGTGTATGGCGATTTAGACGGTCCCGACGGTTTCTTTACTGAAACGACACCGTATGCACCAAGCAGCCCATATTCCGCGTCAAAAGCATCTAGCGACCACTTAGTTCGTGCATGGCAGAGAACGTATGGTTTACCAACCATGATCACTAACTGCTCGAATAACTATGGGCCGTATCACTTCCCTGAGAAGCTGATCCCTCTGATTATTCTGAACGCGATTTCGGGTAAGCCATTGCCAGTGTATGGCAAAGGTGAGCAGATCCGTGACTGGCTATTTGTTGAAGACCATGCGCGTGCCTTGCATTTAGTGGCAACTCAGGCACAACCGGGCTCTACTTATAATATTGGCGGGCACAACGAGCGCCGCAATATTGAAGTCGTTGAAACGATTTGTGAGCTGTTGGAAGAACTGTATCCACAGAAACCTCAAGGCGTTGCTCACTATCGTGACTTGATCACTTACGTGAAAGACCGACCGGGTCATGACATGCGTTATGCCATTGATGCTGCAAAAATTGAGCGTGAATTAGGGTGGACACCACAAGAAACTTTTGAATCCGGCATTCGTAAAACCGTGCAATGGTATTTGAATAATGAAACTTGGTGGCGCCGTGTTCAAGATGGCTCTTATGCCGGTGAGCGCTTGGGCTTAGGCCGCTAGGAGGTCGTATGAAAGGTATTATTTTGGCTGGTGGTTCGGGAACACGTTTACACCCAATCACTCGCGGCATCTCAAAACAGCTGCTGCCTATCTACGATAAGCCAATGATTTATTATCCGCTGTCCGTACTCATGCTGGCAGGGATCCGTGAAATCCTCGTGATTTCTACACCTGATGACTTACCGATGTTTAAGCGTTTATTGGGTGATGGTCATGAGTTTGGTATTGAACTGAGTTATGCCGAGCAACCATCCCCAGATGGATTGGCTCAAGCTTTCATTATTGGTGAAGAGTTTATCAATGGTGATGCTTGTTGCTTAGTGCTCGGCGATAATATCTTCTTTGGCCATTCATTTAGCCCAAAACTGATGTCTGTGGCAGCACGTCAAAAAGGCGCGACTGTGTTCGGCTATCAAGTTATGGACCCTGAACGTTTCGGTGTTGTGGCGTTCGATGACGATTTTAAAGCACTGTCTATTGAAGAGAAACCCAAACAGCCAAAATCTAATTGGGCGGTAACGGGATTATATTTCTACGATAACCAAGTGGTTGATTTTGCAAAGCAAGTCAAGCCATCAGAACGTGGTGAACTGGAAATTACCTCTATCAACCAAATGTATTTAGAGCGCGGCGAGCTAAATGTTGAGCTATTGGGCCGTGGCTTTGCTTGGTTAGATACTGGGACTCACGACAGCCTGATTGAAGCCGGTACATTTGTGCAAACTGTGGAAAAACGTCAAGGCTTCAAAGTGGCATGCTTAGAAGAAATTGCATGGCGCAATGGCTGGTTGAGCGATGAACAAGTGAAAGAAGCGGCAGCTAAACTGAATAAAACAGGCTATGGCAAATACTTAGAGGATTTACTCCGTGTCCGTCCGCGCCAGTATTGAGCCACTCGATTGGGAGTCTGATTTTTTCAGACACTCAACGGCAAAGCTGAATTTTACGCAGACTGATGCCGAAACCATCCTCGCTTATCAAATGGATAAGTATGACATTGTGCAGGCAAAAGTTTCTGCATCTGAAACTGCATTAATTGATGATTTAGCGGGAATGGGATTCAGCTTTGTCGAGGGTGAAATTGACTTTGCTTTAACGATTGGCACAGAAAATGCTTATCTAAATACGGCATTGGCCGAGACGGATCATGTCGTTGCTGCACAAGTCAGCGACATTGTTCAACTGCGCACAACAGCGGAGTCAGTGTTTAGCAACAGCCGTTTTAGAACGCCTTGGTATCATGAAGGTGATAGCGGCCGGTTTTATGGATTATGGATTGAAAAAGCCGTTTTAGGCACATTCGACCATACCTGTTTACTGGTTAAAGATAGTGCGGGTGCAATTTTAGGTTTTGTTAGCCTACGCAGCCTTGATGCAGATACTGCAAGAGTCGGGCTGTTGGCATCAATGCCAAATGCACAAGGGCGCGGTATTGGTCGAAAGTTAATGTCAGCGGCTTATCAGTGGTGTGTGCAACACCAAAAAAGACAGTTAAATGTTGCCACTCAAATGAGTAATGTTGCGGCATTAAATCTTTATTCACGTAGCGGTGCGGCGATTGCCAGCACAGCATATTGGTTATACAGGGGACAACATGATTCCATTTAATAAACCACCCGTTGTAGGTACTGAAGTTGAGTATATGAAACAAGCCATGGCAAGTGGCAAACTTTGCGGGGATGGTGGTTTCACAAAACTTTGTGAAGAGTGGATGGAGAAACGTTTTAACTGCCCGAAAGTTCAGTTAACGCCGTCTTGTACCGCTTCGTTAGAAATGGCTGCTATTCTGATTGATATCAAGCCGGGTGATGAAGTCATCATGCCAAGCTTTACCTTCGTTTCTACATCAAACGCATTTGTTTTACGTGGCGCAAAAATTGTCTTCGTGGATATCCGCCCAGATACCATGAACATCGATGAAACTAAAATTGAATCGGCAATTACAGATCGCACTCGTGCCATTGTACCTGTTCATTATGCTGGCGTAGCTTGCGAAATGGACACCATCATGGCGATCGCGAAAAAACACAATTTATTTGTAATTGAAGATGCTGCACAAGGTGTGATGTCGACTTACAAAGGCAAAGCGCTTGGAACGATTGGGCATATCGGATGCTATAGCTTCCACGAAACCAAAAACTACTCTTCTGGTGGCGAAGGTGGAGCGACATTAATTAATGACAAATCATTGATTAACCGTGCAGAAGTGATCCGAGAAAAAGGTACTAACCGTAGTCAATTTTTCCGTGGGCAAGTAGATAAATACACATGGCGCGACATTGGTTCAAGCTATCTGTTATCTGACTTACAAGCCGCGTATTTGTGGGCTCAGCTAGAACAGGCTGACAAAATTAACGATCGCCGTTTACTGTTGTGGGATCGCTATTATCAAGCATTACAGCCATTAGTCGCTGCGAAACGTTTAGTGTTAGCAACCGTGCCTGAAGGGTTAAAACATAATGCGCATATGTTCTATATCAAACTCAAAAATGTAGAAGAACGCACAGCATTTAATGACTATATGAAAGCTCATGGCATTCTGACGGTTTTCCATTATGTACCACTGCATACCAGCCCTGCGGGTATGGAATTTGGTTATTTCCACGGTGAAGATAAATACACGACAGTTGAAAGTGACCGTTTGGTTCGTTTACCGATGTTCTACAACATGACGGATGACGAACAACAAAGTGTTATCGAGAAAATCAAAGCGTTCTTTGCCTAATGTCATTAGCTAAAGCATCGGTTTGGACTGCTGGGTCTACCCTGATAAAAATCGGGGTGGGCCTGTTAATTGTTAAATTATTTGCAGTCTCTTTTGGCCCCAGCGGTGTGGGACTAGCGGGTAACTTCCGCCAATTAATTACTGTGCTAGGGGTGCTCTCTGGCGCAGGGATCTTTAATGGTGTCACTAAATATGTGGCAGAACATCACCAAGATCCGCAAAAATTACGTGCAGTGCTTGGTACCTCTTCGACGATTATCCTCGGGTTTTCGACACTATTAGCTATTATCTTTTTACTATGCAGTGCACCAATAAGTGCTGCGTTATTTGATACTGCGCAATACAGTTCAGTGATCCGCATGGTTGCCTTGATTCAAATGGGTATCGCGTATGCGAACTATTTTTTGGCAATTCTCAAAGGTTATCGAGATGCACCAGGCAATGCCTTAGCTATCATTTTTGGTAGCATAATTGGCGTTGTCGCCTATTATTTATGCTATCGAGTGGGTGGCTATGAAGGGGCATTAGCGGGTCTGGCTCTGGTCCCTGCATTAGTGGTACTTCCTGCAGCTGGAATGGTATTTAAGCGCAAACAATTTGCGTTGTCATCGCTAAAACCTGCATGGGACAAAGCGATTGCCAGCAATTTAGGCAAATTCACGATCATGGCGATGTTAACGGCGGTGACCTTGCCTGTTGCTTATATCATGATGCGTAACTTGCTCGCCCAAAAATACAGTTGGGATGAAGTCGGTTTGTGGACGGGTGTGACGACAATTTCAGATGCCTATTTACAGTTTATTACGGCAACATTTTCAGTGTATTTGTTGCCAACATTATCCCGTTTACAGCATAAGAGTGAAATCTCCGCAGAGATCATTAAAGCACTGAAATTTGTTTTACCTGTAGTTGCCGCGGTGAGTTTCACGGTTTGGTTGCTACGAGACTTTGCTATTTGGTTACTATTTTCTGAAGAATTTACTGGGATGAGAAGCCTGTTTGCTTGGCAGCTGGTGGGTGATGTATTGAAAGTGGGCGCTTATGTATTTGGCTATTTAGTCATTGCAAAAGCCGCACTACGTTTTTATGTTCTAACGGAAATCAGTCAATTTGTGTTATTAACGGGCTTTGCTCATTGGCTTATTCCTGAACATGGCGCAGTCGGAGCCACACAAGCCTATATGGCGACATATATCGTATATTTTACTCTCTGTTGTTGCGTATTTTTGATCTACCGTAGGCGAGCATGACAACCTTAATACATGTACTGGGATCTGATCTCCCGCATCATAATCAGACGGTTTTAACGTTTTTTAATCGCGTTATTTGCCAAGAAACAGCACCGTCACAAAAACCGCATTTTATGGTGGTTAGCCAAGATGCGCAGCTTGCTGATGCTTATCCTGAGCTGGAAATTGAAGTTTTTAATAGCAAAAAAACAATCGCAAATGAGGTGATCCGTCGTGCGAAAGCGGATCGCCGTGCACGTTTTTTCTTCCATGGACAATTTAACGCCCCAATCTGGCTTGCATTATTGTTTGGCCAAATAAAATCTCACCAATTTTGGTGGCATATTTGGGGGGCAGACCTGTATGAAGAATCGAGCTCTCTGAAATTTAAACTGTTTTATATTCTGCGTCGTTTAGCGCAGAAAAAGGTGGGGCATGTCTGTGCTACGCGGGGAGATTTGTGCTATTTCCACCAGTTCAACCCCAATGTGCCTGCATCTGTACTCTATTTTCCAACCAGAATGGATCCTACATTGACGGTAAGCGAGCGTGAGCCTAGAGAAGATGAGCAACTCACCATTCTTCTCGGTAACTCAGGTGATCGTTCAAATCGTCATATAGAGGCACTGGGCGCGATTAAACAGCAGTTTGGGGGTCAGGTTAAGATTATCGTCCCAATGGGATACCCTGCAAACAATCAAAGTTATATTGATCAAGTGGAGCAGGCAGCAAACAGCCAGTTTGCAGCGGGACAGGTTGAGATCTTGAAGCAACGTATGGAATTTAGCGATTATTTGAATTTGCTGAAAACCTGTGACCTCGGCTATTTCATTTTTAATCGCCAACAAGGGGTGGGAACGGTGTGTTTACTGATTCAATTCGGTATTCCATTTGTTATCAGCCGACAAAATACTTTCTGGCAAGACCTTACTGCCCAGAATGTTCCGGTCTTTTTCTATGGTGATGAACTGACTCTGCCTTTGGTATCGGAAGCCCAGCGCCAAATGAACATGTTGGATAAACAACAGATTGAATTTTTTGCTCCTAACTTTACTGAAGGCTGGAAACAGATCCTCAGCGTTGCGGAGGAGCGAGCATGACACTTTTAGAATTAGGTGGCTTAGCGCTGATTTACCTGATATCAATTATTTTTATTGGCACGCTGCTGTATAAAGAATTTTTACGCGTGCGTTTTAACTTTAATATTTTCTTCTCAATGTTGTATTTGTTGACGTTTTACTTCGGTTTTCCGTTAACTTGCGCCTTAGTGTTCCAGTTTGATGTTGCAGTGGTTTCCGCTGATTATTTAATGTATGCGATGTTAGCGTCGACGAGTTTTTATGCAATTTATTATGTGGCATACAAAACAAGGCTAACAAAACAGGTAGATACCCAGCGGCGTGCGCTATTTAGCATGAATAAAGTTGAAACCAACTTAACCTGCCTATTATTAATCTCGGTCGCGGTTGTCACGGTCGGCATTTTCTTCATGGAAAATGGCTTCTTGCTATTTAAGCTGAAGTCTTACAGTCAGATATTTTCTAGTCAGGTTTCTGGTGTTGCACTAAAACGCTTTTTCTACTTTTTTATCCCTGCCATGTTGATTGTTTATTTCTTAAATCCGACGCAAAAACGCTGGTTTTTCTTCCTGATCAGTACGGTAGCATTTGGCTTCTTAACCTATGTGATTGTGGGTGGAACGCGCGCTAACATCATTCTGGCATTTGCCTTGTTCCTGTTTATTGGAATTGTGAGAGGCTGGATTACGTTATGGATGCTGGCGGCTGCGGGGGTTGCAAGTATTGTGGGCATGTTCTGGTTAGCCCTAAAACGTTATGGGCTGGATGTGAGCGGGGCGGAGGCATTTTACACCTTCCTTTACCTAACTCGCGATACGTTCTCACCGTGGGAAAACTTAGCGTTATTACTCAGTTATTATGACCAGATGGAATTCCAAGGTTTAGCGCCCATTGTTCGGGATTTCTATGTATTTATTCCATCATGGGTATGGCCAGAACGTCCTGATACCGTGCTGAACTCAGCGAACTACTTTACGTGGGAAGTTCTGAATAATCACTCAGGCTTAGCTATTTCGCCCACTTTAATTGGGTCATTGGTCGTGATGGGCGGATTGTTATTTATTCCTCTCGGCGCCATTGTGGTTGGGCTGATTATCAAGTGGTTTGACTGGATTTATGGCATGAGTTTGAAAGAGCCAAATCGTTATAAAGCAGCGATTATGCAGGCATTTTGCTTTGGTGCGATTTTCAATATGATTGTTTTAGCGCGCGAAGGTGTCGATTCCTTTGTGTCGCGAGTGGTCTTTTTCTGTTTAGTATTCGGACTCTGTCTGGTATTAGCAAAATTACTGTACTGGTTATTTGAAAGTGCGGGTCTTATTCGTATTAAAGCCTCTTCTTATCTACGAAGTGGGCAACGGGAAAGCCGTTAAAGGAGCAGCATGGAACAGTCATCAATTCCTCAATATAGCATCAGAGGTCATAATATTTGGGGCTTCAAAAACATGGCCCATTTTTTAGATTATCTGTTTGCTGGCGGTGAGACCAAGACCGGTACATTAGTGGCGATCAACGCTGAAAAAGTGATGATTGCTGAACAAGATTCCGCTTTGAATACCTTATTGGGTCAGGCTGAATATCTGTATGCAGATGGGATCAGCATTGTACGGGCTATTCGCCGTAAATACCCGCAAGCAGAAGTCTCTCGTGTTGCTGGAGCTGACCTATGGGAAGGCTTAATGGAGCGCGCAGGAAAAGAGGGCACGCCCGTTTTTTTAGTGGGTGGTAAACCGGATATTTTGGAACAAACAACCAGTAAATTACGTTCTCAGTGGAACGTGAATATTGTGGGTTCCCAAGATGGCTATTTCACTGCGGAAGATCGGGATGCATTATTTGAACGTATCCGTGGGAGTGGCGCAAAAATTGTCACGGTTGCCATGGGATCGCCTAAGCAAGAAATCTTTATGCGTGATTGTCGCAAAGTGCATCCAGACGCCTTATATATGGGCGTCGGCGGGACTTACGATGTCTTTACTGGGCATGTTAAGCGAGCACCAAAGGTATGGCAAAATTTAGGGCTAGAGTGGCTGTATCGTCTTCTATCCCAACCAACCCGAATTAAACGCCAGTTTAAATTGCTCAAATTCTTGGGCTATTACTATGGCGGTAAGCTATAAAAACCTTCTGGCGGTAAGCTGTACTAGCCCTCCAATAAATGAGACTGGCGTAATTGCTGGTCTCTTTTTTCAAATATTTCTATAATCCTTCAAAAATAGATGCAGCCTAAGAGATCTCACGGTATCTTGGGGCGATCATGTGTTTTTATGACATTTTCGATTGTAAGTAGCGATTTCTAATAAGGCAATTGCCATTAAAGCTACGGATATTGAATCACTATTAATGACAGGGGAATTTATGGAGAAGCCGCAGCAAGGCTTGCAACGGGGGCTTGAGGCTCGTCATATTGAGTTAATTGCACTTGGTGGAACGATTGGTGTAGGGCTGTTTATGGGCTCTGCAAGTACGTTGAAATGGGCTGGCCCATCGGTTTTGTTAGCCTATATTATTGCTGGGCTATTTGTCTTTTTTATTATGCGTTCGATGGGGGAAATGTTGTTTCTTGAGCCCGTCACTGGCTCATTTGCTTCATTTGGGTATAAATATTTAAGTCCATTTTGGGGTTGCTTAACGGCTTGGGGCTACTGGTTTATGTGGGTGGCTGTGGGTATCTCAGAGATCACCGCGATAGGGGAATACGCCAAATATTGGTTCCCTGATGTCCCTCAATGGATATTTGCCATGGTCGCCGTCGTATTAGTGGCTTTAGCTAATTTAGCAGCGGTTAGGCTCTATGGGGAGCTGGAATTTTGGTTTGCCATGATCAAAGTGACGACCATCGTGGTGATGATACTGATTGGGCTTGGGTTGATTTTCTTTGGTCTGGGTAATAATTTTCAGCCGATTGGCTTAGGCAACCTTACAGAACATGGCGGTTTCTTCGCTGGGGGGTGGCAAGGTTTCTTGTTTGCGCTGTGTATTGTGGTGGCGTCGTATCAAGGTGTCGAGCTGGTGGGGATTACTGCGGGTGAAGCTAAAAATCCGCAAGTCACATTGAAAAAAGCCATCAATAATATTCTGTGGCGTATTTTGATTTTTTATGTCGGCGCAATTTTTATTGTGGTGACTTTGTTTCCGTGGACAGAAGTCGGGCAGCAAGGTAGCCCATTTGTGATGACGTTTGCTAAGGTGGGGATTGTCTCTGCGGCAGCGGTGATTAACTTTGTAGTGCTGACTGCGGCACTTTCGGGCTGTAATAGCGGCATGTATAGCGGTGGGAGAATGCTGTATGCGTTGGCACAGAATAAGCAGTTACCGAGTTCGCTGCTGAAATTGACGAAAAGTGGGGTTCCTGCCCGCTGTGTCGGTTTCACCATCTTATGTTTGGTTGCAGGCTCTAGTTTGAATTACCTGATTCCGAATCCAGAGAAAGTGTTTGTGTATGTGTATAGTGCCAGTGTGTTGCCAGGAATGGTTCCTTGGTTGGTCATACTGACCAGCCAGCTACGTTTTCGTAAACAAAACCAACAGCACATGGCGGGGCATACCTTTAAATCGATTCTATTCCCATGGGTTAACTATGCGACATTGCTATTTTTAGGCTGTGTATTAGTCGGAATGGCAATTAATCCAGAAACTCGTTTATCGCTAATTGTGGGCGCTATCTTTTTATTAACGGTTTCGGTGCTGTATTTTTTAATTCGGTTTTTAAATCGAACAAATAGTCAGCAGTCGTAAAACATTTTATTCACAAAAATGGGTTATTTGGAGGGGAAGAGAGAAAAAATGCTCTCTTTCTCGACAAAATGAATAAAAGGCAAGCAATCGATATTTTTATTGCAAAAAGGACTAGACAGCAGGAGGATAAATCCGTACTATCCTCTCCCGCAACGGCGTTAAGCGCCCGTAGCTCAGCTGGATAGAGCGCTGCCCTCCGGAGGCAGAGGTCTCAGGTTCGAATCCTGTCGGGCGCACCATCAAATGGTGACAAGCTACGGTGGCAAAATGAAGTTGCATGTTGTACTATGACAACGCTTTGAAATAAGTGAAGTTATGGTGGCTATAGCTCAGTTGGTAGAGCCCTGGATTGTGATTCCAGTTGTCGTGGGTTCGAGTCCCATTAGCCACCCCATTTTTTTTGTGATATTGCGAGGGTGGCGGAATTGGTAGACGCGCTAGCTTCAGGTGTTAGTGTCCTATGGACGTGGGGGTTCAAGTCCCCCCTTTCGCACCACGAAAAGAATGTATGGAGTCACTGCCTAGTGCAGTAAAATTTCGGCGAGTAGCGCAGCTTGGTAGCGCAACTGGTTTGGGACCAGTGGGTCGGAGGTTCGAATCCTCTCTCGCCGACCAATTTAGAGAACCCCGCTCAATTGAGCGGGGTTTTTGTTTTATACGCCAAAAATTTTCCTTTTCCTTTTCCTTTTCCCTTCTAGTTTTTTATTTATCCCTTTTTAATTTATTATTTGATTTTTTTTCATGTCTACAGTGACCCCAATGGATTACAGTTTAACAAGAATCATTACTATTCATGTGTATAGATAATATATTGATTTATATATGAAAAAAATATTGTCTCAGATCTGATACAAACCCACCTTTTGTTGTCTCCAAAAAGAGACATATTACCCATTGATTTATATAAATAAAATGATAGTTATTATAAGCTGTCTCTAAATTGAGACGGAATAGCTGAATCGAACTGAAGGGGGGAGGGTATGAAATGGGTATTAAAAAATCATAAAGAGTATAAAAGAAAAATTATGTTTAAAACTACAGAGATACGGATGAAAAAAAGAAAAATTATGAATTTTAATGAAGTTGGCATGCATTCTGCATTATTAACTTTGTAGATGCTCATCCCACTTATTATGACAGCCTAGCTTCATAAACCAAGGGATGACGCAAAGCCGATTATACGGTGCCTATTGTCCAATTTAGATGATCAAGAGCTAATCCTCTTACCATCAGCGAACGGGCGAAACGTTGAGTGAGGCACCATCCGTCTGTAGACCTGATTGTATATTTACACCTGCTTCGGCAGGTGTTTTTTTTTGCTTTCAGTACGGATTGACTTCCCTAACAATTTTTAAATTGGTTAGGGAAGATTCACCATTCTAATATTACGCGCTCTTCTCTTTGCTTAACCATTTACTGATCCAGCGGGTCACGTAGGTATAGGCGATAATAATGAAGGTAATAATAAAGATATCTTTGTTGAGATCTGCGGTATTGAAGCCAATTATCGAAATAAAAATAAATGGGGACAAAATCAGTAGCAGCAGGTCAAAAAAGATCTGTAAGCGATTTTGGCTCGCCACAATCCAATGCCAGAGAGTTTTAACTACATTCATGTCTCTATCCTGAATTTATTCAAAGCGGAAATGTATACGATCATTTATACACGATGTATCTCTTTTATAACATAGCAATAAATGGTTTGCTGCGACTATTGAATGATTACTTAATTATCATAGAGCGTACTAATAAAAAGATGCTTATTTTAATTATCTAATCAAGATAGCTAAGTGTGAAGAATGGAACATAAGCGATAAAAAAGCTCCTCTTATTAGGAGGAGCTTGGTGCGAAAATAGAGTTATGTGGGATGCTAGGATTTGGTTCGATCACTTTTTAATGAGTGGGTGAGCGCTTCCTGACGGATTTTCGCAGCTTCATTTGGTTTATGAAGTTTATCATAGGCATCTGCCAGCCATGCAGCATCGTATGCATCGAAGCGCTGTGCTAATGCAGCTTTAAAGTAGCTTTCTGCTTTTTCCCACTGAGCATGTTGTAGGGCAATCTGTCCTAACGTGCTATTTAATAGTGCAGTGGCTCCAGCATGCTTAACTAAGCCCAGCAATATTTTTTCTATGACTTCTGGTTGTTCACTGTTGAGTTTTGGAACCAACAGCAACAGACGCTCATCATATTGCTGCTTCAAGCCATCTACGATTATTTTTTCTGCGCTAACTGTATCGCCACATTCAATTAAATGTTCCGCTAAAAAAGCTTGCAGAGGAATTTCATGGCGCACTTTCCGTGGCTGATTTTTCCACCATTTTTTCAAGCCATCACTGCCACTTTCAGCCATAAATTGGTTCATTAACCCTTTGTAAGCTTTAAGTTTTAATGACTCTAGTTCATCTTCACTGTGTAACTGAACTTTTGCCATAATAGGCAGTAATTCTATTAACGCTTGATAGGCACCTGAACTTAAGTAGGCTTGTTCTGCTAAACGTAAAATGGCAGGGTGGCGTGGTGCTTGCTCAAGGAGTCGGTCGATACCATTACGTGCCGCATAAATTTCACCTTCAGCAAGCTGAATTCGTACTCGGCTAATATCCACGGGCAGTTGGTCTCGGCCTGCCGCTTCCGCAGCACGATCTAAGTATTGGTGAGTGCGGTAGCTGTCACCCCGCTGTTGAGCTGCTTCTGCGGCCATCAGGTAGTTAATTACGGGCTGTTGAGAATAGTCAGCGTGCTTACTCATTAATTTCTCAACTTGCTCTAAGTCCCCTTCAGCAAGCTTCAATAATGCTTTTTGGGTTTGAGTATGTGCTTTATGGTATTTATGGCCAGTTAACCAACCTTTAGTGCGGGATGTTGTACTCATAAAACGGCGGTAACACCATCCAAGGAATAGCAGCACAAACTGTAGCAGGATAAAACAGAGGACTAGGCTAGTCACACTGGTTGTGATGTCGTAATCGTCAGTGCGAATAAATACGTAACCCTGATGCCCAGCAAGTAGTGGACCTAAGATAACTCCCGCAATTAAGACGATAAAGAGAATAAATACTTTAATCATAATTACCCCTTATTCTCAGGGGATTTCGCCGCGTCAGTAACTGGCGCTGCTGCGGCAACTTCCGGTGTTTCGGTGTGAGTTTGAGCGTCAGCTGGAATGGCGGCATCAGCGGCGATGTCACTCTCTTTTTTTACTGCTTGCGCTGCGGCATCGACAGCTTCACCCGCAGGATTATCCGACTGTGAGAGTAAATTGCGTACACGGGTTTGCATCAGTTTTTCGAGTTTCGCTTGGCTCTCTAATGATTCAGGCATGTCTACATCTATTGGTTGATTGATTAGGTCATCCAATTCCGTTAAAAATGCTTTGGTTGCAGGTGCTTCGACATCAAAGTAAGCGCGTACCCATGTAGATGCTTGTTCAAGAGATTGTTTGTACGTTTCTTCTTGGTAGCGAGGTACGGCTTGAGCCGCAATTAATAGCTGAGAGCGGATATTTTCACGCAGATAAATATCTTGGTTGGGCGCGAGTAATGGAGCTTCAGAACCATCACGGGCACGTACGGTAATAAAGTCACTGGTAAAACTTTTCCAGCTGCGTGCTAAATTTTGTTGCCAATCTGAAATATCTTCACTGATATCCGTATTCGCTTCTTCTGGGGCATCACCATTATTGAGATCGGCAAGACGCAGATTATCCACCTCATTACTGAGTTGATTTAAACGTAGGATAATCCCATCGTAATCGATTTGGTTGATGGCAGCTAAGCGAGCCATATCACTAGAAATGGCTTTACGAACATCCAGCAAACTTGGGTCATTCATTTCTGCAAGGCTGGTATCGGCACTTTTTAATAGCACCGCTGCGGTTACAGGATCATGGTCATTCCACAGTTTACGACCGGCCATTTTTACCATGAAATCTGCTTGCGCGATCAGCCAATTTTTGACATCAGAACTGGAGAGGGAAGTCACGTGGGCTTGCAGTTCTTGCATCCGACGATTGAGTTGCTCTTCATAGTCGCGCGCATGATTTTTCAATTCTGTATTTGTTGAAATCAGCGCATCGACACGCTGCCGGTCTGCATTTTGCTGTTCGATTAACTCACTAATTTGCTGCTTGAGTTGGTTATTATCATGGACTAATTGCGAATTACTTTGTTGAGTAAAATAGTACATTCCGCCGCCTATAACGACGAGGATCGCAATGGCGATCGCACTGACTGCAAGACCAGAACGTTTTTGCTTTGAGGATGTGGAGGTTTGGTGAGTATCCTGTTTCTCCGTGCTCACTTCTTCATCGTTAACCTTGTCGGCTGTTTTGTCTTGTTCCGTCATAAATTAGCATCCCATGTCGGTTGAAATTAATGCTTCAAGCAAAGCAGAATTATCTGCGCTATTGGATACGCAAACTCTGCGCCAGCCATTTTGGCGAGCCTGCTCTGCAATTCGTTCGCTGACAACCAGCAGTCGGCGGGAAAACCACCATTGTTTCATGTTTTCAGCGAGTAATTCGTTAAGTAAAGCTAACATTTGACCACTGGTAATCACGATGTCAGTGATATCAGCGTGAAACCATTTTTGGTTGAATTCTATCTTGTCGTATTGCACTGGGTGTCTTGCATAACATTCGCAATAATCGACTTCAGCACCTCTGGCTTTTAATGTTGAGGCGAGCAGTTCTCGTCCCCCATTCCCGCGCAGTAGCAAAGCGCGTTTTCCTGCTAAACATTGGAGATCAGGATGTGTCAGTAACACTTCACTGGTTTCTCCACTTTCAGCCCAGCGGATTGGTTTACCTGTAATTTGCTGAAAATAGTGCCCTGTTGAGCGACCTATACCATAATAGGATAACTTATCTGACCAGTTCCGTCCTGTTTGTTGCAATCTTAAATTCGCATACCAGACTGCATTTTTGGATAAAAGAAAAACGAGGTCATTTTCTGATAATCCATCAAGATGCTGTGATAGTAAATTTAACTCTGCACCCGCACCGATTTTAATCAGAGGGGAGGCATAGGCTTCGTTCCCTGTTGCATTGATTGCTGTTATTAGCTCCGAACCGGATGGCTCGGGGCGAGTAACAAGGACTCTCATGCAGGTGGATTCCCTTTATAGACTTCTGCAAGAATTTCACGGGCACCTTTATCCAGTAATTCTTCGGCTAAGGCGATGCCCGCTTGAGTCGCGTGTTCAGGTTCGACGAGACGTTCGCCTCGTATTACGGTGCTACCATCTGGCGCGCCGACTAATGCACGTAACCAAATTTTGTTATCTTGCCAAATGGCATAGCTACCGATGGGAACTTGGCAGCCGCCTTCTAGGCGCATATTCATTGCGCGTTCCGCTAAAACACAAATAGATGTTTCATCATGATTAAGTTTAGCGAGCAAATCGCGAGTACGCTGGTCATCAAGACGGCATTCGATACCGACAGCACCCTGACCGACTGCAGGAAGAGACAGCTCTGGTTCTAAGGCGGTTTTAATTCGTTCGTCAAGCTCTAAGCGTTTTAACCCTGCAACGGCCAAGATAATTGCGTCATATTCGCCGTTATCCAATTTTGATAGGCGAGTGCCGACATTACCTCGTAAGTCACGAATGACTAAATCTGGGCGTAGTTCTTTCAGTTGGCACTGGCGGCGTAGGCTCGAAGTACCCACAATGCTACCGGCGGGTAATTCGTCAATATTGGCGTAGTGATTTGATACGAAAGCATCCCGAGGATCTTCTCGCTCACAAATGGTTACTAAGCCTAAACCCTCAGGAAATTCAACAGGCACATCCTTCATGGAATGTACGGCAATATCAGCACGACCTTCTAATAATGCAAGCTCTAATTCTTTGACAAATAAGCCTTTTCCACCCACTTTGGCTAGTGGAGTATCTAAAATGATATCGCCTTTGGTGACCATCGGCACAAGCTCAACCTGTAAATTAGGATGCAGCTGCTCTAATTTTGCTTTCACAAAATAGGCTTGCCATAAGGCGAGAGGGCTCTTGCGTGTCGCGATACGTACGATATTTGTTGAAGTCATTTCACTGTTTTCTCTGGCGAATATTGCCGCAGATTAACCATATATTTGGCGTTAGTTTTAACATGTTAGCGGTCATTTTTCCAGTTGCTCACTGGATAAGCATTTTTAGGGCATCATTCTTTGATGTGCGTGGCGAGTTAAATTTTCTTTAAAAGGGGGATTTCGATACTCGAAAAAGGAAAAAACAGATAAAAAAAGGATCTATCTAGCAAATTCATTTAGCTATTTGTGCTATTTATTAGGTCTTACCAGTCCGAATTTTCTCAACGTTTTGTTGAAGCGTGCAAGCGTAGACCCTGTGCGCATTGAACTTAATGCCCTATAAAATTGATTTTGAATTGTACAATATCAAAGGATGATATTATTCCATTGAAAAACAAGGGATATTTCACCATTACAAAAATAAAAAGTCTTTTTATACAATATGTTGAAAAATTATTTGTACTAAAAATCAGCGGGAAAAATAATGTGATCTACTTTACCCTTTTGCTGCAAGGTGTTAAATTGATCACGTTTCCGACAATTCATTTGAAAAGTAATTTAAGTTTTTCTCTATCTGTTGGGTGCTGGGAAAAATCCCAGGTATGTCATTACATTCATTCAGTCAGGCGTAACCTTTGTACCTCTATATTGAAACTTTAAAACAAAGACTTGATGCGATAAACCAGCTTCGGTTGGAGCGCGCGACGGCATCTATGAGCGAAACCTTTTCGAAGGTTTATAGCCTATTGCCTGTTTTGTTTCATTATCATCATCCAATGATGCCAGGTTATATTGAAGGCAATGTCCCTCATGGCGTGTGTTTTTTCTCTCCAGATTCCGATCAGCTTAAATGGCTGGAACAATTCGAACGCTTCCTCCCAATAGACAACCAAGCCAACGGTGAACTGCCTATTACAGGCATTTATTCTATGGGGAGCACTTCATCTATAGGGCAAAGTCACTGTTCTGATATCGATGTTTGGGTTTGCCATCCATCGTGGTTAGACCATGATGAAAAACGCCTTCTACAGAAAAAATGTACGCTTATCGAGCAGTGGGCTGCATCTTTAGGGATTGATGTTACAGTCTTTTTAATCGATGAAAACCGTTTTCGCCATAATGCCAGCGGGCATATTGGTGGTGAAGATTGCGGTTCAACCCAGCATATCCTGTTATTGGATGAGTTTTATCGTACCGCTGTTCGTATGGCGGGAAAACGTCTGTTATGGACGATGGTTCCTGTTGAAGAAGAGCCTCACTACGATGAATATGTCATGGGATTGTATGCGCAAGGGGTTCTCACGCCTAATGAGTGGCTAGATTTAGGTGGTTTGGGTGAGCTTTCTGCGGCTGAGTACTTTGGTGCGAGTTTATGGCAACTGTATAAAAGTGTCGATTCCCCCTATAAAGCGGTATTAAAAAGTATCCTTTTAGAGTCTTACTCATGGGATTATCCCAACGGTAAATTATTGGCAATGGAGTTCAAGCGCCACTTACATGCCGGTGAAATTGTCTGTTATGGGCTAGATTCCTATTGTTTGATGTTAGAGCGTGTGACTCGTTATCTAACGGAAATTAACGATTTAACGCGTTTAGATTTAATTCGCCGCTGCTTTTATCTGAAAGTCTGCGAAAAACTTTCTGAAGATGACGGAGATCAATGCTCAGGCTGGCGTCGTGATGTGCTTTCCCAATTAGTGGAATCGTGGGGATGGAGTGCAGAGCGTTTAGCGGTATTAGACAGCCGTAATCAATGGAAAATTGAGCGTGTTCGTGAAGCGCACAATGAGCTACTCGATACCATGATGCAAAGCTATCGTAACTTGATCCGCTTTGCTCGCCGTAATAATTTAAGTGTTAGTGCTAGCCCTCAGGATATTGGGGTATTAACCCGTAAGTTATATGCTGCATTTGAAGCACTGCCAGGTAAAGTAACACTGGTGAATCCTCAAATTTCTCCAGATCTTAGTGAACAGCACCTGACGTTTATTTATGTACCCGAAGGGCGTGCAAATCGTAGTGGATGGTACTTATACAATCAAGCTCCACAGGTCGATGCGATTATTGGGCATCAACCATTAGAATATAACCGTTATCTGAATAAACTGGTGGCGTGGGCGTATTTTAATGGGTTACTGACTGAAAATACCCAAGTGTATATGCACCATGGTAAATCGCAGTGTGATGAACGTAAGCTACTTGAGTTAATGCATGACGTTTCTAGTCACTTCCCAATTAGATTGCCAGCACCGACCCCTAAAGCGCTGTATAGCCCTTGTGAAATCCGCCATTTAGCCATTATTGTTAACTTAGAAAAAGATCCTACACAGGTTTATTCTGAGCAAGTAGTACATGTGGATTTCAGAAAGCTGGATATTTTTAGTTTTGGTGAATCTCAAAATTGCTTAATTGGTAGCATTGACTTGTTGTACCGCAATTCATGGAATGAAGTGCGTACCCTGCATTTCAGTGGTGAACAGTGCATGCTCGAAGCGCTTAAAACGATTTTAGGCAAAATGCATCAGGATGCAGCGCCACCAGAAGCCGTAGAAGTCTTCTGCTATAGCGAGCATTTGCGTGGGTTGATTCGTACTCGTGTACAACAATTAGTTTCTGAGTGTGTTGAATTGCGTTTATCCAGTAACCGTAATGAGCCTGGTCGCTTCAAAGCATTACGAATTGCTGGGCAAACATGGGGGCTATTCTTTGAGCGTTTGAATGTCTCTGTGCAAAAATTGGAAAATGCAGTGGAATTCTATGGTGCTATTTCCCATAACAAATTGCATGGCTGGCCAGTGAAGTTACAAGCCAAAGGGGATAACTCTCTACCTGCGGTTGTGGATGGTTATGCCAGTGAAGGTATTGTCCAATTTTTCTTTGAAAATACCCCTGATAATACCGGCTTTAATATTTATGTACTGGATGAGGCCAATCGCGTGGAGATTTATTCCCATTGTGAAGGCTCAAAAGAAGATTTAGTTCGCGATGTCAGCAAATTCTACTCGTCTTCCCATGACCGTTTTACTTATGGGGCGAATTTTATCAACTTCAATCTACCTCAGTTTTACCAAATTGTCGTCCAGGATGGCAAAAGCCAAGTAACGGCTTTTTCGGGCGCCACATGGCCATTTACGCCAGAAGATGAACATGAGATAGATCATGCGCCTCAACAGAATCAAACTCAGCCTCAGCACGCACAATATTACTAATTTTCTATTATTTTAACCGCAGACAGAGCGGATTAATTAGCCTCTGTCTGTGCAATTAAAAAGAAAATGGAGTGTGGCTTTGGAAGGTAATCGCATTACCTAGCATCGATAGAAATTCTTGACCAGAACGGTCGCAAATCCACTTACCATCTTGATAATTATAGTGATAGCCGCCTTGTTTAGTCGCTAACCAGATTTGGTGAAAAGCTTCTTGTTTGTTGATGATAATTTTACTGCCATCTTCGAAGCTTAGCGTCATAACGCCACCATTGATTTCGCTATCAATATCGGCATCGCCATCATAATTATCAATATGCTCTTCAATTGAACTCAGTAATTGCTCTGCTAACTGATGAAATTCACTATCGTTCATAGTCTGTTTCCTGTTTATATTTTTATTTAGCCGAAATTATAGGGTTGAATAGGTTCAAGGGTCAAACTCGTCATTCTCGAATGCCGAGATGCCATTTGAATTATTTAACGTATATAATATTAATATGTTTGATAAACAGGCGTGATTTGAAAAGCGACACCTGTTACTGTGTGAAATATCAGATCTCAAAATTTAGTCTTACAGGCGAAACACAATGAAAAAAAGTTTATTTGGGCTTAGTGCACTGATCGTTTTATTCACCCTAACTGGCTGTGGCTTAAAGGGCCCTCTGTATTTTCCGCCTGAAGAAAGCGTTGAGACTCCAGCAAAATCAGCACCTCAAGCTAAAGCGCCAAGCAGCTCGACCCAAGAGCCTGCTGCGGCTACGAATAAACAGTAAGCCGCTGTTATGGAACGTGAAATGCAGTTCTCAAAAATGCATGGTTTAGGCAATGATTTTATGGTGGTCGATGGCGTTACTCAGAATGTCTATTTCTCACCAGAACTGATTTGCCGTCTTGCTGATAGGCATACTGGAGTCGGTTTTGACCAGCTTTTATTAGTCGAAGCGCCTTATGACCCGGATCTCGACTTTCATTATCGTATTTTTAACGCTGATGGAAGTGAAGTTGCACAGTGTGGAAATGGTGCGCGTTGTTTCGCTCGCTTTGTTCGCCTGAAAGGGTTAACGAACAAACAAAAAATTAAAGTTAGCACGCAATCTGGACGAATGACCCTCACTATTAATGAAAATGATGATGTGTGTGTCAATATGGGGGAGCCAGAATTTGAGCCTCAAAAAGTCCCATTTCGCGCGGTAAAAGAAGAAAAGACCTATATTATTCGTGCGCAAGAACGTACAGTGTTATGCGGTGTTGTCTCAATGGGAAATCCCCATTGCGTTGTCCAAGTGGAAAGTGTACAGACCGCAGAAGTTGAGGTATTAGGTCCTGCACTTGAAAGCCACGAAAGATTCCCAGAGCGCGCAAATATCGGTTTTATGGAAATCGTTAGTGCTGAACATATTCGTTTACGTGTGTATGAGCGTGGCGCTGGGGAAACACAAGCCTGCGGTAGTGGTGCGTGTGCTGCGGTAGCAGTCGGTATTGGGCAAGGTTTACTATCGAAACGAGTTCGTGTCGACTTGCCGGGTGGTTCTCTCGATATTAGTTGGGATGGCCCTGGTACGCCGTTATATATGACTGGTCCTGCAACCCATGTTTATGATGGAGTGATCCAAATTTAATCTTGATTGAGTAAAGAGGGAAATAATGGAGAAGAGTGAAAGCGTACCAGACATCGCTCATGGAATAGATGAGCAGGATGTGGTGCAATATTTAAAACAAAACCCTTATTTCTTCATCCGCAATGCGGCTCTTGCTGAACAACTCAAGGTTCCTCATGCCGTTCAGGAAGCCATTTCGCTACCTGAATTGGTGATGAGTACACAGCGTCAAAAAATCAAAAATCTTGAACAAGATATCCGTTTTATGGTGGAACAAGCCCATGAAAATGGACAACTGTTCGATGAACTTCTCTATTTAGTCATTGAAATGTCATCTGCAAGTAGCTTGCGAGAAATGCTATTTTCGTTAAATCGTTGGGCGAAGAAACTAGGGCTGTCAGGTGCAACCGTGCGCTTATTTAACGATTGCTGGCGGTTATCAGCCCCATTAGATGCATGTGATTTGATGATAACTCGACGGGTATTTGAGCCAGTCAGAATTCAACGGTTTGGTAGCAATCTTAATTATCTTGGGCGCTTAAACGGTCCAGAAATCCAGTTATTACTCCCAGATGCCCATAATGTAGGGTCGGTCGCTATTTCACTGTTTGGTCATCACGGAGAGTCTGGCATGGTGATTTTCACGAGCCGTGACCGTGATCATTATCAACAAGGAATGGGAACAGTGATGCTGGAGAAAGTGGCTCAAATTCTACCGAGGTTATTATGCCAGTGGATAGAACGTCTGTAGAGTCTCAGCCTGAAGGGCTGATGACCCAAGTGGAAGCCTTTTTACGTTATTTACGTGTTGAACGTAGACTAAGCCCTGTGACTATCACTAATTATCGCCGACAGTTGAGCGCAGTCTGCCAAATCCTTGATGAGCTTAAAGTCAGCCAGTGGCAACAATTAGATATTGCGATCGGACGTAATGTCGCCGCAAAAAGTCGCCGTACAGGTTTGCAAGCGGCAAGTATGGCACTTCGCTTGTCTGCACTGCGTAGTTTTTGCGATTGGATGGTAGAGCAAGGTGAACTCCCCGCAAATCCCGTTAAAACTATTCATGCACCGAAAGGCAAAAAGCGTCTCCCCAAAAATATGGATGTGGACGAAGTGTCCCAATTGCTGAATATGGATAGCGGTGACCCTCTCGTCGTTCGTGATAGAACCATGTTAGAGGTGATGTATGGTGCGGGGTTACGTCTTTCCGAACTTGTTGGGCTGGATGTGAAGCATCTGGATCTGAATTCTGGTGAGGTTTGGGTCATGGGTAAAGGCAGTAAAGAACGTCGGATCCCCATGGGAAAAACGGCGGTCAACTGGTTAAAGCGCTGGTTAGAGATGCGTGAACTTTATGATCCTGAAGACGGTGCTGTTTTTATTTCGACACAAAGTGGTAAACGAATTTCTAACCGTAACGTGCAAAAGCGTTTTGAACAGTGGGGAATTAAGCAAGGGGTGAATAGCCATATTAACCCCCATAAATTGCGCCACTCTTTTGCTACTCATATTCTCGAATCAAGTGGTAATTTACGTGGGGTACAGGAGCTATTAGGTCATGCTAACCTCTCCACGACGCAGATATATACCCATCTTGATTTCCAACATCTTGCCAGTGTTTATGATGTGGCTCATCCGCGAGCAAAGAGGGAGAAATCGTAATGCATTTTTACCGTCCTTTATCACCCATAAAAGCCATCACTTTTGATTTGGATGACACTTTATACGATAACCATCCGGTGATTGATAAAACAGAAGCTGAAGTTTTACGCTTTATTCGCGAATATGACCCACGCTTTCATCATTTCACTAATGATGACATTTATGCATTTCGCTATTTAGTGGAAGAACAAGAACCCAGTATTTGCCATGATATTACGCGCTGGCGTTGGTTATCCGCTAAGATGATGCTGTGCCATTATGGTTATAGCAGAGAGGATGCTTTAAAAGGGGCGGATGACATTATGGCGCATTTTAATTATTGGCGTAATCAAATCCATGTCCCTGAATCTACGCATCAAATATTGGCTCAGTTAGCACAAAAGCTACCTTTAGTAGCGATCACTAATGGAAATGCAGAACCCCAAGCTTGTGGATTGGGCGACTATTTTGAATTTGTGTTAAAAGCGGGTCCTGATGGGCGCTCAAAACCTTTCTGCGATATGTATCACCTTGCTGCTCAACGCTTAAATCTTGAGCCTAATGCCATTTTACATGTGGGTGATAATTTACTGACAGATGTTGAAGGTGCAATTAATAGCGGGATGCAAGCATGCTGGATTAATACTGGTGATAAGACTCTGATGGAAGAAAAAGAGGTTCGTTTATTACCTCATGTTGAAATTTCTAAGTTGGTTTCTCTCTTGTCATTGGTATAATCCTTTTTCTGTATAAAAACACAGTGGTGTAAGCCACTGTCAGATCGTTTCCAGACCTATAGGGCTTGGAAACAGATCTTTTTGGGTGTGAAAATAAACGAGGAAAATCAATTTATTGATTTTCGACTGATAACACAAAGAGGGAAAAAACACGCTTTTATCCCTCTTTGTCAGCAACCTCACAGTGGTGTAAGCCACTGTTTTGCTTTGATGGTAACTATGGACGTCTCATATCTGCTCGAAGGTCTTAATGACAAACAGCGTGAAGCGGTTGCTGCTCCGCGCACTAATTTACTGGTACTTGCGGGTGCGGGTAGTGGTAAAACGCGCGTATTAGTACACCGTATTGCTTGGCTAATGTCGGTGGAAAATGCATCTCCATTTTCGATTATGGCCGTCACATTTACCAATAAAGCTGCCGCAGAAATGCGTCATCGTATCAACCATTTAATCGGAACTAGTGAAGGTGGGATGTGGATTGGTACTTTCCATGGTTTAGCTCACCGTCTGCTACGTCAGCATTATTTAGATGCGAATCTTCCACAAGACTTCCAAATTTTGGACAGTGATGACCAATATCGCTTGATCCGCCGTTTGCTCAAAGCCATGAATCTGGATGAAAAACAATGGCCACCCCGCCAAGGGATGTGGTACATCAACGGTAAGAAAGATGAAGGATTACGACCTCAACATATTGAAAGTTACGGTAATCCAGTTGAGGCAACTTGGCAGAAAGTGTATCAAGCTTATCAAGAAGCTTGCGACCGTGCAGGGCTTGTAGATTTTGCTGAATTACTGCTAAGAGCACATGAACTCTGGTTGAATAAGCCTCATGTTCTACAACATTATCGTGAACGTTTTACCAATATCTTAGTGGATGAGTTTCAAGATACCAATAGCATCCAATATGCTTGGATCCGCATATTGGCAGGTGATACGGGTAAAGTGATGATTGTTGGGGATGATGACCAATCTATTTATGGTTGGCGAGGCGCTCAAGTGGAAAATATTCAGCGTTTCTTGAATGATTTCCCCGGCGCAGAAACGATCCGTCTTGAGCAAAATTACCGTTCTACCAATAATATTTTGAAAGCAGCAAACACACTGATCGCCAATAACAGCGACCGTCTAGGTAAGAATTTATGGACGGAAGACGGTGATGGTGAGCCAATTTCGCTCTATTGTGCATTTAATGAATTAGATGAAGCTCGCTATGTGGTTGGGCGCATCAAGCAGTGGCATGAAAACGGTGGTGCATTGCAAGATTGCGCCATTCTTTATCGCAGTAACGCCCAATCCCGTGTGCTGGAAGAGGCGTTAATTCAAAGTGCTATGGCATACCGGATTTATGGTGGCCAACGGTTCTTTGAACGCCAAGAAATTAAGGATGCATTATCTTATTTAAGATTAATTGCTAACCGTAACGATGATGCCTCTTTCGAGCGCGTTGTGAATACTCCAACTCGTGGAATTGGTGAGCGTACGCTAGATACGGTTCGCCAAACGGCACGGGACCAGCAGTTAACCCTCTGGGAAGCTTGTGAGTATTTACTTCGTGAGCAAGTCCTCGGCGGAAGAGCTGCAAGTTCTATTGAACGTTTCCTTGAATTAATCGACGCCCTCGCTAAAGAAACCCAAGATATGCCGCTGCATGTTCAGGCTGATCGCGTGATTAAGGACTCAGGCCTGCGAGCGATGTATGAGCAAGAAAAAGGGGAAAAAGCCCAAGCGCGTATCGAAAACTTGGAAGAGCTGGTTAACGCCACCCGTGATTTTAGTTATCAAGATGAAGACCAAGACTTAATGCCACTACAGGCATTTTTATCTCACGCTGCGTTGGAATCTGGTGAAAGTCAGGCGGATGTGAGCCAAGATGCCGTACAGCTAATGACGCTTCACTCAGCAAAAGGGCTGGAATTCCCTGTTGTATTTATGGTGGGCGTGGAAGAAGGCATGTTCCCAAGCCAAATGTCGATGGATGAAAGTGGTCGCCTTGAAGAAGAGCGTCGCCTTGCTTATGTGGGAATTACCCGTGCGATGGAAAAACTGACCATCACTTACGCAGAAAGCCGCCGCTTATATGGTAAAGAAGTTTACCATCGTCCTTCACGGTTTATTGGTGAGCTGCCGACGGAGTGCGTGGAAGAAGTTCGCTTAAGAGCCACAATTTCTCGTCCTGTTAGCCATCAACGTTTAGGTACGCCAATTAGCCAAAATGATTCTGGCTATGCATTAGGGCAGCGAGTGATGCACCCTAAATTCGGGGAAGGCACCATTATCAATCTTGAAGGTAGTGGAGAGCATTGTCGTCTACAAATTGCTTTTCAAGGGCAAGGGATTAAATGGCTGGTGGCATCTTATGCACGGCTAGAAAATATCTAGCTATTGTGAGTAAAATGAAGCAGAAATAATGTTTAATTTCTGCTTCATCCTTTCATATAAATAAAAATTTCAATTAAATTATTGTGACTAAAACTAATGTTCATTTAATTTATATTTTTATTATTTAATATATTAAATATAAATTGGTTATTTTTAAAGTATTAAAATAAAATTCATGCTCTTTTTATTTTAAAGGGATTTTTATACATGAAAATTGATTTTGATTTGAATTATTCAAAATATGAAAGATTAAGTGGTCTATTAAAATCAGTCGAAAATAGGATTGATAAGATTAATAAATTAAGGTCTTCCTTAGATAAACAGATGGGAAGGGAAATATCTAAATATCAATTTGATACTTCTATCTCATCAGATGAGATAATAAATGCCTATCAAATGAAAATGTTTATTGTAGATACGAAATTCTATTTGTCTAAAGAAAAATACGATCTTACATTAAATTCTATTTCAGAAATGAAAAGTGCCATCTTCAAAGATAAGGCATTATTTAATAATAGGAAAAATAATCAAGATTTTAATAGCCAAGATAATGCATTTGACTTAAGTATTAATGAAAGTCAATATGACATTGCTTTAGATGCAAGAAAGGAACGAATTTTAGCCTCAAAAGTGTCACAAAAAATGTCGTATAAATATACATTGCCGAACGCAATAAAAAGGAATCTTGTTAAGCTAAACAATGAGTCTGAGCATATGAATAATAAATTATCTGAAATTACAGAGTTAAAAAAAGAGATAATCAATGATTATATTAAAAAAATGCAAAATGTGTTGAATAGTGAAAAGTTGGCATCAATGAATATTACCCATAGTGAAGATTTATTGATCAGTGAACAAATTGCAGGATTCAAACCTAATGATGAAAGTAGTTCATCTGCAAGTATAGACACTATGATACAGGATCAAAAGCCAAACAGTCATATGCAAATGTGTTTCGGTAGAACAGCTATGTGTGGAGTAACACACTAACCCTATAATTTTGTAGATTGGACTAGGTGGCTCTCCTGCTATGGTGAGCCCTTTTAATATCTATAATGGTATATATTTACTTTTATATCAAAGTGATAAATATTATTTTATCAAAGCTTATTTTTAGTATTAATTATCGATATATTTGTTGAATCATCAAGATTCACGTTTTTAATTTTAATTTTTTCTGATAATAAAGTATAAAATATTACCTAATAACCACTCTTAGATTCATCATGTCCATCGATAAACTTATTGATTCACTTGCCTCGCAAGGTTGGTATGTGTGGGATGATTTTCTTGATTTATCAGACGTACAGGCTATTAAAAAATGTATTCCTGAAACGTTGCAAGATGCACGCATTGGCTATCAAAATACATTACAAGACAATAAAGGGATACGTGGAGACCAAACTGTTTGGCTCGAATCGAATATGGGGGCACCAATTGTTCGCTATCTGGATAAAATGGAAAGCCTGCGTCAGGAGCTGAATTATCAGTTATTTTTAGGATTGCGTGATTTTGAGACTCATTTTTGTCGATATCCAAATGGCGGGTTTTATAAGAAACATGTGGATAATTTTAAAGGGCAAGGGCGTCGTAAAATCACCACGGTACTCTATATGAATGAGTCATGGCAACTGGGTGATGGTGGTGAGCTAGTGATGTATGATTTACAAGATAAAGCGCTATTTAAGCTAGAACCATTAGCGGGTCGTATGGTGTTTTTCTTATCAGAAGATTTACCCCATGAAGTTCTGCCTACCCAACAAAAGCGTGAAAGTATTGCCGGTTGGTTTCTAACCGAAAAAATACTGTAACCCTTTCTCGTCTATGCCGCCTCTGCAAAGGGGCGGGCTGTAATTAATAATCCCAATAATAAAACTAAAAGTTGTATATGAACTATGAGTTTGTTTTTTTTAAATTAATTCCGTTATTTTAAAGTTATTATCTTGGTACTCAGTACTGCTGCTAGGTAATTAATTGGAGAACCACAGATATATTGTGGTTCCCCATAACTTAGTTAACTCGTTTAAACTCATTCCCAACAAACGTTATTGATGCATTTCCACGCTCAATCTGATAGTGAGAATGATGACGTTGTTTATCGAGATCCGTTCTCTGTTGAGATTGAAATTCACTGAGCTTCCAATGGATTAACTCTTTCGCTAGCCTCTTATTTGCATGTTGGCTACGCTCTGATTGGACTTTCACACTAATCCCTGTTGAGACATGCTTGGCACGTACCGCAGAACAAGTTTTATTCACATGCTGGCCACCGGCACCTTGAGATTTCGTAAATTCATATTCGATTTCACTCTCTTCTAAAGGCTGGATAGGCGAAAACGCAATCACGCTGATAAACCAGTTTTTGCGTTTATGACGTGGTCGTAAGGGGCTTTGGCATTGCCATTGAACGGTTCCACTCCACACGTTGACCAGTTGCTCGCTCTGTTTCCCCTCTAAGGAGACTAACACGGACTTTAACCCCTGTTTTGAGGGAAAAGACTCCAACACATCAATTTGAACATCTAACAAAGCGGCCTCTTTTAAAAAGCAGGAAAAAGCTTTTTCCACGGCGATGCAACATTCATCCGGCCCTTGAGCTGAGGAAAATTGTAATAATGTCATTAGCAATCTCCGCTCGTTTTATAGGTGATCACCGGCGCTAAGCGGGCAATAACCTGAATGATGCCGACGTTTACCATGCTTTCGATAACGGTCTCAATGGATTTATAGGATTGCGGTGCTTCTTCATAAATCAATTGTTTGTTTGCACAAATAACGCGACTGCCCAAGGCGGTGCGAGATAGCTGTAACGGCGTATAACGATGAGATAAACGACCTTTGCATTCCGTTCGCATCCATTTTCGCCCTGCGCCATGGGCAAGGGAATTTAAGCTTAAATCACTGGCAATCGGTGCGACTAAATAGCTGTGATCGCCGCGAGAACCGGGGATAACCACGAAACCTCTATCTGATGGCGTGGCGCCTTTGCGGTGTAGCCAGCCGTCAATACCGTCGATACGACATGGCTCTACAAGATTATGATTGAGACTGAAACGCTGCTCTCCAGATGTCTTAACTTGTTGCATCATCCGCAGTCCAATTAATTGGCGGTTGATTTGTGCGAACTGTAGTGCGTCTTGGTGTGCGTTGAGGTAAATTTCAGCATCATCAGATTGCTCATCCAGCCCATTATGACTATGTTTTTCAACATGTTGACGTAGAATAGATTGCCCTAAACCACGCGAGCCACTGTGTACGAGCAACAATAATTTTTGTTTATCAAGACCGCTTTGCTCAAACAGCGCTTGGTTTACGATTTTATCGACGGATTGGAATTCCGCGAAGTGGTTACCGCCCCCAATGGAACTGAGGGATGCCATAAAATCATGGGACTTCATGAACTCAGGAACGTGCTCATCTAGCCACTCCAATGGTGCATGATCCGTCATTTCAGATAGCTGTTTTTCCAGCTTATCCAAGTTAACTTTGGCACGCTTAATATCGGTTTGGAACAGGCTCATGCCACAGCCGATATCGTTACCCACCAACGCCGGATAGAAGCGTTTAGCGGAGAAAAATGCAGCACCAATTGGGTAGCCACGCCCAGGGTGTAAGTCAGGCATGCCGACCACAGAAACCATGTTGGGTAAATTAGCGGTTATTTGTAATTGCTGGATTGCTTTACTTTCAATCCATGTAGATTCTGTCGCGATATAACGGATATGTTCGCCCACAGAATGAAGGGTATTGCCCATAAGCTATTAACTCATTTTTAATGTGAAAAATAAGGTGATTAGCAGGCAAATTTTGAGAAGATAGCTGAACTAACGTTTAAAACGATTTTTAACGTCTAAGACTATTTCTGGTTCTGCCCGCAAAGAGTTTGATTAATTGTTGTCATGATGAACCTCCTTGCAGTGAATTGAATGAATGAAAACGCGGCGGATAGTAACGAGAACATTTTTCTTTTGCAAGAGGGAAGGGAAAAAAAGTGTAAAATCAATCTTTATCCTAAAGTAATTAATAAATGAGAAATTAATTATTTTCATGATAAATAATAATGAAAAACTCAAATTTATATTTAATTCTAGATTTGAATATTATAAAAATATTTCATTAAGATAAGCGTAAATAGGTATATTTTCACTATTTTAACTTTGCTACTCTTTTGCTGGGTGCTTGATCTTACTCAGTTCAAGCATTTATTTTTGGTCTGGGAAAGAAAAAGCCCCGTTAGTGATATTCACCAACGAGGCTGCACTCCCAACCACACAATCGGGAGTGTGCCTCTTAATAAAAAAGAGGTCAAGGAGAAATGACAAAGTACGCAATGATAGCGGTAGTTTCTATTTGCGTAACAATATTGGGTTGCTCATTTTTAATAAAGGATAGATTAAGCTATTTGCATATTGATAATGACAATACAGTTGTTCAGGTGAAATTGGATTACGAAATCAATTAATCATCGAGTAGGGAAATTAAGTTGATTTAACCTAAATTAATTCAGTTTAATGACAGTTAATTTCCCACTCTTTCTTCTTTCTTATTACCGGTTGGGATATCAAGCACCCAAACTAAAGTGCCCCAATATAATTGGGGCACTTTTACTATTTTAACTAATTAAAAAAACTATGCAGCGATATGAACGGTTTTTCCGCCCACAATAGTGCGCAGCACTTTCACATTTTCAATATCATCTGTAGGGATGGTAAATACATTGCGATCCAGCACGATCATATCCGCGAATTTACCCGCCTCAAGCGATCCTAAAACATCTTCACGATGTTGCGCATAGGCTGAATCAATGGTCGCTGAACGTAGAACCTCGATCACGGTCATATCACGGTCGTTATCCAGTCTTGGGGCTGGTTGCCCGTTAATATCACGTCCACGGCGGGTTGCTGCGACTTTCAAATCATACCATTCATCGAAATCATCAATTGGCCAGTCGCTACCAAAAGCAACAACGGCACCCGCATCAATGAATTTTGCGATAGGCTCAAGTTGTTCAAAGCGGGTTTCACCCAGCATATTTTTTTCAAAAATTGCTAACTCTGGTGTTGGTGCAGCCCATTGGAATGAGAGGCAAGCAATCGTTTTTAAACGCGCAAAGCGCTCATAATCTTTTGCATCAACTAATTCATTATGTGCTAATCCTGGGCGGATATCTTTTTCAGGATGGGCGGCACGCATTTTTTCAATGGCATCTAAGACGATGGAAACCGCGCCTTCACCTACGGTATGTAAGTGAGGATCGTAGCCCGCAGCTGCAATTTTTTCGAGAAGTTCATCAAGAATTTCAGCCGTAAAATACAGGTCACCGTAGTTATCAGTTTCTACCCAATTAGGTGCGCTATCTGTCCCTTTATTCACACGGTATGGCTGTAATAATGATGCGGTCATGGTTGGATATTGCAGCACGCCGTCCACGAACATTTTGATATTACGCAGACCAATTCCCGGTTCAGGAGTCCATTGTGCTTGGTGCCATTTCTTCGCAAATGCGACGGCTTCATCGACTGCTGCTGCAACAGCAGCGACATTTGGCGTATTATCTGGAGTAATTTCACGGGCAGCTTGAAAGCGTAAAGTGAGATCGCCACGTTGCTGTAACTGTGCGAAAGCTTCAAGTTGCTGTTCAGAAACTCGCGCATCCATCACCATGGTAACGCCTTGTTGATTGAGAACTTTTTGGACTAATTCGGCGACTTCGACAGCCTGATCTGCACGAATTGAAGGGATGCTATCGGCAGCACGCATTGCAGGAGCATCTTCCAAAATACCGTTAAGTTCACCATTTTCATATTTACCGATTTTGCCATCTGCTGGATCGGGGGTTTCTTTAGTGATGCCAAATAATTCTAAGGCACGGCTATTGGCTAATAAGGTATGGCAGTCATTGGAAAATAGTACCACTGGGCGCTTTGTATTGAGCTTGTCCATATCTTCACGGTACATATCAATACCTGCTGGTAACATGCCTTGGCGTAACCATGCAGTGACTTTTAGCCAGTCATTTTCGCCGGTACGAGGATCTTTATCGAGGTGATCTTGCACGCGCTGTAAAATTTGGTCGATAGTCAGGGATTCATAATTTAGGTGACAACCGAACAGCTGAATCCCACCCCAAAATGGGTGCATATGTCCATCAATGATCCCCGGCATCATCATCTTACCTTCAAGATCGATACTTTCCGTTTCCGGTCCTACATATTGATGTAATTCATCTGATGTCCCCGTCCCAAGAATATAACCTTCTTTTAAGGCAATAGCGTCAACAACGCTATCTTGACCGTCTGCGGTATAGATATAACCGTTGAAATAAATAACATCAGCAATTTTATTATTCATCGTAAACCGTCTGTATCAAGGGCTCGTTAGGAGCCAGAATTAAAAAAATAACGGGGAAGGCTTAGCTTCCCCGTAATCATTAAGTCGAATAGTAAAAATTAATTAATAATCATCTCGGTTTCGGCGTCAGAAATAGCCGGAGGACGACGAGTAAAACCATGAGTCAGAAGCGTGAGGTAACCTGCCCCTGCGGCTAGCCAGCATAAGCCAACAGTGAAGGCTTCTGCATCTAGACTTGTCCATAACCATAAAGTGAGTATGACACCAATGGATGGCATAACTAAGCAGGTCAGCAATTTGGTGCTATCAAGAGGGGCTTTGCGGTCGACATAAAAATGTTTAATCACTGACAAATTCACAAAAGTGAACGCAATTAATGCCCCAAAGCTGATCATGGACGCCACCATGCTCAGTGACAATACCAGAGATAACAATGACGCCACCGCAACAAAGATAATCGAATAAATTGGTGTATTCAGACGTGGATGCAAGTAAGCAAAGAATGAACGCGGCAATACGCCTTCACGGCCCATTGCGTAGAAAATACGCACAATACTTGCTTGTGAGGTCATTGCAGACGCAAACACACCGATGACATAGGCGGTGATAAAGCTAGATGCCATTAGAGATGCGCCGATAAGTTGCATTTTAGCGCCAACGTTTTGCATCACCGCGAGACTGGCGACATCCGTATTCGGAATGAAGTCTTGCCACATTGGGTACATCAAGTGGGCACCGTAAGAAATGGCAATAAACATCGCACCGGCAATAAAGACCGTATACAGAATGGCTTTTGGTAATGAGCGACGCGCATCCTTGGTTTCTTCCGCCATGGTTGAAATAGCATCAAAGCCTAAAAACGCTAAGCAGAGCACGGCTGCTCCAGCAAATAATCCGGAAGCTTGTGAAGACATTACCGTTAGCGGAGCCATTAATGCATCCATGTCCAAGACAAATGCGTTTTGGAAACAGATATATAAAAAGACAGCGATGAAGACAAATTGCATCAGAATTATCAGCATATTCATCCAAGATACCAATTTGATACCCAAAATGTTCATTAAGCTGACAATGGCAATTGTGCTACAAATAATGACTGGCATTGGAATATTAGGGAGAGCTTCGTGGACAAAGATCCCAATTGCAATGTAGTTGATAATCGGTAGGAATAGATAATCGAGGAGCTGTGCCCAACCGACTAAGAATCCAAGAGTACCACCAAAGGTTTTTTGCACATAGGAGTATGCGGACCCAGAAAGAGGGAGCGCGCTCGTCATGCGGCAATAGCTCATGGCAGTAAAAAAGACAGCAGCGAGTGTAATTAAATAAGCGATAGGCAGGTGCCCTTCACTTAATACAGTCACTTGTCCATAGGTGGTGAAAATTCCGAGAGGCACCATATAGGCCAGCCCGAAAAACACTAACGCAGGGGTGGTCAGTACACGTTTCATGTGAACGGTATTCTGTTGCATTTTGAAGCCCTTCCCAAAAGCCCTTAACAACGTCAGCTCTTTCTGAATAGACAGGCGGAGCGAACCTAAAATGCAGCCATATAACGGAAGCTATAGCACTACATGTTTTTGTATTTTTTACATACTTAAATGAATTAATTAGGTATGTGGTAGAACGCCTTGTATTCAATTTCAGAAAACCTCGCACCAGGGCAGATATAAATACCTGACATCGTGCGCACTTTAATGAAACGTCAGTAATGAATCGGACCATTACCATCCGCTGGGGTGAATACAAGCGGCGTACAATATAATTATCAAGTTACTATTAAGCAATCATTTATTTCTATAAATAAATATACTGTTTTATTTCAATGAGTTGATGTATTTGGGGTATAAGTTGATTTTGAATTAAATTAAGTTAAATATGAATTATTATTTGTATAAAATCAAGTATTGATTTTTAGGTTAACCAATTGAATTTATTGAATAATTTATTTTTTATTTAAATTTTATAATGATGCAAAGAAATGATAGAGGGTTATTTGCTAATAAACAGGTTAATTGTATTAATTAAATTAACGAATAAAGTTCCATTTAATGAAACGCTGACCTTAATATAAATTTAATATTAAGGTCAGGATTTATTTCAAATAGCATTTATGGTTGTTAGCGCCATAAGTTAGCAAAATTAATGTTGTTTTCGTCTTAGCTTTTGTTGGGTATATAATGCATCTAAAGTAAATAAAATTAATGCAACCCAAATAAACCCGAATGTAATTAACAATTCTTGTGTCATTACCTCACCATACATAAAGACCGCCAGTAAAAACATAATACTTGGGCCTAAGTATTGGAAAAAGCCCAGAGTGGAAAGGCGTAAATGGTTAGCAGCTTCAGTAAAAAGTAATAAAGGAATTGTGGTAATAATACCTGCTGCAATCAACAATAGGTTTAATGTCCAGCTATTCATGGTCATATTACTCGTTGGGCTATCTGCAAAGAATAACAAGAAGATAACACCAACAGGGAGTAACCATAGGGTTTCAAACGTCATACCTGTTTGTGCGTCAACACCCAGTTTTTTGCGTAGTAGCCCATAAGTGGCAAATGTAACTGCAAGGCTTAAACCAATAATTGGTATTGAACCAAATTGCCATAGTTGGATCAGAACCCCAGTGAGAGCCAGTGCTACAGCAACCCACTGCATTCTACGAAAACGTTCATGCAAAAATAGCATACCGAACAAAACGTTAACTAATGGGTTGATAAAATAGCCTAAACTGGCTTGTAGCATATGACCGTTGTTGACTGCCCAGATATAAATCAGCCAGTTAGATGCGATAGTGACCGCAGTAACACCTAAAACTAATATTTTTTTAGGTTGTTTTAATACTTGGCGGAAATAGCTCCAGTGACGCGAGAGCGTGAGCAGTATCAACATAAAGAAAAATGACCAGATAATACGGTGGGTCAAAATCTCTTCGGCGGGGACTTCTTTAATCGTTTTAAAATAAATAGGGGCGACACCCCAAATAAAATAGGCGCCCAAGGCACATAATACGCCTTTGGTAGTATTTTGCTGGCTCATGAATAGCTCTGAAATTGATATAAAGTCAAACTGAGAGACCGAGGCCAATACGTTCTTTGGCTCGATTTGTGATGCCATTAATGTGACATCGCTCAGGTTTTTTTACAAGCTATTAGTTAATGAGGTTATTAATTATTTGCCAAATTGTTTCATCCAATTAAATAGGTGGCTGTGGCTGTGGCAATATGCTGATTTTTTTCATTATGTAGTTCACAGCGAGTCACGGCGATCTTATTACCATCGCGTAGCAGACTGGCACTGGCGATAAAAACCTCACCTCTGCCGGGACGTAAATAATCAACACGCAGGTCGATGGTCCCCATTTTTGACATCTTATCTGCAATCTCTTGATGAACGAGAGGCTCGATACGTTTCAGGATACGATTGATGCATACCATGCCACCTGCGACATCTAAGATAGAAGCAATTACGCCGCCATGTAAAATATTTTGGGTGAAATTACCAATGAGTTCAGGGCGATTCTTGACAGACAGTTGTACAAAGTCATCGCTTATTTGCAAAAGTTCAATACCGAGTAGCTGGTTAAAAGGCATTCTATAGATAAATGCATCACTCATGAATTTACTGGCTTCATCGAAAGTATAGATACGGTCATTCATTGGCGAGATCCTGTCTGAAATGTTAATGATAAGTTACCATTATGTTTGTGGTAATATCTATAAAACAAATGAATAATCTTGCATCAGGTAATCATTTTTAGGTGTAAAATACGACAAACTTTTTTTATTGCTGCTGAAATAGGAATGGCGAATGCGCGCTTTACAAATGTTGTTGAGTTTTGTGCTCTGTTTCTGGTCTGCTTCACTTTTAGCCACAGAAAATACCGACGAGCCTGAACAACAAAGTACATTAGAAAATACACCGGTTCGAGGGAGTGTCATCTCAGGGTTACTGCAAAATTATGATAACCCGTTTGTATTGTATCCCTATGAGTCGAACTACATTATTTATACTTATACTTCATCGATTAATAAACAAGCAATATCCAGTTATGACTGGGGTAAAGATGCTTTAAAGGATGAAGTCAAATTCCAATTAAGTTTAGCATTCCCTATTTGGCGAGGCATTGCAGGGGAAAACTCAGTTTTGGCGGCGTCTTATACACAACGCTCTTGGTGGCAATTAAGTAATAAAAAAGAGTCGTCACCGTTTCGTGAAACCAACTATGAGCCGCAAATTTTTGTCGGTTGGGCGTTGGATAATGAGTTAGCGGGTTGGACATTGCGTGAATTCGAAACGGGTTTTAACCATGAATCAAATGGCCGCTCAGATCCAACTTCGCGTAGTTGGAACCGTATTTATGCCCGAGCGATGGCTCAAAATGGTAACTGGCAGGTGGAACTGAAGCCTTGGTATCGCATTCCAGAAAGTGAAAGTAGCGATGACAACCCAGATATCAACAAATATCTCGGATATTACCGTTTGAAAGTGGGTTATGCTCTTGGGGATAGCGTACTGACTGCCGCAGGTCACTATAATTGGAATTCGGGTTACGGTAATGCAGAGTTAGGCTGGAGCTATCCATTGACGAAACATGTGAGACTTTATACCCAGTTATTTAGCGGTTATGGTGAGTCAATGATAGACTATGACCACCGCCAAACCCGTTTCGGGATCGGCGTAATGCTCAATGATATGATGTAATCTGAGCAGACATCCCTTAAGTTTCAGGGTAATATCTTGCCAATAGCTGCTCCTATCGAGCAGCTATTTGTTTCAATCTGTAGAGGAAATTCGTGTCTACCGCTTGCGTGCTCAATCAACTTTCACTGGCTGAAAATGTGCTAAACAGTACGTTTGGCTACCAATCATTTCGTCCAGGACAAGAAGCTGTCATTGGAGGGATCCTTGATGGTCGCGATTGCTTAGTTTTAATGCCAACCGGTGGCGGTAAATCTCTCTGCTATCAAGTTCCTGCATTGGTTAAGCCGGGCATTACGTTGGTGGTATCGCCGTTAATTTCCTTGATGAAAGATCAAGTTGATCAACTTAAGTTGCATGGCGTTGAAGCTGCTTGTTTAAACTCTTCGCAGACCCCACTTGAGCAGCGCCAAATTATGGAATTATGTGCAGAAGGGCGAATTAAACTTCTGTATGTGGCGCCAGAACGGTTACTGACGGACTATTTTTCTCAGCAGCTTAGCTCGTGGAATATTACCCTTTTAGCGGTAGATGAAGCCCATTGTATTTCGCAATGGGGGCATGATTTTCGTCCAGAATATCGTGCGTTAGGCCAATTACGGCGCACATTACCCAATGTCCCAGTGATGGCGCTGACAGCGACGGCGGATGAAGCTACGCGCACGGATATTATTCGTTTGTTGGAATTGAACGATCCTTTAGTGCATGTCAGCAGCTTTGACCGTCCAAATATTCGCTATACGTTAGTTGAAAAATACAAGCCGTTAGATCAGCTCTGGTTTTTTATTAAAGGGCAAAAAGGTAAATCTGGCATTGTGTATTGCAATAGCCGCACTAAAGTAGAAGAGACTGCTGAACGTTTACAAAAGCGGGGTCTGAGCGTTGCGGCTTATCATGCAGGGTTGGATAACACCCAGCGTGAGTGGGTACAAGATGCCTTCCAAAAAGATAACTTACAGATTGTTGTAGCAACTGTGGCTTTTGGAATGGGAATTAATAAATCGAATGTACGTTTTGTGGCTCATTTCGATATTCCTCGCAATATTGAAGCTTACTATCAAGAAACAGGGCGTGCCGGACGAGATGGTGTCGAAGCTGAAGCCATTTTATTCTACGATCCCGCAGATATGGCATGGCTGCGTCGTTGTTTAGAAGAAAAGCCTGCGGGTATGCAGCAAGATATTGAACGACATAAATTAAATGCCATTGCTGCTTTTGCGGAAGCTCAAACTTGCCGTCGTCTTGTTCTGCTCAACTATTTTGGTGAGAATCGCCAGCAACCCTGCGGCAACTGCGATATCTGCTTAGATCCGCCAAAACGTTACGATGGGCTGATGGACGCACAAAAAGCTTTGTCCTGTATTTATCGAGTGGGGCAACGTTTTGGGATTGGTTATATTGTTGAGGTGCTGAGAGGCGCAAATAATCAACGTATCCGCGAATTAGGTCATGACAAATTACCGGTATACGGTATTGGCAAAGAGCAAAGCAATGAACATTGGGTCAGTGTGATCCGCCAATTAATCCATCTTGGTATGATTACGCAAAATATTGCGCATTTTTCTGCTCTACAATTAACTGAAGCCGCAAGACCGATACTGCGTGGGGAAATGCCTCTTCAATTGGCAGTGCCAAGAGTTTTAGTCACAAAAAGCCGGAATCAACAAACGAAAATTTATCATGGCAATTATGATAAGAAATTATTTGCCAAACTTCGTAAGTTACGCAAATCGATCGCCGATGAAAATAATATCCCGCCATTTGTGGTGTTCAACGATGCCACATTGATTGAAATGGCAGAACATTGCCCAACCCGACCCGTTGAGCTATTACTGATTAATGGGGTTGGAGAACGCAAGTTAGAACGTTTTGGAGATGCGTTTATGTCGCTGATCCAAGACCACCTAGAAGGCTATGAATGAGGATAAAACTGCATGACGCCAGATAACCTAAAAGCCAGTTGGTTAAATCGAGAAACTGAGTTTTCGGCCTTTACCAACGGTCCACTTTTAGATTTTTGGCAATTGCGTGAAGAAGATGAGTTTCTAGGTGTTGATAATATTCCTATCCGTTATGTCCGTTTTATTCATGCCAAGCATCATAAAGCCGTGGTTATCTCACCCGGTCGTAGTGAAAGTTATGTAAAATATCCTGAAATTGCCTATGATTTTTATCACTTAGGTTTTGATGTATTTATTATTGATCATCGAGGCCAAGGGCGATCAGGGCGTATGTTGGCGGATCCCCAAAAAGGGCATGTGGAAAGATTTACCGACTATATTGACGATTTTGCTACGTTTATTGATTTAGAAATCAAATATCGACATTATCCCAAATGTTATGCCTTAGCTCACTCAATGGGAGGGGCGATTCTAGCGGGTTATTTATTACGGGATAATGTCACGTTTGACGCAGCGGCATTGTGTGCACCGATGATTGGCGTTAATTTACCGATGCCTCATTGGTTAGCGAGTTTTATTGTAGAGCGGGCAGAACCTCGTCGAAGTGTACGTAATGATTATGCGGTTTCGACGGGTAAATGGCAGCCTTTACCTTATTTAATCAATGTATTAACCCATAGCCAAGAACGCTATCGACGTTACTTACGTTACTATGCGGATTATCCTGAATTACGTCTCGGTGGTCCAACTTACCACTGGTTACGAGAAAGTTTTGCGATTGGCCGAGAGCTGGTTGCGAAAGCGGGAGAGATTGATACCCCACTGATATTGCTAGAAGCTAGCGAAGAGAAAGTGGTCAGCAATCGAGAGCTACAAGCTTTTTGTCAAAGCCGACAAAAAGCGCAAACAGGACGAGAAGAAAAATTACCTCTCATTATTGAAGGGGCTCACCACGAAATCCTGTTTGAAATCGATGCATTAAGAGCGATGGCTCTAAATGCAATTTGTGATTTTTTTGACCAGCATTAGCTATTGTTAGGGAATTCTGTATGAAATATCCGGTTGTTGCTTCCGACTTGGACGGAACACTTTTATCTCCCAATCATGATTTAACCTCTTATACGAAAGAGACATTAAAACAACTAGTGGCTTCTGAAGAAGTTCGCTTTGTGTTTGCAACTGGACGTCATCATGTCGATGTGGCACAGATCCGTGATGGGTTAGGTATTGATGCGTATATGATCACCTCCAATGGCGCTCGTATCCACAATACCAATGGGGATCTGATTTTTGAGCATAATGTTGATTCTAAAATTGCTCAGGAACTCTGTTTAATGGAGTTTGATCATCCTGAGATTATTACCAACTATTATCACGGTGATGACTGGTTTATTAACCGCGAAAGCCCTGAACAGAAAGAATTTTTTAAAGAATCAGTTTTTAATTATCAACTGTTTGATCGTCATGATTTTCCAACGAATGAAGTTTGCAAAGTGTATTACACGAGCGAAGACCATGACCTATTGGTGGATCTGCAACAGCGTATTCAAAATCGTTGGCAAGACAAAGTGCACGTGACTTTCTCCTTACGCAGCTGTTTAGAAGTCATGGCGGGGTCAGTATCTAAAGGTGAGGCGTTAAAACAAGTGACGGCACTTCACGGTTTTGGTACCCATGACTGTATTGCTTTCGGTGACGGCATGAATGACAAAGAAATGTTAACGCTGGCAGGGAAAGGCTGCATTATGCAAAATGCACATCAATTATTGAAAGATCAACTTCCACATATGGAAGTGATTGGTTCGAATAAAGACGATGCAGTGGCTCGTTATCTAAGAAGTAAATATTTGGACAACAAATAAGTAAATTTGCATGATTGTTAGTATTAAGCCAGATAGAATAAATGACTATCTGGCTTTTTATTTGCCTTTTGCTCCTAAATGGTAACGAAAAGTGCTATTTATATAAATTAAGTCTTTTATCCTATTTTGTCGGTCTACCAGTAAATTTAAACTACAGAGTATGGAAAGAGTGTTTAGGCTATATAATCTTGCAGATTAGCCGATATTAACGGGTGTCATGGAGTTATCAGTTATCATACTGCACGGTGAGGATTGCTTAGGATGAAAAGAATTGCGTTAGCGCTGTTGTTAGGATCTGTTTGTTATAGTTCATTGTTACTTGCCACCTCTGCCAATTCAACCGCAGGGGAACAGACTACGATAGAGCACATTACGCAGTTAGCCGAGAAAGGTGACCCAGCATCTCAGTTTATTTTGGGCGAACGTTACTTTAAAGGTCAAGGCGTTTCCCAAGACTCAAAAACAGCCGCAGAATGGTTTATTAAAGCAGGGGATCAGGGTAACTCTGATGCTCAGTTCCGTTTGGGAACGATGTATGTCAATGGCTTTGGTGTTCGCCGTGACTATGATAAAGCGATGTTGTGGTATGAAGAAGCTGCAAAAAATGGCGATACTCGTGCAGAAACCAACATGGCAACCATGTATGCACAAGGTTTAGGGGTTAAACAAGACCTCGAAAAAGCCGCGTACTGGTATAGAAAAGCGGCTCAAAGCGGGAATGTGATTGCTCAGTTTAAAATTGGGCAAATGTATTCAATCGGTAGTGGCGTTGCATTAGACAATGAAAAAGCCGTTTTCTGGTTTAGAAAGGCAGCAAAACAGCGTGATGCTAATTCTCAAGACCGTTTAGGCGTTATGTACTCAGAAGGGAAAGGGGTTAAAAAGAACCTCCAGCAGGCTTATGCATGGCTGTCTACAGCGGTTTATAGTGGCAATAAAGAAAGCCAGCGCTTGCAAAAGAAAATTGCTGAACAGTTAAGTGCCGATGAGTTAAAACAAGCCCAAAAGCTTGCTGATAATTACATTAAAACCTACGGCAATAATAATGAAGAAAGTTAATTTCTAAGCGTAAATTTTAGTGGGATATCAGGTGGTATCCCGCTAAACCTATCATCGATAAAATCAAATATCCCCAACAAAATCGGTAAAATCGGTTATATCCCCATCCTCGACGCACACTCAATTGCAGCTGTTTTGTTGATAATTTACTGACTTGAAAACGGTAAACTAGCAGATACAGTACGCTAAATCCTTGCCATAAATACAGTGTATTAAAGGCAAAGGTTTTACCCACAATAAGCAAGATAACCAGTGGGATCAAAAAGAATAGAATTGAACCAATTCGTTCAAATTGTGCCACTTTTAGCTTAATAATTTCATCTTGTTCAGTGATGATTTGGGTCATATTCAGCGAATACCTTAAGGTTGAAGACTGAGGGGAAATCCCCTCAGTTTTGACAAATTAAAGTTCACCCGATTTACGGGGTGGATTGCGACCAGTGACGTTGCTGGTGGCACTTTGTATTGCGTTTTCACGAATATCCACACGCGCTTGGAATGGCGGGAATGGCAGACTAATACCTTGAGCAGCAAAGGCTTGTAAAATCAGTTGATGAACTTCATGGCGTGCTGGCATACGAAGTCCCATTTCAGCAGCAAAAATACGTAATTCAAAAATCTGGATCCCTTGCTGCAAGTCAACTAAGTAAACTTCAGGGGCTGGATTACTCAAAATCATCGTTGAACGTTCGGCTGCTCGCAAAATGGTATCTGTGACTAATTCACTTTTTACATCAATTGGCGCTGGGATTGTCATGACAATACGGGTTACCGTATCAGTGAGTGACCAGTTAATAAATTGTTCAGTAATAAATGCCTTATTCGGAACAATAATTTCTTTTCTATCCCAGTCAGTTAACGTGGTCGCTCGGGTATTGATCTTGGTAATGCTACCCGTCAGGTTACGGATTGTAACGGTATCCCCGATACGAATTGGTTTTTCAAATAAAATCATCAAGCCAGATATAATATTGGCAAAGATCTCTTGTAGACCGAAACCTAACCCTACCCCCATCGCAGCGATGAGCCATTGTAATTTTGACCAATCAATCCCTAGCATGGAGAAGCCAACGATTGTCCCGATAATTGTCAGGCTATATTTGGTCAATGTACTGATGGCGTAGCCCGTTCCAGGGGTTAAATCCAAGTGTTGTAGAACGGCAAGTTCCAATAACGCAGGCAAGTTACGAACTAATTGTGCAGTCACGATAATCACTAAAATAGCGATGAAAATCGATCCCATAGTGATGGCTTGGACTGTCTCAACACCATTAATGGATGACGTTACATCCCATAATCGAATATTTTCAAGGAATGAGAATGCCGTGTGTAATTCAGACCAGAGCCAAATTAAGGAGACTAGGGCTATCATGGTTAGAATAGAGCGAACCAACCCGACGGACTGCGTGCTAATAGCATCAAGGTCAATGACTTGCTCCTCGATATCAATGCTTCCTTCTCCGCTTGCATTGGGAGACTGAGAATCATCTTCGCCTTTTGCTCGCTGGGCTAAAATCTCGGCACGTCGTTGCTTGGCACGTTCAAAAGCCAGTTTGCGGCGCTGCATCGACATCCAACGGCGGATGGTATGGTAGATGATTAAAATCACGAACCAAATCGCCACTGAAGTCTCTAAACGCGCTAATAGGGCTTGAGAGGTCGCAAAATAACCTAAAACAGAGAAGAAAGCCGCAATCACGGGAGCAATAAATATCAACCACCATAAAGCCGTATTGATGATATTGTCCCCTGAACCATGTCTATCTAAATATAGGGGGATTTTGGAGCGGCGTAAGTTATTAGTAATCAGGCTTAATGCGACACAAAGAATTAAGAAACATAAACGTCCTAGAGTCGCTGCAAATTCTCTATCGCTATAATGTTCGAAGGTTATCAATGCCATTACCAGCGGGACAATCACAAAAACAGCTAAGCGATAGTGGCGCATTGCGCGTTTTACCGCATCTTTATCCCAACCAAAATGGGCGATAAATAGCCCTGTTGGACGCGAAAATGTTTCACTGATCATAAACAACCATAGAAGCGGCGTTGTTGCACTCACACCGTACCCAATTGCAGCTGCCATTGGGTATTGCCACGCACTTTGCAGTCCGTAACCGATCGCTGACCACATCATTGGGAGCGGTAGTGCAACGATAATTGACCAAAAAATAGTACGAATGGTGAGATAAAAACGGTCTTGTGTCACTTTACCAATGCGTAAACTCGAACGGTCCAAAAATGCTTGATAGTGACGGCGAGTACTCAGGCTAAAGATCACCAAGATGACTGATCCTAGCAGATATAAAAAAGAGTCTTGGCTGGTGACCATAACTTGAAGAGCACCAGTTAGCTGTGTCAAGGTGTCGAGAGATAAGAGCTGGGTCATATCTGTCACGACAAGCACTGGGTAGTGAATACTGATCGGTGGAACATCTGCAACCCAGAAAAGGTAACGATTTGACGCGTCTTTGACTTCTTTCAATGCGTCAGTCAGCTGCCCTGTTGAGACATTGAGCTTCGTGAGTTCCAGCATCTCGGTATCAAAACCTGAAATCAGAGACGTCAGTAGCTCTTTACGCGTCTTCATCAGTGACTGATAGACTTGAGACTGTGTTGAATCGAAATCCTGAGCTGTTTCTTGGACTGACACATCTAGCTTGGATAAGCGCTCCAACATATCTTCATAGTTCAAACGTTGAACTCGTAGATCGGCCATTTCACGATCAAGTTGTTGCCCTTTAGGTATTTCAGGGAGTCGTGAAAGCTGGGTGCGCAGTGCCTCACCTAAAGTACTTGAGCTGCTAATCCACTGTGCTTGTTCTCGAATGGTCGACAATGTTTGGCGAGCATTACGGATATTCGTCGATATTTCAGCTTGGTTGGCGGTAATTTCACTCATACGCTGAGCTTGTTCCGTCAATTCTTGAGACATTTTACGGTTGATATCGAGCTGTTCTTTTAGGAACGGTGTCAATTCCCCTTGCTCTGCGAGCATTTCAGTATGCTCTAATGCCAGAATAGCTTTTTGCTGGCGTTGACTATTTTGAAAATCGCGTAATTTTTGTAGTTCGAGCTCAAGGCGTTGATAGCGTTTTTTCGCCAGTTCAAGGGCCATACGCGAAATTTCTTGGCGATTATTGGCGGAGAGCTGCGCCATTTCTAATTCATTAACTATAGATTTGCGAGCACTCACTTCGGCTTGAGCGAGAGTATATTGAGCTTCTGCTAAAGGTGTTGAGGGTGTGCTGAGCGCTTGAAAACGAGCAGATGCATCCGTTAACTGACGTCGAGCTTCGGATAGTTGCTGGGGTAAGGCATTCAGAGATTCACTGATCTCTCGACCTTTATCTTGCTCCTGCTGCATTAAGCGTCCCTGATCGAGCAGTTGACTGCTCAAAAGGGTAATATTTTGTTCTAATTCACTTAAGCTAATGCCTGTCGGAATCGGGGATGGCGTATCGGATTCACTGAGTAGATTTTGCCTAATCTCTTTGATTATTTTAGGAAAGTTATCAATGGCATCTTGATATGACTTTGCCTTGTTATCCGCCTCACGGGCTTCATTGATCCAATTAAGAGCGCCTTGTAATGCTTGAGCCATCTCAGCATCTTTCGGGTTCTTACTTGGATCTAGCTGTTTGAGCTCCTGTGTAATCAGCGCTTCATCTTGCGCAGAAATAGGTGCTGCGCTAGATGAAAATACGATTAGCAGGCTAATTAAAAAACTGATAATCAAACGCACAGTGAGGAGCTCCTTCAGAGATATAATAGCTTAGTTAATTATAGTTCAAATAATTAACTAGTTTTTTCAGTGTGTTGTGCTTCAGTTGACTCTGCAAGTAGCTCACCCATACGAGTTGCGTAACCTGGGATCAACGATGAATTAAAGCGAATTTTGTTAGGTTCAAATAGGTTAATCACGGTAGACCCTAATTTGAACAGACCCATTTCCTCGCCTTTTTTCAGGAAGATAGCACCTTCAGAATGCTGTTCAGGGTAAGTCCAGCGCTTAATAACACCTTCACGTTGTGGATTTACACATCCAGTCCAGATCGTTTCAATACTGCCGACAATCGTCGCACCCACCAAAATCTGTACCATAGTGCCAAATGGGGTATCAAATACACAGATTAAACGTTCATTACGTGCAAATAAGTTAGGCACATTAGCCGCAGTTAATGGATTTACAGAGAACAAATCTCCAGGCACATAAATCATTTCCGTTAATAAGCCATCGCATGGCATATGGACACGGTGATAATCACTTGGCGATAAGTAAGTGGTAATAAAGTCTCCACCACGGAATTTTTCAGCTAATTGATATTGGCCTGCCAGTAAGGCTTCAACGGTATAGTTGTGTCCTTTAGCTTGAAAGATAAGGTTATCTTCAATTGGACCTAATTGGCTTACTGCACCATCAGCAGGCTGTGCAAGTTGATGCTCTGGTTCAACAATAGGGCGTGCTCCGTCTTTAAGCGCACGGATGAAAAAATCGTTGAAAGTCGAGTATGCAGTTAGCTCACTTTTTTGCGCCTCATTCATATTCACTTTATAAGCTTTGGCGAACAGTTTTATTGCCCATTGGGTAACAATACCAACGTTTCGACTAGCGAACCAACCTGCAAGTTGAGTAAGTCCTTGTTTAGGAAGTAAAAACTGCAAGCGGATCTTGATTTTATCTAGCACATTAACCTCTGATTATTAAAGGTAAGTTAGTAAAAGGGCGCTATTGTATCTGAAACAGAATTGCTTTCGAGTTATTTCAGAAAGCGCTTTAATTCATCGAAGAATGTAAGCGCCCACTAACTAATATTAGACTGATTTGGGAATTATTTATCTTTGGCTGTAAAGTTACCGCGAGGTTTGACCTGTTCCATACTTTCTAGAATACGGTGATAGTTTTCAAAGCGTGACTCAGCGATTCTACCTTCTTCCATTGCCTCTCTTAGCAAGCAACCCGGATCATCTAAATGTTTACAGTCACGGAATTTACATCCGCCAAGGTAATCTTTAAATTCGACAAATCCTTTGGTCACTTGTTCCGTGGTGAGATGCCACAAACCAAATTCTCGAACACCTGGGGAGTCAATAACATCGCCGCCTTGTGGAAAGTGATAGAGTCTGGAGGCCGTGGTTGTATGTTGCCCTAAGCCTGAGCCATCTGAAACATCATTCACTAAAATACTTTCTGCATTATGCGGTAGTAAGGTATTTAATAAGCTGGATTTACCGACACCAGACTGCCCTACAAACACAGAAACTTTACCTGCTAGAGCGTTAGTGAGCGCTTCCACTCCTTCACTTGTATGGCTAGAGACTTCTAACACTTGATAGCCGATATCAGTATAAATGGTCATGAGGTCACTCACCCATTCGCGATTCTCATCATCCAATAAGTCGACTTTATTTAAGACAATAACCGGTTGGATCCCAGTGGTTTCACAAGCCACTAAATAGCGGTCGATAATGTTGAGGGATAATTCAGGTAGGATCGCGGAAACAACAACGATCTGGTCAATATTGGCAGCGATTGGCTTTAATCCGTCGTAGTAATCAGGGCGAGTCAGTACAGAATGTCGCTCATGCACAGCTTCAACGATGCCATTGATTTTTATATCACTTTGAGTGTTGATTGCGGGACGCCATACGACTTTATCCCCAGTCACTAAAGATGAAATGGTTCTACGCAGGTTACAACGTTGTACGGTACCGTCTGCGGATTCGATATCAGCATGTTGCCCAAAACGGCTAATCACTAAGCCTTCTTGAGCTTCACCTAATTGACTATCATCAATCTCGATTGTCTTTTGTTTTCTCAATCTTTTTTGATGATTTTCTTGTACGCGGCGTTGTTGACCTTTCGACAATTTCTGCTTAGCCACCTGACCTCTCTCACTTGAATAATGTAGTGTCTATATAATACTAATTGGGCATGCCACACAACAGCAACACACCTATAACTCATAGCATGAAGGGTGCTATCATACCTTAACTCCACCGTATTCAGTTAGGGCATATCATGCAAAAGAATGAGAATAATTTAATTTGGATCGATTTAGAAATGACCGGACTCGATCCTGTCCGCGACCGTATTATTGAAATTGCGACCATAGTGACGGACAGCAATTTAAATATTTTAGCGGAAGGTCCTGTTATTGCCGTTCATCAAACGGAAGAACAATTAGCTCTGATGGATGAATGGAACGTAAATACCCATACTGGCAGCGGCTTGGTCGATCGTATTCGTAAAAGCACGATCAATGAACGTGAAGCTGAGTTAGCGACAATCGAATTCTTAGAGAAATGGGTTCCAAAAGGGGCATCACCAATCTGTGGTAACAGTGTAGGACAAGACCGCCGATTCTTATTCAACTATATGCCTGAGTTAGAAAGCTATTTCCATTATCGTTACCTCGATGTGAGCACTCTGAAAGAGTTAGCGCGCCGTTGGAAACCAGAAATTTTAGCGGGTTTTACTAAAAAAGGGACCCATCAAGCGTTGGATGATATCCGAGAGTCAATCGCTGAACTGGTCTATTATCGAGAAACGTTTATTAAGTGATAGATGTCATAGATGTAATGCAAATTGCATTACATCTGTCATTACGTTATTCTATTGAATAAAACTCAGAAAATACTGGAGTATGGTGATGACAACAATACAAATTAGAGTCGATGAACAATTAAAAAAAGAGGCATTTCAAGCCTTTGAAAAATTAAATTTATCCCCATCTGATGCACTCAGATTATTTTTACGATATGTAGCAGAGAATAAAAAATTACCTTTTACTGAGGTTTCTGTTGTCGTGAGTGAAAGTGATGCTGATGATGAAATTTTGGCAGTAGTTCGTGAGCGTTTGAAAAAACCAGCAAAACGAATCAGAGTAAATTTGGATGATATATAGTATTGAGTTTGATGAACGAGCTTTAAAGGAGTGGAAAAAACTTGATAGCAGTATTCGAGATCAATTTAAAAATAAACTGAAAAAACTACAAAAAAATCCGCATGTTGAGTCAGCTCGGTTACATGGAGAGTTGTCAAGTTGCTATAAAATTAAATTGCGCTCTTCAGGCTATCGTTTAGTTTATCAAGTTATTCATTCGGAAATTGTTATTTTTGTTATTGCTATAGGAAAAAGGGAAGCGAGTACAGCCTATACAGCAGCCAATACAAGATTAGTAAAATAAACAAAGTAAGGTGTTTAATAGAAAAGTTAACAATGTTAACGTCTTGAGAAAGAAGATTAACAATCTCGATGACAAAATCATCATTGTGATGAATTTATCAACAAATGAACAAAAAAATAAAAAAATTGGGCTCAAGGGCTTGCTAGTCTCCTATTTTTTCGTATAATGCGCTCCCCGTACCGATGAGATTTTTTGGTTTTATCGGCACGATTAAAGCACCAAGAACCGGAATGCGGGAATAGCTCAGTTGGTAGAGCACGACCTTGCCAAGGTCGGGGTCGCGAGTTCGAGTCTCGTTTCCCGCTCCAAA
>NZ_JAMPNQ010000014.1:0-261867 GCF_028479445.1 Providencia sp. PROV210
AATGCGGGAATAGCTCAGTTGGTAGAGCACGACCTTGCCAAGGTCGGGGTCGCGAGTTCGAGTCTCGTTTCCCGCTCCAATTTTTCTTCAGGTAATTTTCTAAATTAATCTCCTCTGTAATTGCAAATCATCTTTTACTATCGCTAAGTAATATTCCTTATTTGCCCTCGTGATGCTCAATTATTAAGTAGTCATGTTTTTATCTTGCTCCCCTACGGGATCCTTTTATTATTCAGGATCTTTTTGAGATCAAATCAAGTTTTTTACTTGCATTCGCTAATCGGTCGCCATAGAATAGCCACCCCTTAGCAATAGGGCATTTCAGTAAGAACTTCTGCCAGAATGGCACTCGTTTGAATGGGCGACAAAAAAGTCATTTTTTCTTAGTTCAGTCAAACAATCTTCTTAACCTGATTTTTTCACAACTTAACTCTGATTAGTTAACCAAAAATCAGCGTATTTTATTATTTCTCTATAAGAGAAAGTTATCCACAGCCTGAATGTGTTTAGGTTGAGTTTAGTCTATTTTGAAATAATTTACCACACAGAGTTATCCACAGGTTACTTGTAGGTTAATTTTAGATTATCATAAAATGAATTTTATAATGAAATAAATTAACTAATTGAATTTATTGATTAATTTTATTTATTCAAAATGTGCTAAGCATAACTTGCAAATCCTTTACCTATTGTCGGCTAAGAACTTTTTTATTTTATTCACATCGATTTGACAATTAACAGATCAAGATATATAACCGCATCTTTTTTAAGCGTCCCGCGGTAAACCTTTGGTAATAGCGCGTACAAGTCGCTTTTGTTGTGAAGTTTGAATAGTCACTTGATTCTCTTCTCGCCGTTGTAGTTGCTGGCGAATCGACCACTGAAAATGCTCATCAAGCATCGGATTGATTCCAAGGCGATTTTGTAAAGCGAGGACAATCTGGTCTTGGTAGGGGGCATTGCCAAGAGCAACGCTGATATTTCTTAGCCATTTAATATAGCCAATTCGACGGATCGCTGACCCCTCAGTGGCACGGAGAAATTTATCCTCACTCCAAGCGAATAAATCCAAAAGTTCTGGCGTATGCAATGCGGCTCTTGGGCTAAAATCATCTTCGTCGGTTAGCTGGGAAAATCGGTTCCATGGGCAAATAAGTTGGCAGTCATCGCAACCATAAATACGATTTCCCATTAATGGACGAAATTCTTCGGGGATTGCGCTATCCAACTCAATAGTCAGATAAGAAATACAACGTCTCGCATCAATGGTATAAGGTTCTACAATTGCACCTGTTGGGCAGGTTGTGATACATGCTACGCAACGCCCACATTGTTCCTCTATAGGTTGATCCACGGGAAGAGGGAGATTGATCAACAGCTCCCCAAGAAAAAACCAAGATCCAGCTTGTTGATTGATAACTAAAGAATGTTTTCCTGTCCATCCCAAACCTGCTTTAACCGCAAGAGGCCGTTCAAGGATCGGTGCGGAATCCACAAAAGGACGGAAATTAAGATCATCAGAACATTCAAACTGTCTGCAATAATCTAAAATACGATCGCCAAGAATCTTTAAGCGTTTTTTTAAGAGCTTATGGTAATCTCGCCCCAGCGCATAACGGCTGATATAGCCAAGTTCAGGGTTATTGAGTGTGCTGGCAAATGCGGCTTTTGCGGGAAGGTAATTCATGCGCACACTGATGACTCGTAATGTGCCGGGATGTAGCTCATGGGGTCTGGCCCGCATCATGCCATGGCGATTCATCCATTCCATATCACCATGATATTGCTTATCTAACCAAGCTTGAAGCTTTGGTTCTTCGAGGGATAAATCGGTATCGCAGATGCCAACTTGTTGAAAGCCAGCATCGAGGCCCCATTGTTTTATATTTTGGGCAAGAAGATTAAGATTAAGGCGTGTAGACATGGGTTCTATCAAGGTAAAAGTGGATTCGCAGGCACTCTAACATGATCGTTTCATTTATCAAAATAACCCCCTGTTGAGCTTTGCGGTCAAGGCCAGAAGTTTCTGATCTCGATGTTCACACAATGTTAAATAAGAAAAATGGATCTGCTTAGGTTAATATAAGCGGTAATATCAATTCTGATTCGATTTTATCATTATAATTGGCTGCACCAACTATGAAAGAATGCACAATACAACTCGCTAATGAAGAGCAAACAGTTGCGCTGGGGCGCGCTATTGCCATCGCTTGCCATCAAGGCGTTGTGATTAACTTATATGGCGATCTTGGCGCAGGAAAGACGACATTTAGTCGTGGATTTCTTCAAGCGCTTGGTCATAAAGGTCACGTAAAAAGCCCGACTTATACATTAGTTGAACCCTACGAATTAGCGGATAGACAGGTTTTTCATTTTGATCTCTATCGTTTAGCTGATCCTGAGGAACTTGAATTTATGGGAATTCGCGACTATTTTTCGGGCAACTCAATCTGTTTGGTTGAATGGCCACAGCAAGGCAAGGGATTTTTACCTGAAGCGGATCTTGAACTCCATTTAACGTATAAAGATGAAGGGCGCCAGGCACGTTTAGTGGCTTTTTCGGCAACTGGAGAGTCGTTACTAGAAGCATTACCGGTATTCTAAGGAATATATAGCTCATGATGAATGCATCGATAAACAGAATAACAATTAAGGGTCTTTTTTCTTTCTTTTTATTATTGATAGTGTTTGCGCTAGGCTTAATGACATCCTTGGCTCAGGCTGCATCACTTTCTAATATTCAAGTCAATAATAGCCCTTCACAGGCGCAAGTGACATTAACTTTTGTTGATGGAAAGCCTGATTATTCGACCTTTCCGTTGCATTCACCTGAACGTTTAGTGGTTGATATCCAACAAAGTGGTAAAATCATCGGTTTACCAATTAAGCTTCCGAAAGGTGATTTAGTTAAACAGGTGCGCTCAAGTCAAGCTCCCGATAACCGTCATCAACGTATCGTATTAGAGCTGTCCCAAGCAGCAAAAACCAAAGCGATAGTTAAGCAAGTTTCTGGGCAATATCAATTGGTATTGACAGTATCAACGGGTAATAGCAGCTCATCGAACTCTTTCAATAGCACTGATATGGCTCAGCCTGCGGTGACAACATCAACACGTAATCCATCAACTGTGCAAGAGAAACCGCTAAAAATGAATTCTCCGGCGGTGACGCCAGCCACAGTACCTGCAACAAAGCCTGCAGTAACAAAAAGCTTACCGAAAGGAACTAAGCAGGTCGTGATTGCGATTGATGCAGGGCACGGTGGTAAAGATCCCGGCGCGATTGGTAAAAATGGTTATAAAGAAAAAGACGTCACCCTGAGTGTAGCGCGTAAACTGTATCAAAAACTCGATGCAGACCCGATGTTTAAACCCGTTATGACGAGGGAGGGTGACTACTTTATTTCAGTCAGTGGCCGCTCGGATGTCGCACGTAAAAAAGGTGCCAATATGCTGGTTTCCATTCATGCTGACTCCGCACCAAACAGCAGTGCGCGAGGTGCCTCTGTTTGGGTGTTATCAAATCGTCGAGCGAACAGTGAATTAGGTAGCTGGTTAGAACAGCGTGAGAAACAGTCAGAATTACTAGGTGGTGCTGGTGATGCGCTTAGTGGCGCCGACCCTTATTTAAGCCAAGCAGTATTGGATTTGCAATTTGGTCATTCACAGCGTGTTGGTTATGACGTGGCTGTTCATGTGATTCGTGAACTTCGTAAAGTAGGTAATATTCATAAGAAAACCCCAGAACATGCCAGTCTCGGTGTGTTACGTTCTCCGGATATTCCATCAATCTTGGTTGAAACTGGGTTTATCAGTAACACAGCAGAAGAGCAGCTATTAAAATCAAATGATTACCAAGAGAAAGTCGCGGATGGTATTCATCAAGGGTTGCGTCAGTATTTCTTAGCGAACCCGTTACAAGCCGCCCCAAAATAAGCGAGTAGATAATGTCGATTCAAATTCTCTCTCCACAGCTAGCTAACCAAATAGCAGCGGGTGAAGTGGTCGAAAGACCAGCATCTGTTGTGAAAGAGCTCGTAGAAAATAGCCTAGATTCAGGGGCTACACGCATCGATATTGATATCGAGCGAGGGGGAGAGAAATTGATCCGTGTTCGTGATAACGGCTGCGGGATCAATAAAGATGAATTAGTTCTTGCATTAGCGCGCCATGCGACGAGCAAAATTGCCACATTAGATGACCTTGAAGCCATCATGAGTATGGGATTTCGTGGCGAAGCATTAGCGAGCATTAGCTCCGTCGCACGCTTAACATTGACGTCGAAACCCGCAGAGCAAACGGAAGCATGGCAATCTTATGCGGAAGGGCGGGATATGCAAGTGACCGTCAAACCAGCCGCACATCCCAATGGCACGACAGTCGAAGTGCTGGATTTATTTTACAATACTCCCGCACGCCGTAAATTTATGCGTACGGAAAAAACAGAATTTGGTCATATTGATGAGATTGTTCGCCGTATTGCGCTTTCTCGTCCCGATGTTGCGATAAACCTGACTCATAATGGTAAATTGGTGAAGCAGTATCGTGCTGCCCATGATGATATTCAGCAAGAGCGTCGCCTCGGGGCAATCTGTGGTACTGGATTTATGCAAGGGGCATTAGCGTTATTGTGGGAACATAGTGATTTAGCAATCAAAGGCTGGGTTGTTTCGCCGTCATCTTCTCATCATGTTGCGAGTGATATTCAATATTGTTATGTGAATGGACGAATGATGCGCGACAAGCTGATTAACCATGCTATTCGCCAAGCTTATGAAGGGCATCTTGATGAAAACCAGCAGCCTGCCTATGTCCTATATTTGACGATCGACCCAAAGCAAGTGGATGTTAATGTTCATCCAGCGAAGCATGAAGTACGCTTTCATCAAGCTCGTTTAGTACATGATTTTATTTATCAAGCTGTTCGTACGGTACTGCTTAATACTACCGCTGTTGATCAGTTACCAGGAATTGAACCAATATCTTCAGAAATTGAAAATCGAGCTTCCGCTGGGGAAAACTATTTTGCCTCTCCGGTATCTGTGGGAAGCGTGGTAAAAAATCATGAACGCCATGATCATCAACCAGTGTATGCCCGAGAATCTCAGGCCTCATATAGCGAACCGAAAACAGCCTCTTCAGCCTCTAAAAGCCCCTATGTTCCGGTAGAAAATAATACAAACAAATACTCTGCACCGGATTATGACCGTAAAGCTGGGGAACTCTATCAAAGCTTGATGTCTATCCCTGTTGCTCCTGAGGACAAAAAAACATTATTTCCAGAAAGAAAACCATTAGGAACTCATTCAATATCGAGCCAATCTGTGGCAGAAAATGCGGATGGCTACCAATTTGGCAAAGTATTGACAATTTACGCAAAAAACTTTGCATTAATTGAGTCTTCATTGGGCATAATCCTGTTATCCTTAAATGAAGCGAATTATTTGTTGAAGTTAGCTCAGCTCTCTCCAGCAGAAGAATCTTTAAAGCCTCAGCCGTTGTTAATCCCGTTAAAATTGTCATTAAAAAATGACGAGGTAGAGGTTTTACAACGATATAAGGCACAATTAACATTATTTGGTATCGAAGCCACTATATTTCATGGAAAAGTGACTATTCATACGGTATCGTTACCATTAAGAACACAAAATTTATCTCAACTTTTTTCCGATTTAATTGCGTTTTTGTCGACAAAAGAAAGTGTTACTAATGAAAATATCGCGCAATGGTTAGCAAAAGCGATTTCACAGACAAAAATTGAGGAAAGTTGGAGTTTGGCACAGGCTGTTCAGTTACTCGCAGATGTTGAGCGGATCTGTCCGCAGTGGGTGAAAAATCCACCGCCAACATTATTACAATTAATTAATTTACAATCCGTGGTAGCTACACTAACAAATGAGTGATTTAGTAACTCAAAAAAAACCGGATGCAATATTCCTTATGGGCCCAACGGCCTCGGGTAAAACTGCTTTAGCGATTGAACTGCGCAAGCACTTACCAGTAGAAATAATCAGCGTTGATTCAGCGCTGATTTATCGAGGAATGGATATTGGTACCGCAAAGCCAAATGAAGAAGAACTCAGCCAAGCCCCCCATCGTTTGATTGATATTCTCGATCCGTCACAACCTTATTCAGCGGCTGATTTTCGTCGTGACGCATTAAATGCAATGGATGAAATTACATCTCAAGGTAAAATTCCATTGTTGGTTGGCGGGACTATGCTTTATTTTAAAGCCTTGTTGGAAGGGTTGTCTCCTTTGCCTTCCGCGTCACCAGAAATTCGCGAGACAATTGAGCAAATCGCTCATGAACAAGGTTGGGGTGAAATCCATCGTCGTTTAGCTGAAGTAGACCCTGTTGCAGCAGCGCGAATTCATCCTAATGATCCACAAAGATTATCCCGAGCTTTAGAGGTATATCTCATTTCGGGACAAACTTTGACTGAAATGACTCAAACAGCGGGCACAGAATTGCCTTATAATGTGTTTCAGTTTGCTATTGAGCCACAAGATCGTAAAATTTTACATGAGCGTATCGAGCGACGTTTTCATTTAATGCTAGAGGCAGGATTTGAGAATGAAGTTAGAGCGCTATACCAACGAGGAGATCTCCATGTCGACTTGCCGTCTATCCGTTGTGTAGGGTATCGACAAATGTGGTCATATCTCGATGGTGAAATAGATTATGATGAAATGGTTTATCGAGGGATCTGTGCGACACGTCAATTGGCGAAACGGCAGGTCACTTGGTTGAGAGGCTGGGATAATGTTCACCGGTTAGATAGTGAACAACCTCAGCTGGCGCTTGACACAGTTATACAGGTTGTTAGTGCATAGGGCTATTGTTTGTGTACAATTAAAACGTTAAGCGTAATTTTTGAGTAGTAATTTTTGGAATCGACAGATTCTCATTTAAAAACAACAAAATAAGGAAAACATAGAATGGCTAAGGGGCAATCTTTGCAAGATCCGTTCCTGAACGCATTACGTCGTGAAAGGGTTCCGGTCTCTATTTATCTCGTTAATGGTATTAAATTACAGGGTCAAATCGAATCTTTTGACCAATTTGTTATTTTGCTGAAAAACACAGTTAGCCAGATGGTTTATAAACACGCTATCTCTACTGTTGTTCCGGCACGCCCTGTTTCTCATCATAGCGGTACAGGTACTGCTGGCGCAGGCAATAGCAACTACCATTCAGGTGGTGCTGCTGGGCAAGATGGCGAATCAGCTGAATAAGACTGTACGCTAAAAACAAGGAAAGCATGGGTAGGGAGACTATACCTGTGTTTTTCCTTTGCAATTATTATTGAGCCTAAGAGGTTACACCTTGTTTGATAGGTATGAAGGCGGTGAACTGGCTGTACTTGTTCATGTTTTTTTTGACCAAGAAAAAGACGTTGATAATTTAGCAGAATTTGAGTCCCTAGTGACTTCTGCTGGGGTTAAACCCGTACAAATAGTAACTGGCAGCCGCAAGGCACCTCACCCAAAGTTTTTTGTTGGGGAAGGAAAAGCTGAAGAAATCGCTGAAGCAGTCGAGGCGAGTGGTGCAGATGTGGTGCTATTTAATCATACTCTTAGCCCTGCTCAAGAACGTAATCTTGAAAGGCTTTGCCAATGTAGGGTTATTGACCGTACAGGGGTGATTTTAGATATTTTTGCTCAACGTGCGCGTACGCATGAAGGTAAACTTCAAGTTGAATTAGCTCAACTACGGCATCTATCAACTCGCTTAGTGAGGGGATGGACGCACCTTGAGCGACAAAAAGGCGGGATTGGTTTACGCGGTCCCGGTGAAACTCAGCTTGAAACAGACCGTCGATTACTACGAGATAAAATCAAACAGATATTATCCCGCCTTGGACGAGTCGAAAAACAGCGTGAGCAGGGACGTCAATCAAGAAATAAAGCGGATATTCCGACAGTTTCTTTGGTTGGCTATACCAACGCCGGTAAATCCAGTTTATTTAACAGGATGACGTCGGCAGATGTTTATGCTGCGGATCAACTGTTTGCCACACTGGACCCGACATTACGTCGTATTGATGTTAATGATGTCGGCACTGTAGTTCTGGCAGATACGGTAGGTTTTATTCGCCATCTCCCCCACGACTTGGTTGCAGCATTTAAAGCAACCCTGCAAGAAACTCGTGAAGCAACTTTATTGCTCCATGTGATTGATGCAGCAGATAATCGTTTGGATGAAAATATTCAGGCGGTTGAAAGTGTGTTGGAAGAGATTGAAGCGAATGAAATACCGACACTTTTAGTGATGAACAAAGTTGATATGCTGGAAGATTTTGTCCCGCGTATCGACAGAGATGAGGATAACAAGCCTGCTCGTGTCTGGGTTTCAGCGCAAACAGGTGAAGGTATCCCTTTGTTGCTTCAAGCATTGACGGAACGCCTTTCAGGTGAAATCGCACATTTTGAATTGCGTTTACCACCCAATGAAGGCCGTTTGCGGAGCCGTTTTTATCAACTTCAATCCATAGAACGTGAGTGGCAAGAAGAGGACGGTACCATCGGTCTTGAGGTGCGTATGCCAATGGTGGATTGGCGACGTTTATGTAAGCAAGAGCAACAATTACCTGATTATGTTGTTTAAAGACGATGTTACTTCAGTTTTTATACTGGCGTAATCGCAACATAGTTAGGCAATGGAATTGATATTAAGAGCCAATATGCTCGACTTAATTCACGATCCCAAGTGGTTGACTGAAGAAAGCGAATTTTGCTCTTAGCCCTAAAAATCAATCATAAAGAATGGAGCTAAAACATGGCGTGGAATCAGCCCGGTAATGACGGACAAGACCGCGATCCGTGGGGAAGCGGCAATAAAGGCGGCAACTCTGGCGGGAATAAAGGCAGTCGGAAACCTGGGTCTTATGATCTCGACGATCTCTTTCGTAAAATAGGCAGCAAGCTCGGCGGTGGCGGTAAAAAGGGCGGTGGTGAAGGCGATACTAAACAACCATCTCAATTTAGCGGTCGCCTAGGAATGTTAGCCGTTGCTGCAATCGTTGTTGTATGGGCCGGATCTGGCTTCTATACCATTAAAGAAAGTGACCGTGGCGTAGTGTTACGTTTTGGTGAGTACAATGGTATTGTCGGACCTGGTTTGAACTGGAAGCCAACTTTTATTGATAACGTGGTTCCAGTCAACGTTGAAACAGTTCGCGAACAAGCAACTAATGGCATGATGTTAACGTCAGATGAAAACGTGATCCGCGTTGAAATGAACGTACAATATCGTGTTACAGACCCTGCTCAATATCTATTTAGCGTGACGAATCCGGATAATAGTTTACGTCAAGCTCTGGATAGCGCAGTGCGTGGTGTTATTGGTCAATCAGCCATGGAGCAAGTATTGACTACGAATCGAGCCTTTATCCGTGATGTTACACAGAAAGAGCTAGAAGCGACGATTGCACCATACAAAATGGGTATCACATTACTCGATGTCAACTTCCAAGCGGCTCGTCCGCCTGAAGATGTAAAAGCGGCATTTGATGACGTAATTTCGGCAAGGGAAGAAGAACAGAAAACTATTCGTCAAGCGCATGCTTATCGAAATGAAGTTCTGCCATTGGCGAAAGGTAATGCTCAGAAGATGATCGAAGAAGCTGAGGCTTATAAAGCGAGTGTGGTCTTCAAAGCAGAGGGTGAGGTCGCAAGTTTTGCGAAAATGTTACCTGAATACCGTGCTGCACCAGAGATTACTCGTGAGCGTCTGTACATTGAAACGATGGAGCGCGTGTTAGCAAATACACGTAAAGTTATTGCGAATGATAAGAGCAACAGCATGTTAGTGCTGCCACTTGATCAAATCATGCGTGGAACGAATGGCAACACAGCCACTGCTCCAAAAACAAATCAGTCAGCAAGAATGACGAACCCAACGGAAAGTACATCTTCTACGGGTACAGCACCCGCTCAGCCAGATAATGCTGTGCGCGGTGATGCAGTTAGAGTAGGGAGACAATAATCATGCGTAAGTCTTTAATCTTTATTGTTATTGCTGTTTTGGCAGTTGCCTACGCATCTATCTTTATTGTTCCTCAAACTGATCGCGGTATTGTTTTACGTTTTGGTAAGGTTTTGCGTGATTCTGAAAATAAACCGATCATTTATGAGCCGGGTCTACATTTTAAAGTTCCATTTATTGAAACAGTAAAAATGCTAGATGCACGTATTCAGACATTAGAAATTCAAGCTGACCGTTACCTGACTAGCGAAAACAAAGACTTAATGGTGGATTCATACCTGAAATGGCGTGTTACGGACTTCAGCCGCTACTATGTAGCGACAGGCGGCGGTAACCCATTCCAAGCAGAAACACTATTAAAGCGTAAGTTTAGTGACCGTTTACGTTCTGAGTTTGGTCGTTTAAGCGTGAAAGACATCATTACCGATTCTCGTGGTCGTTTAACGGTAGATGTTCGTGATGCACTGAACAAAGGTACGGCAACCGACGAAGCAACAAAAGATGCAGATGCTGCAATTGCAGATGCTGCGGCTCGGGTTGAGCAAGAAACAAACTTGAAGCCACTGGTTGTCAATGCGAACAGTATGGCGGCATTAGGTATCGAAGTGGTCGACGTACGTATTAAACGTATTGAATTACCAAACGAAGTTTCTGAGGCAATTTATGCGCGTATGCGTGCAGAGCGTGAAGCAGTTGCTCGTCAGCATCGTTCTCAAGGTCAAGAAGAAGCAACGAAAATTCGTGCGGTTGCAGATAAAACAGTAACGGAAACTTTAGCAGAATCTGAGCGTACTGCGCTGACTCTGCGAGGTGAAGGCGATGCAATGGCAACTAAATTGTTTGCTGATGCATTTAACCAAGATCCTGAGTTCTATGCCTTTATCCGTAGCTTACGTGCTTATGAGCAGAGCTTCAAAAGTGGTGACGACGTAATGGTACTTAGCCCAGACACTGACTTCTTCCGCTTTATGAAGGCACCAACTAAGTTGCGTGCACCAGATTAATCAACAGCCAACTTAAGTTACGTGCAACGAGCTTAAATTACTGTTAATCTAATAAAGAAAAGCCCGCTTCGGTGGGCTTTTTTTCGCCTGTCGTTTCAAGTGTCGGATTTTTCAGGGAAAATTGCAGCTGCTCAGGTTGATGAAATTCATTTTGAGTTTACGACAGAAATAAAACTACCATTTTACTTGCTTTCTAGAAAAAAATTTTTGCAATGCCAAAATATCACTGGAACAGTTCATTTTTGATGGTAGAATTCATTTTTAAGCAACCGAGTGTATTTCGAAATGGGTAAGAACGTTGTCGTACTGGGCACCCAATGGGGTGACGAAGGGAAGGGCAAGATCGTTGACTTGCTGACAGAACGAGCTAAATATGTAGTTCGTTATCAGGGCGGCCATAATGCTGGCCATACTCTTGTTGTAAACGGTGAAAAAACCGTTCTCCACTTAATTCCATCCGGTATTCTTCGTGAAAATGTCATCAGCATTATCGCTAATGGTGTAGTTCTTGCGCCTGATGCTTTAATGAAAGAGATGCAAGAATTGGAAGACCGTGGTGTTCCTGTTCGTGAACGCTTACGTATTTCTGAAGCATGCCCACTGATCCTGCCTTATCACATCGCATTAGATAATGCGCGTGAGAAAGCGCGTGGTGCGAAAGCTATCGGAACAACCGGTCGTGGTATTGGTCCTGCTTATGAAGATAAAGTTGCTCGTCGCGGTCTGCGTGTTGGTGACTTATTCGATAAAGCGACTTTTGCTGAAAAATTAAAAGAAATCATCGAATACCATAACTTCCAACTGGTTAACTATTACAAAGAACCTGCGGTTGATTACCAAAAAACCTTAGATTACGTGATGTCAGTTGCAGACCTTCTGACTAGCATGGTAATTGATGTTTCTGATTTGCTCTATAAAGCGCATCAGAAGAATGAATTAGTCATGTTTGAAGGCGCACAAGGCACATTATTAGATATCGACCACGGTACCTATCCGTATGTGACGTCTTCAAATACCACTGCGGGTGGCGTGGCAACAGGTTCTGGCTTAGGTCCTCGCTATGTAAACTACGTTCTGGGCATCATCAAAGCGTATTCTACACGTGTTGGCGCGGGTCCATTCCCAACTGAACTGTTTGACGAAATCGGCGAATTCCTGCGTGAGAAAGGTCAAGAGTTTGGCGCAACCACCGGTCGTAAACGTCGTACTGGCTGGTTAGATATTGTTGCGATTAATCGTGCGGTACAAATTAACTCCCTGTCAGGTTTTTGCTTAACTAAACTGGATGTTTTAGATGGTTTAGAAGAAGTTAAAATCTGTGTAGGTTACCGTCGCCCAGATGGCAAAGTATTAGAAACTACGCCATTAGCTGCTGATGAGTGGGTTGGTTTAGAGCCTGTTTACGAAAGCATGCCTGGTTGGAGTGAAACCACTTTCGGCGTTAAAGAAAGAGCACTGTTACCGCAAGCGGCTTTAGATTATATCCAACGTATCGAAGAGCTGACGGGTATTCCAGTTGATATTATTTCAACCGGTCCAGACCGTTCAGAGACTATGATCCTGCGTGATCCGTTTGACGTTGAGTAATCGCATTGACAGCGCTCATTAGGGCGCTGTTTTTTTATCACCCCTTTTTTCCTTCCATTGAATTCGTTTTTGATAAAAAGTCAAAACTTCCACATAATATCTTTAGTACACTGAACATTCCGTGCCATAGGATACATCTTTATAGGTAGGGATAGGCTAGACTGCAACTAAGGTTATATACTGTGAAAGTTATTCAAAATAATAGCTTTGTTGTTAGATACTCAAAACAAGAAAGATAACTAAGATGGTTAATAGGCATTTAACAACATACTGTAACGCCAAAAATATTTGAGGTGACTGTGCAGCTGACAAGTTTTACTGATTATGGGTTACGCGCCCTAATTTATCTCGCAGCCCTTGAAAAAGGGAAAATGACGAGTATCACAGAAGTTACTGACGTGTATGGTGTTTCTCGTAATCACATGGTTAAGATAATTAATCAGCTTAGTCACCTTGGCTATATTAAAGCCGTTCGCGGCAAGAATGGCGGCATATCGCTAGGTCAACCAGCAGAATCAATTCGGATAGGGGATGTCGTGAGAGCGTTAGAACCCTTGACCCTTGTTAATTGTAGTGGTGAATTTTGTCATATTACACCCGCTTGCCGCCTGAAAGGTGCGCTGAATAAAGCAATACAGCAGTTTTTACAAGAACTTGATCAATATACGCTGGCGGACATGGTAAAAGATAATAGCCCGCTGTATCAATTACTGCTCGATTAATGTCTCAGTAATTTATCACTCTGACGACAATGGAGGTAACAATGTCAAACGATCCTTTTCAGGAAAGAGAAGCAGAAAAATACGAGTCGCCAATCCCTAGTAGAGAATTTATTTTAGATCTCTTATCTAAACGCAGCGCTCCTGCTAATCGTGAAGAAATTGCTCAGTTATTAAATCTCTCTACTGAAGATGAATTAGAAGCATTGCGCCGTCGCTTACGTGCGATGGAACGTGATGGTCAATTAGTATTCACTCGCCGCAAATGTTATGCATTACCAGAGCGCCTTGATCTCCTCAAGGGTAAAGTAATCGGCCACCGTGATGGTTATGGTTTCTTACGCGTTGAAGGTAAAAAAGAAGATTATTACTTATCTCAAGATGAGATGAAGCGTGCTTTACACGGCGATATTATTCTCGCTCAGCCATACGGACAAGACCGCAAAGGCCGCACTGAAGTGCGTGTTGTTCGTGTATTAGAGCCTCGTAATAACCAAATTGTTGGTCGCTATTTTATCGAAGCCGGTATGGGATTTGTTGTCCCTGACGATAGTCGCCTGAGCTTTGATATTTTGATACCAAAAGACCAAACGTGTGGTGCCCGTATGGGTAACGTGGTGGTGGTTGAATTAGTGACTAGACCACAGCGTCGATCTCAAGCAGTCGGTAACGTTATTGAAGTGTTGGGCGAAACTATGGGCACGGGCATGGCGGTTGAAATCGCGCTACGCACCCATGAAATTCCTCACTCTTGGCCGCCACAAGTGACAAAGCAAGTTGCAGATTTAAGCGAACAAGTTCCAGAGTCAGCGAAAAAAGGACGAGTAGATTTACGTGACTTACCTTTAGTGACTATCGATGGCGAAGATGCTCGTGACTTTGATGATGCAGTATACTGCTCACCTAAAAAAGGTGGCGGTTGGCGTTTATGGGTTGCGATTGCGGACGTCAGCTACTATGTTCGTCCACAAACTGCGTTGGATACTGAAGCGCGTAGCCGTGGTAACTCCGTATACTTCCCATCCCAAGTGGTACCGATGCTACCGGAAGTGCTGTCTAACGGATTGTGTTCATTGAACCCAGGTGTTGACCGTCTGTGTATGGTTTGTGAAATGACGGTATCTGCAACAGGTAAGCTTTCATCGTATAAATTCTACGAAGCGGTGATGAGCTCCCATGCACGTCTGACTTACACCAAAGTGTGGAAAATCATCCAAGGTGATGAAGAGCTACGTGAACATTATAAAGAGCTTGTTCCGCACATCGAGCACTTGCACCAATTATACAAAGCATTAGATTCAGCCCGTATTGAACGCGGCGCGATTTCCTTTGAATCGGAAGAAGCGAAGTTTATTTTTAATGCGGAGCGTCGAATTGAACGTATTGAGCCCGTTGAGCGTAATGATGCACATAAATTGATTGAAGAGTGCATGATTTTAGCTAATATTGCGGCGGCTCGATTTGTGGAAAAAAATGAAGAGCCTGCGTTATATCGTGTGCATGATCGCCCTAAAGAAGAGAGCGTGATGAATTTGCGCTCGGTATTCAGCGAGTTAGGTTTAACTCTGCCGGGTGGTATGAAACCAGAGCCGAAAGATTATGCGCAAGTAATGAACGAAGTTGCTGAACGCCCAGATCATGAGTTACTCCAAACCATGATTTTACGTTCAATGAAGCAGGCAATTTACGATCCTGAAAACCGAGGTCACTTTGGTTTAGGACTGAAATCCTATGCACACTTTACGTCGCCAATTCGTCGTTACCCAGACTTATCCTTGCACCGCGGTATTAAGTACTTGTTAGCCAAAGAACATGGTCATGGGGATAAACGCTGGACGGAAACGGGTGGTTGGCATTCCGACATAGAGAGCATGCTTCAGTTAGGTGAACATTGTTCATTGACAGAGCGCCGTGCAGATGAAGCTACCCGTGACGTAGCAGATTGGTTAAAATGCGACTTTATGCAAGACCAAGTGGGGCAAGTGTTCACAGGCTTGATTACCAGCGTCACTGGATTTGGTTTCTTTGTCCGTCTGAATGATCTATTTATTGATGGTTTAGTGCATATCTCCACCCTTGATAATGACTATTATCGCTATGATGCTGTAGGCCAGCGTTTGATTGGTGAGTCATCTAGCACCACTTATCGCCTTGGTGACGAAGTGGAAATCCGTGTGGAAGCTGTACATATGGATGAACGCACCATTGATTTCGCGTTAATTTCGACAACACGTAAAGCGAAAAATCCGGGTAAAACTTCTCGCGACAAGATGAAGTCAGAAGTTAAAAATGCAACACGTCCAGCCCGTCGAAAAGGGGATGTGCGCAAAGAGAAAAACTTTGAGCCTGATTCTGCATTCCGTCGTTCAGAGAAAAAAGGCAAAAAAGAGGCCCAATCTGATGCTAAGCCTGATGCAAAAGGGAAGAGCAAAAGTAAAAAGCCTTCAGACAAGACTCGAAAAATCAGTGCCAAATTAAAGGCAAAACGTGTTGCCAAAAAATCCCAAAATCAAGAGGGATAACCACGTTTTAATGAAATAAGGTGGTGAGTTATCACCACCTCTACACTCCAACATAAAAGATATTTATGAGCGAAATTATTTACGGCATTCACGCAGTGAAAGCCCTGCTTGAGAATTCACCTCAACGAATTAAAGAAGTTTACATTTTAAAAGGTCGTGAAGATCGTCGCCTAATGCCAATCGTTCATGAAATTGAAGCGCAGGGTATTGTGGTACAAGTGGCGAATCGCCAGTGGATGGATGCACAGACTGAAGGTGCAGTACACCAAGGTATTATTGCGAACGTCTTACCGGGCAAGCAATACCAAGAAGGTGACTTACCTGATTTATTGGAAAGTACCGAATCTCCGTTCTTACTCGTTTTGGATGGCGTCACCGACCCTCACAACTTAGGGGCATGTTTACGTAGCGCAGATGCTGCTGGCGTGCATGCGGTGATTGTACCGAAAGATAAATCTGCACAGTTAAATGCAACAGTGAAGAAAGTTGCTTGCGGGGCAGCGGAAAATATTCCTTTAATTCGCGTGACTAACTTGGCAAGAACATTACGCTTGCTGCAAGAATATAATGTGTGGATCGTGGGAACCGCAGGCGAAGCAGATCATACTCTGTATCAAAGCAAACTTTCCGGACCTATTGCATTAGTGATGGGCGCTGAAGGGGAAGGTATGCGCCGTTTGACTCGCGAACACTGCGATGAACTGATCAGCATTCCAATGGCTGGCTCAGTCTCCTCCTTGAATGTCTCTGTTGCGACGGGTGTTTGCCTGTTCGAAGCCGTGCGCCAGCGTACCGCAAAATAAGCCCCAAAATAATTTTTGCTTAATTTGTCCCCATCCCTTGAGTTTTTTCTCTGGGATGGGTATAGTTACGCGTCAATTTTTTAGCCGCACTCAATAAGTTCCTTGCCTCCGCGGGCCGCGGTTAACCCAGACAGGAGGCTAATAATCCGTAAGGAGCAACTACTAATGCGTCATTACGAAATCGTTTTTATGGTCCATCCTGACCAAAGCGAACAGGTTCCGGGCATGATCGAGCGTTACAGTGCAGTTATCACTAATGCACAAGGTCAGATCCACCGTCTGGAAGACTGGGGCCGTCGTCAACTGGCTTACCCAATCAACAAACTGCACAAAGCTCACTATGTTCTGTTGAACGTAGAAGCTCCACAGGAAGCGATTGATGAGCTGGAAACTAACTTCCGCTTCAACGATGCCGTTATCCGCAGCATGGTTATGCGCTTAAAACACGCAGTAACAGAAGCTTCTCCAATGGTTAAAGCTAAAGACGAACGTCGCGGCCGTGACCTTTCTGATGATTATCAGGATGAAGAAGTAGAAGAAGCTGGGGATTCTGAAGAGTAATTACTCAGGTGACCGCTAATCGTTTGGTGCTGACAGGCACAGTCTGTAAAGCATTGACTCGAAAAGTGAGTCCGTCCGGCATTCCTCATTGCCAGTTTGTTTTGGAACATCGTTCCCAGCAACAGGAAGCAGGATTGTCAAGGCAAGCATGGTGCAGAATGCCCGTAATTGCTAGTGGACAAGCCTTAGAAACCCATACTCACAGTATAACGGTCGGCAGTCTGATTACTGTTACAGGCTTCATCAGTACCCATCAAGGGCGCAATGGAGTCAGTAAATTAGTCTTACATGCCGAGCAGATTGATTTGATAGATTCTGGAGACTAGCCATATGGCACGTTATTTCCGTCGTCGCAAGTTCTGCCGTTTCACAGCGGAAGGCGTTCAAGAGATCGACTATAAAGATATCGCAACGCTGAAAAACTATATCACTGAAAGTGGTAAAATTGTACCAAGCCGTATCACCGGTACTCGTGCAAAATATCAACGCCAGCTCGCTCGTGCTATCAAGCGCGCTCGCTACCTGTCTCTGTTACCATACACTGATCGTCATCAGTAATTGGTACAGTCCATTAACGACTAATAGAGGATAAGGTAATGCAAGTTATTCTGCTTGATAAAGTAGCTAACCTAGGTAGCCTGGGTGATCAGGTTAACGTTAAATCGGGCTACGCTCGTAACTTCTTAGTTCCACAGGGTAAAGCTGTTCCTGCAACTAAGAAAAACATCGAATTCTTTGAAGCTCGCCGCGCTGAATTGGAAGCTAAATTAGCTGACGTTCTGGCAGCAGCACAGGCTCGTGCAGCAGCTGTTACTGCTCTGGGTTCTGTTACTCTGGCTTCTAAAGCTGGTGACGAAGGTAAACTGTTCGGTTCAATCGGTACTCGTGACATCGCTGATGCAATTACTGCAGCTGGCGTTAAAGTTGCGAAAAGCGAAGTTCGCCTGCCAAATGGCGTTCTGCGTACTACTGGTGATCACGAAGTTCACTTCCAGTTACACAGTGATGTTTTCGCAGAGCTGAACGTTATCATCGTTGCTGAGTAATCAATAATGATGGTAGTTGCCACTGTTAATTCGGTGGCACAATAAAAAAACACCGACATGTTCGGTGTTTTTTTATATCTAACAATGTCCGAACTTAATGATTAGCCTGACATTGATAATCCAATAATTCCCCCGCACTGCCTAAATTGAATTGCCAGATATTGATCCGATTGGCGAGTAGAACCATGGAGCCATCCTGTAACTTGGCAACTGCGAGTCCATAATTTCCCATTTCATCGTCATGTTCTTTGACATACAAATTCAATTGCTTAAATGGATTTTCTTGTTGGAGATTTGATGTCCCCAATTTTTTAACCCAATATTCGTGCCCTTCCAACGGAGTAGGGAAAGCCGACCACTCTGAGGTAATAGCATTCGTATGCTGATTGAGCTGTTGAATTACCTGTGGCTTCAAACACGAAATATGGATATGCAGCTGATCTTGAGAACGACCATATTGAGAATTGATTGCGAGTGCTAATTTATCATCACTTATTGGGGATTGACCCGTTGGGCTGACACTTTCTCTTTCATTCCATGCCAGTGCGAAATAGTCTGGGCTAGTTTCAGTGAGTAACAGTGGTGATTCAATGCCAGAAACTTTATCTGTGGGGATCACTAAATTATGCACTGGACCTTGTTTATCTTTAAAAAGTACATAGCGATTTTCTAAGTCGACTTTGGTGCAGGATGGATTTTGTTGTTCAGTTCCTTTTAGTGGAACACACTGCTGGCTAACAATATTCCAAAGTGTATCTGAATGGTATTTTATCCAAGATATATAGCCAATTGCGCCGAGTATGATAAGTAATAGACCGATTAAAATCAGTTTTACTATTTTGTTTTTGCAGGTTTTTTTGTTGTTTTCCATAAGCTCTATGATTTCTCTTTATAGTGAATAACAGAATAATTATAGAGTTTTATTGTTTATTGCGAGGTATTAAATAGCGATTCGGACAAACTTTTGTCTGGAGATTAACGTTAAGGTGGTAGATGACCGCTCATAAACCACCTTAAATAGATAAAACTATGGGGTTCGATAGTAGGTTCCGTCACTTAATCGCGCAAAACTGTAGGTTTTACCGTTTTGTGTGGTGATTTCTAAGAGTTGTACTTCACCTTTTCCATTGGCTTTTAATCGAAGTTTTTGTCCTTGCTGCAAATTACTGAGTGGTTTTTCAGTACCTTCAACTCGCGCCATGATAAAAGCATCATTGGCTTGCAAATTATTATCACGAAATAGCTGTGCCAGCGTTTTACCTTTTTGTATCTGATAATTTTGCCATTCATTGGCTGATGGGCGAGCAGGTTTAGGTTCCGTTGGCTGTGCAGTTGGTGGTGGCGTCACTGAAGGTTGAACAACCGGCTGAGTTGGCTCTGCGGGTTGTTGAATAATATCTGGCACCACGGGCTGTGTTGGTGGCTGACCTTCAGGGATAGCTGGGATGGGTTGCTCCGGAGGCGTGATGATCGGCTCTGGAATGACTTGAGGTTCCATAGGCGGTGGAATAACAATTGGCTGGCTTTGCCCATTATTATTCGCAGGAGGTTTATCGCCTTCAGGCCAAAAGGCTGCGGCAATAATGATGAGCGCTAAAATAGCAATCCCATAGCGATGAAATGCGGATAGTCTAAACATTACTCCTCCTTGATGAGGAACGATTAAATGTACAGTCTTTGTACGCATACTAGCATTATTTATCACAATATTAATAAGCAGATAGCGATTTTCGGAGAACACTGAACAATTTAAGCGGTTTTATCTCAATGTTCTATGGTTTAGGTTTACCCATCTAAAAGGGGCTGCTATCCTTATTTTTTCTCAAAAATGATATGGGTATCCTCATGGCAAACCAAAACTTTGATTCAGTAGAAGCTCAAGCGAGCTATGGCATTGGTCTACAAATTGGGCAGCAGTTATTAGAATCAGGACTGGAAGGTTTAGTACCAGAAGCGATCTTAGCAGGTCTGACTGATTCTTTAGAAGGCAATATGCCATCTGTACCTGTTGAAGCGCTGCATAAAGCACTGCGTGAAATGCATGAGCGTGCAGACGTTGTACGCCAAGAAAACCAAAAAGTGATGGCTGCTGAAGGTCAAAAGTTCTTAGATGAAAACCAAAAGAAAGACGGTGTTTCTACCACTGAATCTGGTTTGCAATTCTCTGTAATTAACCAAGGTGAAGGCGCGATCCCAACTCGTTCTGATCGTGTTCGCGTTCATTATACTGGCCGCCTAATCGACGGTACTGTATTTGATAGCTCAGTACAGCGTGGACAACCCGCTGAGTTCCCTGTAAGCGGTGTGATCCCAGGTTGGATCGAAGCATTAACTCTGATGCCAGTTGGCTCTAAATGGGAATTATATATTCCTCATGAGCTAGCTTATGGTGAGCGCGGTGCAGGAGCATCAATTCCACCATTCAGCACCTTAGTTTTTGAAGTTGAGTTACTGGAAATTTTATAATTTCTCACTCGCTTGATCGCTGATTGACATGCCTCATTGGGAAAACGCCTAATGAGGCATTTTTTATGGCGTAAATATTCCGCCCTTGTTACTCTGGATTAACTTGATAAAAAAGGGAAATGAGATGCTACAGAAGGTATGTAAGTTAGCCCGAGAAGCGGGCGACGCAATTATGGCTATCTACAATGGGCACGCACCATTACAGGTTGAACATAAATCGGATGATTCCCCCGTCACTGCAGCAGACATTGCAGCCCATAAGATCATCACAGCAGGTTTAAATCTTATCTCCCCTGATATCCCTCAACTTTCAGAAGAAGACCCGCCAGAATGGACGACAAGACAAAATTGGCAGCGTTATTGGTTGATTGACCCACTGGATGGCACCAAAGAATTTATTAATCGTAATGGGGATTTTACGGTCAATATTGCGTTGATCGAAAATGGTGTTCCGGTGATGGGCGTGGTTTATGCTCCCGCCAAGGGGCTTCTGTATTACGCACAAGGGGATCAAGCGTGGAAAGAAGAGAATGGACATCATCATGCTATTCATGTGAAATCAGAAAATCCACCGGTGGTCGTGATCAGCCGTTCACACCAAGATCCTGAACTGATGGCGTATTTATCGCAGATTAAACAACATAAAACTGCAGAAATTGGCTCATCGCTAAAATTCTGTTTAGTGGCAGAAGGCGCGGCGCAGCTTTATCCTCGGTTTGGACCGACTAACATTTGGGATACGGCGGCTGGGCATGCGGTAGCATTAGGCGCAGGAGCTAAAGTCGTAGATTGGAACGGAAAAACGTTGGATTACACTCCCCGTGAATCCTTCTTGAATCCCGGTTTTGTGTGCTCATTATGTGAAAATGTCGGGTAAATAAGATTACCCGACAAACAAATAGCTGATTAATTATCCAGCTGTAACACTTTTGCTGTTGCGGTACGAATATCTAAACAGGCTTTTGCGTCTTGTTTTAAATCGATTCCATAGGTTGGAATGATCTCTTTCAAGCGGGCTTTCCAACCATCAGATTCGAGTTGATCATCGAAGCAGGTTTTCAAGATATTCAACGCGATAAAGGCAGCTGTTGATGCACCAGGAGATGCGCCCATCAAGACAGTAAAGGATTTATCTGCACTGGTGATTAGCTCAGTACCAAATTCCAGAACGCCTTTCTTCACTGGGTCAGGTTTGATGATCTGTACTCGTTGACCTGCGACCACTTCTTTCCAATCTTCACGCTGGGCATCTGGGTAGAATTTTTGCAGCATAGAGAATTGATGAGCAGAAGTTTGCAGCACTTGCCCAACTAAATATTCCGCCAGAGACCAGTCATCTTTAGCGATTTCTAACATCGGCTCAATATTGTTCAGTCTGATGGAGTCAAACAGATCCAGATAAGAACCGTGTTTTAGAAACTTACTGGAAAAACCGGCATATGGGCCAAATAATAAGGAACGTTTTCCGCCAATAATGCGGGTATCTAAGTGAGGGACAGACATGGGTGGAGAACCTTTATCTGCTTTGCCGTACACTTTTGCATGATGGCGTGCAGCAATTTGTTCATCATCGCAGCGCAACCAAATTCCACTGACTGGGAATCCACCGTAGCCTTTACCTTCAGGAATTTCGGATTTTTGCAGTAATTCAATCGCTCGACCACCAGCCCCGACAAACACAAATTTTGCGGATGTGATGGTTTTTTCGTGAGTCACGAGATTTTTAATTTCGATATTCCAACGCCCATCAGGAGTCTGCGTCACATCAATAACTTCATGTTTATAGTGAATTGAGAACCCACTTTGCTCACTGAGTTGCGCCATTAACAAGTGAGTTAATGCACCATAATCCACATCAGCACCTGTAACAACACGGGTTACTGCGATTTTTTCATCAGGATCACGACCTTCAACAACTAATGGTGCCCATTCATCAATCTGCTTCAGGTCATCACTGTATTCCATATTGTGGTAGCAGTGATGGGCTGACATTTGACGGAAACGTTGCTGCAAAAATTTAATATTATCGGCACCAGAAACAAAACTCATGTGCGGGCAAGGGTGGATAAAATCCCGTGGATTTTTAATTTTTCCCTTAGTGACTAAGTATGACCATAATTGGCGAGATAGGTCGAACTCGGTATTAACTTCCAGCGCTTTACTAATATCTACCGTGCCATCTGGGTTTGGTGGGGTATAGTTCATTTCGCAGTTGGCAGCATGCCCTGTTCCTGCGTTATTCCACGGATGAGAGCTTTCTTGTGCGCAATCGTTAAGTCTTTCAAATACAGCAATATTTAAATTAGGTTCAAGTTCTTTTAGAAAGGTACCGAGTGTTGCACTCATGATCCCTGCCCCAATTAGGGCAACATCAATATTTTCTGCAATGGGTTTAGTCATGGAAAATACCTATTTTTTAGTCGGAGTGAAGCACAAGTCTGTGCCTTCTTGATACACCACATATGCACGGCGCCATGGATCATCACCAATCAATCGCCATTTATGTCCTGTGCCCGTGTTATCTTGTGCAAGTAAAATGTCGCCTGGATTAATAATAAATTTAGAACCGTCTTTGGTTTCAAATTCTAAAGTGCCGCTGAGGGTGATGACATAGCGAGGAACGGGATCTTTATGCCAATCCCAAGAACCACCCGAAACTGTTTCACGAAAGGTAAGTTCTTTAACACCAATGATAGGGCTTTGATCATCACCGCGAGCAACGCTATTGAGCTCGACGGTACCTTCTTCAAACAGAGAATTACCGTCTTCACCTGTCCACATACGAATACAACGTATCATCTTATTAACTCCTCAATTAAGAATAATATGGCTTAATCATTAAGATAATTTTCAATGCTTCGATTTCTGAAATACATAATTGAAATTATTAAAATCAGAGATAGAAAGATGCCTTTAAATCTAAAGTTTTTTATTCGGTAGGTCAAAATTATTATTTAAATTCGTCGCCAACAATTATTTATAAATAATTTATTTTGATAAATTACTCTTTACCGATGGCTTTATTTTGATGATGGATTACGCTTCATTCGCGTTGTAAATCAGTATATTGATAGATAGTACTTTATTTTTAGTTTAATCTTTATTTCATACTTTTGTTTATCTAGTTATGATGCTCGTTAATTGATAATGTAATAAATTGTAATTTGATAAAAATAAATTTTATAGGATATGAATAACAGTCCGAAAATTTCTTTTTATGATGATTTAATGTGGGCGAAATAAGATAATTTCACCCACTAAATGCAATTAGGGATTTATGTTTAAAATTCCACTAATAGCGAGATGTTGGATGAGCATAATGGTTTTTCCATCCACAATATCTCCGCTTTTTATGGCGTTGAAAGCATCAGGAAACGACCATTCCATGACTTCGATATCTTCACCTTCATCAGCGAGTCCACCACCTTCACTGTGACGGTCTTTATCATTGTATTCGGCGATATAAAAATGGAGTTTTTCAGTCACCGAACCGGGGCTCATAAACGCTTCGAATACCTTTTCAATATTATTAATTTGGTATCCAGTTTCCTCTTCGGCTTCAGCAATAATTCTGGCTTCGGGTGATGCTCCTTCCAATAAACCTGCAGCGGCTTCAACCAACAATTGTTGGTACCCAGCGACATACATTGGCATTCTAAATTGGCGAATAAGAATAATGCTATTTTTCACTTTGTTATATAACAAGATAACGGCACCATCGCCTCGGTCATAAACCTCACGAGATTGTTGCTGCCAGCTACCATCATGCCTTTGTATCTCATAAGTATATTTTTTGAGAATGTACCAATTATCGGAAAGTAATTTCTCACTGATATTTCGAACTTGGGGCTGTTTCATGAATAAGTGTTATAGAAAGAGGAAAGGTGGAGTTAATTTAACACTATAAATGGAAAGGGAAAATAGTCAGAAAATGCGCAAAAAATAATAAAAGCCAGCAGGCTTTGAATTCTGCTGGCTTTTTGAGGTGACGATGATTATTTAATAATATTGATTTGTTTTACTTCAACTTTTTTAGAGTTCCAGTCTTTATCAATTTCACCACGAATTTCGACTTTATCTTTTGGCGTTACGTTCAAACCATTCCAACGTTTGTCACTGATTTCAATGGTCATAGTGCCAGTGCCATCTGTAAATTCATAATGCTTACGGTCTAATTGCTTAACAATATTACCGCGTAAGATTACCCAGCTGTCATCAGCCATATCAAGAGCTTTTGCGACGGTTGTTTCACTGACATTTGGACCTGAAAAACCACCCGCTTGAGTTTGTGTGGTTTGCGCTGTGTTATTTTTAATGTCACTTGGGCCTGAGAAACCACCAGTAGCAGCAAAAACAGGGGCGGTAGCGAGGGCAGCAACTAAAGTAATCAAAGGTAGCTTTTTCATATTTTATTTCTCCGTTAGGAACCTGATATTTGGTTTACGGGATGTATTTAACCAAGAAAATCTTAACAGAATCTTAAGAACTCAAATAAAAAATATATATTTTGTATTTACACGATCGTAGCTGGTCATGGCTCATTTTATAGGATAAATATAACAATATTCGAGGTGGAGGTAACAATGCGTATTCTTTTAGTGGAAGATGATCGATTAATTGGCGATGGATTAAAGGTGGGATTAACTCAACTTGGTTTCACGATGGATTGGTTTATGGATGGCAAGCAAGGGCAGCAAGCCTTATTTGATGCGCCTTATGATGCCGTTATTCTCGACCTTTCTCTCCCGAATATCGATGGAATGGATATTTTAAAATATTGGCGTAAAGAAGGTCGTGATGAGCCAGTATTGATTTTAACTGCTCGAGATGCACTGGATCAGCGAGTTCAAGGATTACAGCAAGGTGCGGATGATTATTTGTGTAAACCCTTTGCCTTAATGGAAGTTGCTGCTCGTTTGCAGGCGCTCATTCGTCGGCGCAGTGGGCAATTATCTCCAACCTTAATTCATGGGGATGTAGAAATGGATCCACAGGCAATGACAGTGACTTGTCAAGGAAAGCCGGTACAACTCAAAGGGAAAGAGCTAGCTTTATTGTCACTGTTTTTACACAACCCTAAAAAGGTTTTATCCCGTAGTTTAATTGAAGAAAAGCTTTATAACTGGGATGAGGAAGTATCGAGTAACTCGGTTGAAGTTCATATCCATCATCTTAGACGTAAATTGGGCGCTAAATTTATTCAAACTGTTCATGGTGTTGGCTATAGGCTAGGGGATGCGTGATGAAAACATTTAGCTTGAGATTAAAACTCACGTTGATGTTGCTTCTTTTATCGTTAATGACATGGGGAATTGCCAGTTCCCTTGCGTGGTATCAAACCTATAAAACAATTAATGAATTGTTTGATACTCAGCAAATGGTGTTTGCAAAGCGTTTATCAGTTTTGCATTCAGATTTGGACTCCCCAGAAACTTCATTGAGTAAAACTAAAAAATTATTACGCAAAAATCGCGGTAGCCAAGATGATGATGCATTGGCGTTTGCGATTTTTAATCCTAGTGGAGAAATGCTGCTCAATGATGGGGACAATGGGCGAAAAATTGCTTTCCAATTTGAGCGAGAAGGTTTTGCTGAAGGTAATCTCAAAGGAAGTAATGACTGTTGGCGCTTTGTCTGGTTAAAGTCCGTTGATGGACAACATATTATTGCAGTGGGACAAGAGTGGGAATATCGACAAGATATGGCAACCAGCATTATGGTGGCGCAGTTTGTGCCTTGGATGATTGCTTTACCGATTATGTTGATTGTTTTTTTATGGCTATTAACCCGCGCATTGAAACCATTAAAAGATGTTGCCCGACAATTACGCTTGCGTAAGCCAAATGAATTAAGTGCGGTGATGGTACCCGCTATACCCAATGAAGCAAAACCGATCCTTGACTCCTTAAATGGTTTATTCGAAAAAATAAACCAGATGTTTTTACGTGAGAGGCAATTTACATCCGATGCAGCACATGAATTACGTAGCCCTTTAGCGGCATTGAAAGTTCAAGCTGAAGTGGTACAAATCGCGGGTAATGATCCTGCCATTCGAGAGCATGCTGTGGCGAATCTTTCAGAAGGGATTGATCGTGCAACACGGCTGGTAGATCAATTACTCACACTGTCACGCTTAGAATCGTCCAATCAGTTAGAGGATCTCAGTGATGTTTCTTGGGGAGAGCTAATTGAAATTGCTGTGAGGGATATCGCTTCAGAGGCGCAAGCCAATCAGGTCACCATTGATATTACAATTACTGATGAGCCCCCCGTATTTAAAGGGCAGCAATTACTGTTATGCGTGCTTTTGAGGAATTTACTCCATAATGCGATTCGATATGGTAAACAACCTGGTCGAATCGAAGTCAACTTGCATCGTGACTATTTAGAAGTGAAGGATGATGGTTTTGGCGTGACTCCCGAGGTGTTAAGTCGTTTAGGGGAGCGCTTCTATCGCCCTCCAGGGCAAGAAAAAACAGGCAGCGGTTTAGGGTTATCGATCGCGAAACGAATTGCTCAATTGCATCATTTATCGTTGGCTTTTGAAAATGTTCAAGAGGGTGGCTTTAGGGTGTTAATTAGTTGGAGTGCATAAAAAAACCTGATTTATGCAAAATCTTGATTAAGGCGCTGGCAGCATAATTAGCTGAAATGTAATCGTAATAGGATATTATTTCTCTAAAGCATTCTCGATACTTACCGGTATATCTTAAGAAGCTTCTGTGCACCGACTCATTTTGTGCACAGAAGCATTTCAATATTAACGGAATGACTTCCCTCAAGCTTACCTATTGTTTTTCTAATTCAGCTACTAATACACTAATCGCTTTATTAATTTCTTGAGGTGTTAGAGCACCATCCTTATAAAACAGCACATTACCCTGTTTATTTAAAATAATAATTGCTGAGCTTTCTGGCGCTAAACCCCATGCATTTTTTACTAAGCCATCGGCATCGACAATAAACTGTGAGTATGGGAACTCTTTTTTACTGTCTTCAACGCTATTTTTGACAAATACACCGGTACCGAAAATGGCGTCTTCTGTGTTGATGATGCTGGTGGTTTGATATCTATCGTGGGGAAGTTTTGCTTGCTTAATGGCTTCAATGAGCGGGGCATTCAGCTCCTTAGCGGAAGAACGACCTGCAATATGTTGAATAGTACGAACTTTGCCTATCAACTGTTGGCTACGCCACGGTTGGTAGGCAAATTTTCCTGCATTATTGATAACTAATTCCCCTTTATCTGAGACAGAAACGGCGGGGACGGATTGATTTAATTGAATATTAATTGCAAGTGCGGTTGAAGATAACCCAAGTAAACAGGCTAATAGAATAAATTTTCTTATCATAGGGATGCCTTTAGAGGTCGTTTTGTCATTATTGGTGTATGAGTGTTTTTTGCACGGATAGTTATAGCATAGCTCATCGGATGAGTTGCAAGCTAAAAATTAACATTTCTGTAAAATTCAGCATAAATATAATGTCTATTAATGATTATGCAGCGAGTTTACAGTGTCATCTTATGTCAGTCTTTTGAATAAATTTGCAATGTTAGAACCAAAACGAAATTTTCTAGTCTATGATTACTGAGCGATATGTCGCACTCAATATCGTCGGAACAAAATGGAGAGAAGTTCTAATGAAAATTTTTAAGCATTACAACCCATCGAAAATTGCTCTTTATGTGAAAACACTATTCAGCGGTAGGCTCTATATTAAGGATTTTGGCGCTTTCGAATTTAATAATGGGAAGATTTTGCCACCGAAAATCGGTGATAAGACTCACTATAGCGTAATGAATGAAGTCAATAAGCAAGTGGTATTATTGAGGACTGAGTTGGGATAAAAGGCAATTAGCGTGTTTTAGATATCGCTAATTACCTTAAAGAATAACAACGCCACACAAGGTGGCGTGTTCATAGAAACGGCTTCGCGATTAATGAGAGTTTTTAGTCTGTGATTTAGCGTCCGCCGTTTCATTACTTCCGGCTTGAACAACAACTGGCGATGGCGTTGCGGTAATTCGAGTGACTAACAGCTGGTCAATTTTGTAGTTATCAATATCGACCACTTCAAATTTATAACCTGCATATTTCACATAATCGGTGCGTTTTGGCATCTTTCGCAAGCGATACATCATAAAGCCAGCAATGGTTTCATAGTTACTAAAATCAGGAAACTCATCGATATCCAAAGTCCGTTGAACATCTTCAATAGGGGTTCCTCCATCAACCAGCCAAGAGTTTTCATCACGGGCAACAATTTGCTCTTCTTGCCCTGGGCCAATCAAGTCACCCATTAACGTTATCATGACGTCATTAATGGTAATAATCCCCATAACGAGCGCATATTCATTAAGAACTACGGCGAAATCTACCCCATTATTTTTAAAGGCTTCTAAGGTATCCGATAACGAAAGTGTATCTGGAACCATTAAGGTATTCTGAATATGTACACCTTCACGCAAGCTTAGGCTTTGCCCATTCAGTACGCGATTCAGGAGCTCTTTAGAATCGACATAGCCGATAATGTGGTCAATATCACCTGAGCAGACTAAGAATTTAGAATGTGGTTGGGTTGAAATTTTATGCTTAATGCTCTCTTCAGACTCGTCCCTATCAAAATAGATGATACTTTCACGTGCCGTCATTGCTGAGGGGACTGTACGTGATTCGAGTTCAAAGACATTTTCAATTAATTCGTGTTCTTGTTTACGTAAAACACCCGCGACAGCACCGGCTTCAACGACCGCAAAAATATCGTCAGACGTAATGTCTTCATTACGTGCGATAGGCAGCTTAAATATTTTAAAAATTAAGGTGGATAAGCCATTAAAGAACCAAACTAACGGGCTGAGGACGGCTAAGCAAAAACGCATTGGGTTCACAATACGAATGGCGATAGCTTCTGGCTTAACCATGCCAATACGTTTGGGTGTGAGGTCTGCGACTAAGATAAATAAGCTGGTCACAATGATAAATGACAAAATAGAGGCAAACTGCTGAGCCCAATAAGGGGATAAAAACTGGATGAAAAATTGTTGCAGTGCAGGAGAAAAAGCAGACTCACCCACAATACCCGCTAAAATAGCAACTGCGTTTAAGCCAATTTGTACCACAGTAAAGAACCTGCCCGGCATTTCTTGTAATTTTAGAACGCGAGCGGCGTTAATATTGCCTTCGTCGGCCATCAGTTTCAGTTTGATGCGACGAGATGCTGCCAATGAAATTTCTGACAACGAAAAAAATGCGCTAATTGCACATAATAAAAGTACGATTAATAAACTGTTTAGCATAAATTATCCAATCCTCTAGGGGGCGAATGTTGTATTCAGAATTTCCTAAAGGCAACGTAATGAATATTCCAATTTGATAAGTTTTGGTAGGTATCTTGTTTAGTATAGCACCAGCTTTGTTCATTCGTCACCATTCGAGCTATCGGTGCTTAGGGATAGCTCGAATTTATGAGAGATTGTATTTAGGGCGAAAACAGTGTCAAGCTGGGGGTAGACAAATACCAATACCACCTAACCCACAGTAACCATTGGGGTTTTTGTAGAGGTATTGTTGGTGATAGTCTTCAGCAAAATAAAACGTCTCGATAGGCTGAATTTCAGTAGTAATCAAACGATGATCGCCCTGTGCTGCCATCGCACGTTGATAAGCATCGCGAGTTTCAACAGCAAGTTGGAACTGTTCGTCAGTCGTTGTGTAAATCCCCGAACGGTATTGTGTTCCCATATCGTTACCTTGACGCATGCCTTGGGCGGGGTCATGATTTTCCCAAAATAGCGCCAATAACTGGGATAAACTGATAACCGCCGGGTCGAATACCACTCGAACGGCTTCAGTATGGCCCGTTAACCCCGAACACACTTCTTCATACGTTGGGTTTGGCGTACTTCCAGCGCAATAGCCTGCTGAAGTGGAATATACCCCTGATTGCTGCCAGAATAGTCGCTCCACTCCCCAGAAACAGCCCATCGCAAAATAGAGGATTTCCATATTCTTAGGAGTAATCTCAATCGAATGATGGTTCACTGCATGGTAAGGTGACACCGCCATAGTCGATTGTCGACCGGGTAGGGTCTGTGGCGTATTAACGGACTGAAATTGATTAAAAGACATAGCGATTCCTAAATACAGTGAATATAGAAATAAAGTAAAAATTGGGATAAAAACTTGTATCAGTGATTCATTTTACTCAAAATAAGCCGTTATTCAGTAATAAGTCAAATTATCTATCACCCTAGGAGCAGGCGTGTCGAAATATCTAACCCTTTGTATGTTGTGCCTAACAGCGGCGGTACCTGCGGCATTTGCTGCAAATCTACGCCTTAATATTGAAGGGCTTGAAGGGCAGCTCAATCAGAACGTCCGTATTCAACTTTCTAATATTTCACAAGATGAAGTGGTTGCAAATGGGCGTTTTCGTGCTCGAGTAGAAAAAGCGATTCGCGAAGGATTAAAACCGCTGGGTTATTATGACCCGACGGTTGAATTTAGTTATGAAGAAAAGAAACCGCCTGCCCGCTCCATTTTGACTGCAAAAGTCATTCCCGGTGAGCCTATTCTTGTGCAGGGTGTCAACGTAGAGTTACAGGGCGGAGCCAAAACTGACCCTGACTACGCCAAAATGATCAAGAACAATACCCCTAAATATGGCACGGTCCAAAATGATGGTGAATACGAGGATTTTAAAGGTAAGTTCAGTAGCTTAGCTATTCGTAAAGGCTATTTTGATGCCGTGATGGAAAAAAGCCAATTAGGTATTTCCGTTGACCATCACGCCGCTTATTGGGATTTTGATTTTGATAGTGGGGAGCGTTACCGTTTTGGCAAACTGACTTTTGAGGGATCACAGATTCGTGAGGATTACCTTGAAAACATGTCGCCATTTAAAGAAGGCGAATACTACACTTCCGAACAGCTAGCTGAATATAACCAAAGATTAGCATCAACTGGCTGGTTTAACTCTTCGCTAGTCACACCCGATATTCGCAAAGCGCGTGCAGAGCATACTGATTTATTGCCAATGGTTGGGGTCATGAGCCCAAGAGCGCAAAACTTTATTGAGCTGGGTGGTGGTTATGCTACCGATGTGGGACCTAGACTGAAGACGACGTGGAATAAGCCGTGGATTAACTCTCGGGGGCAGAGTTTAACCTCTAGTATCAGCCTATCCCAGCCAGAACAATTAATCGATGCCAGCTATAAAATCCCACTGAAAGCTAATCCACTTGAACAATATTATGCGATTCAAGGGGGCTTTAAACGCACAGACTTAAACGATACTCAGTCGAATACCACGACATTGAACGTTTCTCGTAACTGGGATTACTCCAAGGGATGGCAATACGGCGTGAATATGCGCTGGATGCTGAGTAACTTTACTCAAGCCGACGTGACGAATACCACGATGCTGCTATATCCGGGGGCTAACGTGAGTCGGATCCGCCAAAAGGGCGGGGTTATGCCAACATGGGGTGATAGCCAGCGTTATTCGATTGATTACTCCAATAAGATTTGGGGCTCGAACGTTGATTTCATGGTATTGCAAGCCAAAAACGTGTGGATCCGTACCCCATGGGAAGGGCATCGCTTCGTTGTACGTGGCAATATAGGTTGGATAGAAACCAATAATTTTGACAAAATTCCTCCAGACTTACGTTTCTTCGCGGGTGGGGATGGCAGTGTTCGTGGATATGGTTATCAGAAAATTTCTCCTGAAGATAATAAAGGTCAGTTAACTGGGGCATCCAAGCTCGCAGTAGGATCCGTGGAATACCAATATAACTTCACCGGTAACTGGTGGGGAGCGACGTTTATTGATAGTGGTGAAGCGGTTGATGACTTTAAAAATAGCGATTTTAAAACCGGTGCTGGTGTAGGGATCCGTTGGGTCTCTCCTGTTGGACCGATTAAGTTTGATTTAGCCAAGCCAATTGGTGATCCAGATAATAATAAAATTCAGTTTTACATCGGATTGGGGACAGAACTATGAAGTGGATGAAATGGTTAAAATGGATAGCAATAACCATTTTATTGCTATTAGTTCTGGTTGTTGGTGCGTTGTATTGGGTACTGGGTACCAAATCAGGTCTACATTTTGCCTTAAATACAGCAACTCGCTTAGTTCCTGAATTAACCATCGAGTCCATTGATGGGGGGATTGAGGATTTAACCCTGTCTGGCGTGAAATACCAAATGCCGGGTATCGATGTAGATGCGAAGAAAATTCATTTAGCATGGCGTTTAAAATGCCTGACCAGCCGTGAAGTATGTATTGATGATCTTTCGACAGATACGGTGACAGTCAATGTAGATACTAGCCAGTTTCCACCATCGGAAGAGGCTCCGCCGTCTGAGCCATTAACGGAACTGAACGCGCCTCTTACCATTCGCCTAAACCAATTAGCGTTAGTGAATACTCACGTCAATGTAGATGGTACTGTCATCGACCTCGATAAGTTTGCCACCGGGATCACTTGGCAGCAGAAAGCCATCAATATTATTCCAACCGACATTATCAATTTGGCGATAAGCTTACCGGTTAGCGAAGAACCTACAGTGGAAACACCTGTACAGCCTGTGGTACCTCAAGCGCCGATTGAAGAACAAAAACCACTGGGTGAAGAACTCAAAGCGCTGTTTTCAAAACCCTTATTAGCCGAACTTCCCGAGATTATTCTTCCTGTCGATTTGAATGTCGAAGGAATTCATGCGTCTAATTTCCAATTAAAAGGTGCAACTGATCTCACTATTAATAGCCTGAATTTGAAATTAGAGAATAGTGGTCAAAGCGTATTATTAAAACAACTTAATGTCGATGCGCCTCAAGGAAAAGTCGCTATTTCAGGATCGATTTCCCTCGCAGAAAAATGGCCTGTTGCATTATCCGTTATTGGTGAAAGTCGGTTAGAAGATCTTAGTGGGCAAAAACTCGATTTATCGCTGAAAGGTGGCTTACTTGAAGAGCTTAAGCTGGCTTTAAACCTTAATGGCCCCGTGAACGCTAAATTAGATGCTCAAACGGATCTTTCTCAGGCTGACTTTCCTATTGAACTGACTCTTGAAAGCCAAAAATTAACGTGGCCATTGGTGGGGGAAAGCCAATATAAACTCGATGGAACACGTTTACGACTGAATGGTCGACCATCCAGTTATGATCTTTCATTACGTTCGGCTATTACAGGGCAAGACCTTCCACCCTCAAAATTATTACTAGATGCCAAAGGAAATGAAGAACATATCAATCTGACTCGCTTACGTTTATCGGCCCTACAGGGTAATGCCGATATTTCTGGTATTGCGGATTGGAGTAAAGCGATCAGCTGGAATATGGTTCTGACTTTGTCAGGCATTAATACAGCGAAACAGTATCCGGAATGGCCAGCCAAGGTCGATGGTAAAATTGCAACCCGAGGTAGTTTGTACGGGGGAAGCTGGCAGCTAGAAATTCCTGAAATTACCTTAAACGGTAATGTTAAACAGCACATATTGAAGGCTCGTGGGCAAGCTAAAGGTAACGCTGCGGGTCAATGGGACATTCCAAGCTTTAACTTAGCACTGGGTAAAAATACCGTTGATTTAAAAGGCTCCTTAGCTGAAAAATGGAATTTGGATGCAAAAATTAATGCGCCAGCACTGAATGGTTTAGTGCCTGGATTGGGCGGCGTGATTATTGGGGATTTAAAACTACGTGGGGATTTGAAAGCCCCTCAAGCGCTTGCCGATATCACGGCTCGCGGTGTGAGATGGCAAGATTTGACGGTAGAAAATGCAACTATCAAAGGAAACGTTGCGACAGGTGACCAAATTAAAGGTGATTTGTCGGTGGTGGTTCGCCAATTACGTCAAGCCGATTTAGTGATAAGCAACCTAACCCTCGATGCAAAAGGCAGTGAAAAACAACATACCCTCAAGCTGAATGTCACAGGGCAGCCCGTTTCTGGTCAGCTAGCGCTAGCAGGGAGTTTTGATCGTCAAACTGAGATTTGGAAAGGTAACTTAAATAATACGTTATTTGATACCGAAGTGGGTGAATGGCGACTGAATCAAGCCATGTCCCTCAATTACAATAATCATACACAAGAAGTTGTGATTGGCTCCCATTGCTGGGTTAACCCGAATGCTCGGGTGTGTGTACCAAAACCGGTTAAAGCGGGTAAAAGCGGTAGTGCCGATATTGTGTTAGAGCGTTTTGACCTTGCGATGATTAAACCGTTTATGCCGAGTGATACTCGCGTTCATGGCGTTTTCACGGGTAAAGCGAATGCGGTTTGGAAAGCAGATGGTAGCCTGCCGCAAGTGAAAGTTGACCTAAACGGCAATGGCGTTAAAGTCGTGCAGTTTGTGGATGGAGCCCGCTTACCTATTGCTTTTGACACTCTAACGCTGAGTGCCGCATTAAAAAATGGCAAGGCAGATCTGCAATGGTTGTTGGGAATTGAAAAGAATGGACAATTCAAAGGTCATGTTCAGGTCACGGATATCGAAAAACGACGTATATTAGGCGGTAATATTGAAATTAATAATATTACTCTGGGCTTACTTAAGCCGTTGTTAGGGGAAAAAGAAGTCGCTAATGGCAACTTGAATGCAAATTTACGACTAGGTGGTTCAGCTCATAATCCATTGATGAACGGCAATGTCTCCTTATCCGGTTTAGAACTTAAATCTGCGATGATCCCGTTCGATATTCAAAATAGCCAGTTAGGTATTGATTTTAACGGAACCAGTTCGGTGATGACTGGGCAAATCAAGACGCCAGACGGCTTCCTGAATATTGATGGAAATGCAGATTGGCGCAATATCGATGCATGGCGTGCGACAGTGATGGCGAAGGGCACTAACTTGCGCGTCGCAATGCCACCGATGATTCAAATTGATGTTCAACCTGATTTGGTGTTAGAAGCCTCTCCGAATTTATTGACTCTCAATGGTAGCGTGACAATTCCATGGGCTCGAATTACGGTACAAGAATTACCAGAGTCTGCGGTCAGTGCATCGTCAGATGTGGTGATGCTGGATAAAGATTTAAAACCTATTAATCCGAAAGAGGCGTCAATTCCTATACAAACCAATTTAAATATCAAGATTGGTGATGATGTTCGCTTGGATGCTTTTGGGTTAAAAGCGCGTTTGACCGGTTTGCTGAAAGTTATTCAAGACAAGCAAGGGTTGAGTCTTAACGGGCAAGTGGATATTCCATCAGGACGTTTCCGCGCTTACGGGCAAGACTTGATCGTTCGTAAAGGTCAAATTCTGTTCTCCGGGCCTGCGGACCAGCCATTCTTAAATTTAGAAGCGATTCGTAATCCAGAAAATACGGCAGATGATGTAATTGCTGGTGTAAAAGTGACGGGATTAGCCGATAAACCTAAGGTGGAGATTTTCTCCGAGCCATCAAAAACCCAGCAAGAAGCTCTTTCCTATTTGTTAAGAGGGGAAGGATTGGATAGTGGTGACGCTAATGGTTCACAAATGACCTCTATGTTGATTGGCTTAGGGGTTGCCCAAAGTGGTCAGTTGGTCGGTAAGATTGGCGAAACATTTGGTGTGTCTGAGCTGGCGGTAGATACCCAAGGTGTTGGAGATAGTTCCCAAGTGGTTGTTAGTGGGAAAATTACGAACGACTTGCAAGTTAAGTATGGAGTTGGCATATTTGATTCACTAGCGACGCTCACTTTACGTTATAGGGTAATGCCAAAATTGTATTTGGAAGCAATTTCTGGCGTTAATCAGGCTTTAGATCTCCTTTACCAATTTGAGTTTTAATATATGCGTGTAATCGTTTATGGCAGTTTAAGGCAAAAGCAAGGCAATCATCACTGGATGACTTATGCTCAGCTGCTAGGTGAGCATAAGCTAGAAGGTTATGAGTTGTATGATCTCGGATATTATCCTGCGGTTGTTAAAGGCGGAGGGGCAATCGAGTGTGAAGTTTATCGAATCAACCCTTCAATCTTAACGGAGTTAGATGAACTAAAGAAAAACTCACAGGATTATGAACGTGAGTTAGTTCCTACACCTTATGGTAATGCGTGGATTTATCTCTACAAACACTCAGTGGAAGGTTTACGCCACATTAAAAGTGGCGATTGGCTTAAACGACATGAAGAAAATTAATTAAGTCATTAGCAATGTGAACGAACGCCGGCAGAGGGAAACCTTACCGGCGTTTTCTTTTGTTAAGCTTGGCTCATTTCCTTGAGCATCTGAATAAATGCATCAATGTGATGACGCTCTGTCGTCGGGTTCATAAATACGGCTTTTTCCCCAGGAATATAGGCAAATCGGTTATGTTCAGCGTAGGTTGAGCAAGCGATAGAATCTACCCAGTTAGTAAACAAGCCTGATTTCCCCCGAGTTAAGAACATATTACGGTGCCATTTACTGTTACGGATCATGGTTTCATATGCGGCTTTATCGCTAGCACAGCTTAGCTCATAGTCAAAAATAGCTTGGGGATCAGCCTGTAATTTAGGCGAATATAGCCGGAATCCTACACTCGGTCCCTGATTTTGAGGAACCATAACAGCTGCATTTTCCATTTCAATTAACTGGTTACGCATATAATTTGCGTTTTGTAGACAATGGGCAATGATTGTTTGGTAACCTTCGATACCGAGATAGTGTAGTCCTGCATAAGCTCCAAAGATTCCCACCCCACTTCGGCTACATTCGATTGTCGATTGTAAGTGAGTTTGGCCTTCGAGATCATGTTCAAAATAAGTGAAGTTTTCCGGTGAGTTCTCAAGCGCTTTAAAATCATCGCCATTACGTACCATGACTAGGCTAGAGGTATAAGGAACATAACCCCATTTGTGGAAATCGATAGTTATCGAATCGGCATATTTTAGCTGCTTAAATTTTTCTACCGTATGGCGTAAACCAAATAAAGTGGCTTCGTTAATCGCTAATGGATTGTTATTAAAATCATAGTTAATAAAGAAAATAATTGGCCAGCCAACTGCGGCATCGACGTGAATATGGGGCTTATCGTTAATTTCAAATTCGTCGCATAAGCGATTTCTTAAGTCATAAACCTGCTTGATTTCATCGACACCAAAGGTGTCTGTGGTTCCCGCGGTCAATAAAATGACTGGGATTTTACAGTGAACGGTATAACAGGCGCGGATTTGTTGCTCTAAATCGTGTAGGTCGATAGTGTTGTCTGAGGCGACTTTAATCCGAATGGTTTTATTTTGAATATCTACGCCTAGCAAGGAAAGGTTGGTCATATTGGAATAGTGACCGCCTTGGGAGTTGATGATCCGATAATCTTGATCAACAGACATGCCCAGCTGTTTTGAATCTTTTAGCGTTTTGCGGATCCCAAATAGGTAGCCATATAAGTTACACATGGTACCGCCTTGGGTGAACAGGCCCGAGGCTTGATTTTCATCATAGCCAATTAAGTTGGCCATTTTTTTGATGACGGTTTTTTCCATGGTATCTGCTACGCCAGAATATTCACAGTAAACCATGTTTGGGTTGCCTAAAAGTCCTAGCATAGAGCCATATAAAGCGGGATCAGATGGCATGGCGATGACATTTTCAACGGCGAGTGGGTTCTCCCAGTTTTTACACAGTGCAGAAGCAAAAGTTAACAAGTTATCTTGTTGAGCTCCTGGAAAATTCATATGTTGCTGAACGTGGGTTTGACTATTTAACTGACTCAGTAGATCAGCGCCATTAGGATAGTGATGGATCAGTTGGCTATCCGCTAAAACCGTTTTACGGAATTGGGTAATAGCCTGAACTTGGGGATCATTAAAAAGTGGCCATTTTTTAGGATCACGGCTAAAGAAATTCGCCACGATATTTTGATATTGGTGCTCAAACTCAGAGGTTAATTGATTCGCACTATGGCGAGCGATGAGTTCAGATTGGTCCATCATTGACTCCCATTTACATTTATGAATTTAATGATTTATGGGAATACTCTACACCTGATTATATTTATTTAAATGATCAACTAAGTAATCATTTTATAAAATTAATTGCTTAGTTGATTGATATTTATATAAATATATAAAATAAAAGATTGTTTTTTAAAATAAAATATATTTATATATTGCTAGGGTTGTCACAGATTTTTAATCTATTAAAATTGTTTTTTTATTTGTTTATATTTCGCATTTTTAATTAAATCTAATATATAAATCCAGTATTTAAATATTATTTGGCGTTTAGTTTCATTTGTCTTCGTTGCGTTCTGTTTTGAACGATATATATCACTAAAAGTAATGTTTTTGTGAACAGGAGCGCTTTAATAGGGTCATAAGCAAAAAAAAGTTCCGGCATTTGCCAGAACTTTTTATCATTCATCTATCTCGATGAAGAGAACTTATTATTTTTTAGCAGCGCGTTCGAAAGAAGCGATAATTTCAGCTTTAGCCGCTTCTGCATTCTCCCAACCATCAACTTTAACCCACTTACCTTTTTCTAAATCTTTGTAGTGTTCAAAGAAGTGAGTGATCTGTGCACGCAGCAGCTCAGGAATATCATTCACATCTTTGATGTGATCGTATTCTTTGCTTAATTTAGTGTGTGGGACAGCCACTAATTTCGCATCTTCACCAGACTCATCAGTCATTTTCAGAACGCCAACTGGACGGCAGCGAATGACAGAACCTGGCTGTAATGGGTATGGAGTTGGGACTAATACGTCAACTGGGTCACCATCTAAAGACAATGTGTTGTTGATGTAACCATAGTTGCATGGATAGAACATTGCAGTAGACATGAAACGGTCTACAAACAGTGCGCCAGAGTCTTTATCAACTTCATATTTGATAGGATCAGCGTTAGCAGGAATTTCGATAATAACGTAGATATCTTCTGGCAGTTCTTTACCTGCCGGTACATTGTTCAGGCCCATTAAAATGTATCCTTATGAGTGCTTAAAATAACGTGGAGGCTATTATAGCCGCAAAGAGAGGCAAAACTCACTAGTTGGAAAGAAATTACATCAAAAAAGGCGAGATAATCTCGCCTTCAGCTCAAACAGTCAGTTTGGTTATTCTGCGTCTGGGTACTCACTCATGAATGATTCTGCTTTTTCAACCATGGATTTTGTTCCGACAAAGAACGGTACACGTTGATGCAGTTTGCTTGGAATAATATCCAATATACGGTTAGTACCATCACTTGCTTTACCGCCAGCTTGCTCTGCTAAGAATGCAATTGGATTACATTCGTAAAGTAGGCGCAATTTCCCCGTTGGGTGGCTTGCAGTGCTAGGGTAAATATAGATACCGCCTTTCAATAAGTTGCGGTGGAAGTCTGCAACTAAAGAACCAATATAACGCGTAGTGTATGGGCGGTTTGTGGCTTCGTCTTGTTCTTGGCAGTATTTTATGTATTTTTTAACGCCCATAGGGAACTTGATATAGTTACCTTCGTTAATGGAATACATTTTTCCTTCTGCTGGGTACATTACTTTCTCGTGAGAAAGACAAAATACACCTAAGGATGGGTCGTAAGTAAACGCATGAACACCGCAACCTGTTGTATATACCAGCATGGTTGATGAGCCATAAACTACATAGCCAGCAGCAACTTGGCGGTGGCCAGGCTGTAGGAAATCTTCTTCAGTTACCGATTGACCAATTGGCGTAATACGGTGATAAATTGAGAAGATTGTACCAACGGAAACGTTTACATCGATATTCGAAGAACCATCTAATGGATCCATTAAAACGACATATTTCGCGTTTTCTGCACGGTCACCTTCGAAAATGACAATGTCATCTTCTTCTTCAGAGGCGATACCGGCGACTTCTCCGCGAGCTTTCAAAGCCGCTTTCAGTTTTTCGTTTGCATACAGGTCAAGCTTCATCTGAACTTCACCTTGTACATTCGAAACACCACTAGCGCCGAGAATGTCAACGAGTCCAGCTTTGTTAATATCGCGATGGATAATTTTAGCGCCCAGTTTGATCGCTGACAGTAATGCCGTCAGTTCACCTGTTGCATGAGAAAAATCTTGTTGCTTTTCGACGATGAATTCGCCTAATGTTTTCATGACGAAGGTCCTGAATAAAATTGACAGAGGTTTGCGGGGCGTATTGTACCCTTGGGCGAGGAGTTTATCTAAATAAAAAAAAGATTAATAGGCTAATACATTTATAAACCTGTGATTGATGAGTAGAATAGTGATAAACCTCATGCTATTGGATGAAAAATAATGCACATACATATTTTAGGCATATGCGGTACCTTTATGGGTAGTTTGGCAATTTTGGCTCGTTCTTTAGGACACAAAGTGACAGGCTCCGATGCGAACGTATACCCGCCAATGAGTACATTGCTTGAAAAGCAAGGCATTGAACTGATTCAAGGTTACGACCCTGCTCAGCTAGATCCTGCTCCGGATATGGTGGTGATTGGTAATGCAATGACGCGTGGCAATCCTTGTGTAGAAGCCGTCTTAGAAAGAGGTTTACCGTATACATCAGGACCACAATGGCTCCATGACCATGTGCTTCCAGAGCGTTGGGTATTAGCCGTTGCGGGAACTCATGGAAAAACAACGACTGCGGGAATGCTGGCTTGGATCCTCGAAGATTGTGGTTACGAACCAGGCTTTTTGATTGGTGGTGTTCCGGGTAATTTTGATGTTTCCTCAAAGATTGGTAATAGCCCATTCTTTGTTATTGAAGCCGATGAATATGATTGTGCATTCTTTGATAAGCGCTCAAAATTCGTTCATTACAGCCCGAAAACGTTGATCCTCAATAACCTTGAATTCGATCATGCGGATATCTTTGAAAATCTTGAGGCAATTCAAAAACAGTTCCATCATCTCGTTCGTCTTGTTCCTGCTAGCGGGAAAATTTTAATGCCTGACAGTGATAATAATCTCAAACAAGTCATGAATATGGGTTGTTGGAGTGAACAAGAACTGGTGGGTGAACACGGTGAATGGCAGGCCGTGAAACTGAACCACGATGGCAGCCGCTTTGAAGTACATTATCAGCAGCAAAAAGTCGGGGAAGTGAATTGGTCTCAAGTGGGTAATCACAATATTCAAAATGGTTTGATGGCAATTGCAGCGGCGCATCATGTTGGTGTGCCTGCAAAAGAAGCGTGTTTGGCATTGGATAAATTTATCAATGCTCGTCGCCGTCTTGAACTACGTGGTGTTGAAAATGATGTCAGTGTGTATGATGACTTTGCTCATCATCCAACTGCTATTTTAGCGACGTTAGAAGCATTACGTAGCAAGGTCGGCGGAACAGCACGGATTATCGCAGTACTTGAGCCACGTTCGAATACCATGAAAATGGGCATCAATAAGAATGATATCGCACCGGCATTAGGTCGTGCGGATGAAGTCTTCTTATTCCAACCAACGAATATTCCTTGGATGGTGACTGAGATTGCTGAGCATTGTGTGCAACCTGCGCATTGGCATGCCGATGTGGATACTCTGGCAAATATGGTGATCGAAACGGCTCAGCCGGGTGACCATATTTTAGTGATGAGTAATGGTGGTTTTGGTGGTATTCACGAAAAATTACTGGATGGTTTGAAAAAGAAAGCGCAAGCTGAACCTGAAGAGTAATCAGAATAAAAGCCCTAACACTCTGTTAGGGCTTCAATTTTTATCGCTGTGGTGGTAAATCAATATCTGCCCGATCGGGTAATCCTGAACAGCTTAGCACCGTTGTTTGCATCTCTTTCTTTATACTTCCCATATAGCAATCTACTGAATCGGTAAATAAGTGGAATAAACAGCCCACGGCAATCGCTTTTAATTTCCATGATGGGAAGAAAAATAACACCACATAGGCAATTGCAGCCCAAATAGTGTGCATTGGGTGGTAGCCAACACCACAGCGATCTGGATCAAAGATAGGGTCAGCTAGAAGATGATCTAAATCGATCGCCATAGTTGCGATCATCAATAATGCCGCTAACTGCCAATTTTTTCGCCAGAATAGATAACCAAACAGAAAAGGAACTAAAAAGTGAAAACCGTAATGAATTATATTTCTTAAAATTTCAAATAACACGGTTTTCCCTCTTTAGGTTTCGAGATAATCCCTCAAAAGGGCTAAAGTTCTTGTTCAAACAAGACTAGTATGGATTCGTACAGCTCACGAGTTGTGAAGTCATTGGTTGGTGTGGAGAAAATCGTATCATCTCCAGCAATGCTGCCTAAGATCCCTTCAGCTTTACCTAGAGAATCTAGCAGGCGTGCGATCAACTGTGCGGCACCAGGGCTTGTACGGATCACAACAACTGAGTGGTTGTAATCAACGTCCAGTACCAGATTTTTGAGTGGACTCGTCGCAGTTGGTACCCCAGGTTCGCTTGGTAAGCAATACACCATTTCCATTTTTGCGTTACGGGTTCGAACCGCACCAAACTTGGTTAGCATTCTGGAAATTTTAGATTGATTAATATTTTCGAAGCCTTGTTCTTGAAGAGCAACCACAATCTCAGCTTGTGAACTAAATTTCTCTTCTTTCAGGAGAGCTTTAAAAGCTTTTACCAAGTCTTCTTGTTTCGACACAGTGCGCATAATTAACCCATCTTTTGGTATTAAATTGAGTTGCATTATGCGTAAAACTGCATTTTTATGCAAGATAATTGGTTTTTGATGATTTAATGGCCGATTTAAAAGAGGAATTTACAGTCAGGTTTTTATCTCTATCTTAAATTAATGGCTCAAAATTTAACTTAAAAGCGCCTTAAGTTTCATCTTAAAATATGTTTCATTTTTGTTAAATCATATGATTAAGATGGAAAAAACAACACATAAAGTTGTGCTTAGGGTTAAAGACAATAGCAATAAAAACTATTTGTTAAAAAAGTGTCCGTTATCTCATTAACAGATAAGGAATTTGTTTAGAATGGTGTCATTCAGTCGGTAATTTATCTCGCGTTAACACTTCTCTCTAACTGTTAAAGAATTGTTTTTTATAAGTAATGTGTTTAGTGCGTAGTCAGATGAATTCATATTTTTAAAGTACAATTAAGGAGTTTTAGAATGAAAGTTGCAGTCCTAGGTGCAGCAGGTGGTATCGGTCAGGCTCTAGCCCTTCTTCTCAAAAACCAGCTCCCAGCAGGTTCAGAACTCTCCCTCTACGACATCGCACCAGTAACTCCAGGTGTTGCCGCAGATTTAAGCCACATCCCTACAGACGTTAAAGTTGTTGGTTTCGCAGGTGAAGATGCCACTCCAGCACTGAAAGGTGCGGATGTAGTATTAATTTCTGCGGGCGTTGCACGTAAACCGGGTATGGACCGTTCTGACCTATTCAACGTGAACGCAGGCATTGTACGTAATCTTATTCAACAAATCGCAGTAACTTGCCCGAAAGCGCTGATCGGTATTATCACTAACCCAGTGAATACGACAGTGGCTATCGCGGCTGAAGTTCTGAAAAAAGCAGGTGTTTACGATAAAAATCGTCTGTTCGGTGTAACAACACTTGATATCATTCGTTCAAATACTTTTGTTGCTGAACTGAAAGGCAAGAAAACAAGCGAAATCGAAGTGCCAGTTATTGGTGGGCACTCTGGCGTTACTATTCTGCCATTATTATCTCAAATTCCTGGTGTTAGCTTCACTGATGAAGAAGTTGCAGCTCTGACTAAGCGTATTCAAAACGCGGGTACTGAAGTTGTTGAAGCAAAAGCGGGTGGCGGATCAGCAACTCTGTCTATGGGCCAAGCAGCTGCACGTTTGGGCTTATCTCTTATCCGTGGTTTACAAGGCGAAAGCAACGTTGTTGAATGTGTTTACACTGAAGGTGACGGTGAACACGCTCGTTTCTTCGCTCAACCTGTATTATTAGGCAAAAATGGCATCGAAAAACATTTACCAATCGGTAAATTAAGTGCATTCGAAGAGAAAGCACTGAATGAGATGTTAGAGGTATTGAAAGCGGATATCGAGCTTGGTGAAAAATTCATTAATGGCTAATGCTGTTTTAATGATTCATTCATAAATAAGGGTTGGGTTGCCTTGATGCAACTCAACCCTTTTATTTTATGCTAAGTGTATCTGTTTCAATATAATGAAAATTTCTTCTTAAAGTGATTTCATAACTAAAGATATATTAATAATGGTTTGGGTGAATTATTTAGTTTAATTAATTATTCGGACCAATGGATTTTTTAATAGAAACTTATGTTTCTGCTATATCGCGTTTTCTTCGTGCTCTATTTTCTCTCTCGCCTTTCTTTCTAATAAATCTCCAGTCATTGAGTCGTAATAGCGGCTAGGCCAAATTTCTGATGGGTGTATGCCTAAAAAATTTGCAATAATCCATTCTCCTTTAGGCCAAGGTCTGGACAGCGCATTTGCAAGAGTCGATGAGCTAAGCCCTGCCTTCCTAGAAATAGCAGCAAGTGTTGTTCCCCGTTTTCGTAGGGCTGCGATGATATCTGCTGGGTGCCAATCCGATTTCCGTAACATCATTTTTTAATCCTTTTTTTAATCCTTTTTTTACTCAGATTCATGAGAGTTAATGGTACATCTAACAGAGTATTGTGATACATTCAGTACAATTGCTCTGTTATTGGAAATAAAATAACAGAAATTTCCAATAATAATTTCTAATTTTTTCTAAATATTCATTTTTATGAAACTGTCGTTATTTTTCTGAAAATAATAGAAAGATGAGAATGATTATTGTGAATTAAGGTAAGACTTTGAAAATAAAAATAACTAAATTTAGTTATTAAGAAAATCCCTGTGTTTATATGTATTTATTCTGTTTATCGTGAAGATTTATATTTCTCAATAATTGATAAAAACCATTCTCAATGTGTTGTTAATACCTTTTATATAAGAAACAAAAAGCGAATAATATCTATCATTTATTTATGATTTCTTAATATTCACAATGATGGTGCAAGGTTATATAGAAATAATTTTCGGCAACGATAAAGAGAGATACTCGTACGACAAGGAGAGTCGATGATGAATAAGGAATGGCTAACAGCTAAGGAGTTAGTGGGAATTCAGGGGTTACCTATGAGCACTCAAGGTATTAATGCGATGGCTAGACGAGAAAATTGGCTTAGTCGCAAACGGAGAGGAATTCAAGGTAAAGCATTGGAATACCATATTAGTTCCATCCCTTCCGATATTGCTGAACATGTTTTTATGTATGAAGCTCCGGTGGTTTATCAGGCTAAACATGAGGAGCAATCGCATATCTGGCAGGCAGCATACAACCAGCTTTCTGATGATGAACGCGTAAAGGTTTTAGCGTTTATTGTACGAGAGGGGGCATTGGCGTTGGTCAGTTTAATTGATAAAAAAATAACCAAGCTATAAATTTATACTGTATTGAATCGAATGAATTTTTTAACAAAACAACTTTGGTATAGCGACAAAAGCAGATTACAAAATATAAGCTAAGCGTAAAAGTGAGAATATGAAAAAATTGTGGTTCACTGCGAAAGAATTAGCAGGCATAGATGGTCTTCCTACTTCACCTCAAGGTATCAATCTGATGGCTCGAAGAGAAGGCTGGAAAAATCGACGTAAAAGAGGTGTTCAGGGGAAGGCTGTAGAATATTACTTTGAAAGCTTACCTACAGACATTCAAGGGCAATTAAATGTCTACGAGCCATCAGTGCCTTATCAAGCACAGAGAATGGATGCATTCCAGATTTGGACTGAGGCGTATTATCAGTTAACAGAAACTGAACGTAAAACAATCGTTAAGTATATTTTACGCTATGGCCTCTCGTCATTATTAGCCAAAATAGAACAAGAATCGCAGCAAGAGCAGGAATAAAATAATAAGGGGCGAAATTTCTTTCACCCCTGAGTTTAGCTATCGATATAATACCTGAAAAATTAGGAATGGCGTTGGATTGCTATGTGTGCCAAGCCAATTAATGCTTGCTTATAAGCACTGTCTTCAAGGATATCTAAAGCATCAATTGCTTTTTGAGCTTCTTCTTGGGCACGTTGGTAAGTGTAATCGAGTGAACCACAACGTTTCATAGTTGCTAGAACTGTGTCTAGTAAATGGCGTCCATTACCTTGCTCAATCGCTTGCCTAATCAGTGCGGACTCTTCTTCGTTACCATGGTTCATTGCATGTAACAGTGGTAGCGTCGGTTTTCCTTCATCCAGATCATCACCGGTATTTTTACCCAGTTGGGTATTATCAGCATCGTAATCCAGAAGATCATCTACTAACTGGAATGCGGTGCCAATATAACGGCCATAATCCTGTAATGCTTTTTCTTGAGCAGGTGTTGCATTCGCTAAAATGGCAGAGGCGTGAGACGCCGCTTCAAATAGGCGAGCTGTTTTGCTATAGATAACCTGCATGTAGTTTTCTTCGGTAATGTTAGGATCGTTGCAGTTCATTAACTGCAAAACTTCACCTTCAGCGATGACATTAGTCGCTTCTGACATGAGCTTTAAGACACGCATAGAATCAAGATCCGTCATCATTTGGAAGGATCGAGTGTAGATAAAGTCACCGACTAAAACGCTAGCAGCATTTCCAAAAACCGCATTTGCTGTCTGTTTTCCACGACGCATATCCGATTCATCAACAACGTCATCATGTAATAAAGTGGCCGTGTGGATGAACTCTATCAGTGCGGCGACTTGGGTATGTTTATGCCCAGAATAGCCGAGGGATCGTCCGGCAAGGATCGCGATCATTGGTCGGATCCTTTTACCGCCGCCACTGATAATGTAGTAACCTAATTGATTGATTAACGCTACATCCGAATTTAATTGACTGAGGATCACTTTGTTTACCGCTGACATGTCCTCATTTGTCAGTTCAATAATAGATTCTAAATTCATTGTAATTTATTCATATTATTAGTTTTTGGGTCCTCCCGAGAGTCAAAAGGGGGGGCCGAGATCACAGTAATTCTGTAAGCATAACATTATTAATAATAAGATTATCGGGTGAAGTGCAAAAAATGTTTAAATAAGTAACAATTCAATATATTCCAAAAAAATCAGCCGGAAAAAGCCACACAAGATAAAAAAGTCGTATTTTTTGTAATCTAACTGCATTATTGGCTTGTGTTCTGATGCTTTTTTGCGTAGAATTCGCGCCCTATTGTGAATATTTTATAGCGTGCTCAGGAATTGAAATATTTAGCGAGTACGCGGAAAGCGGAGTTAATATGTACGCGGTTTTCCAAAGTGGTGGTAAACAACACCGAGTTAGCGAAGGTCAAACTGTCCGCCTAGAAAAGCTGGACATCGCAACAGGTGAAACTGTTGAATTTGATCAAGTTCTGATGGTTGCTAATGGCGATGAGATCCAAATCGGCGCTCCTGTCGTTGAAGGCGTTAAAGTGAAAGCGGAAGTGGTTGCACACGGTCGTGGCGATAAAGTTAAAATCGTTAAGTTCCGTCGTCGTAAACATAGCCGTAAACAGCAAGGTCATCGTCAGTGGTTCACTGATGTTAAGATCACTGGCATCGCTTAAGATTTAGGAGAGCAGATTAATGGCACATAAAAAGGCTGGCGGTTCAACTCGTAACGGTCGCGACTCAGAAGCAAAACGTCTGGGTGTAAAACGTTTCGGTGGCGAAGCTGTATTAGCAGGTAGCATCATCGTACGTCAACGTGGTACTAAATTCCACGCAGGAAACAACGTAGGTTGTGGCCGTGACCACACTCTATTCGCCCTAGCGGACGGTAAAGTTAAATTTGAAGTTAAAGGTCCAAACAATCGTAAATTTATCAGCATCGAAGCTGAATAAGTTTTCTGACTTTTAATTTTAGAATTAAAGCCCTGCAAAAACCTTTTGCGGGGCTTTTTATATTCAAAATACGCCATCTCTGGGTAATACAGCCATCCAGCACTATAATGGCTAGCAGACGGAGAAAGAATTATGAAATTTGTAGATGAAGCCAAAATATTGGTCGTGGCGGGAGATGGTGGCAATGGTTGTGTCAGCTTCCGTCGTGAAAAATATATCCCGAAAGGGGGACCTGACGGTGGTGATGGTGGTGATGGTGGTGATGTCTATTTACAGGCAGATGAAAACCTCAACACCCTGATCGACTATCGTTTTGAAAAATCATTCCGGGCTGAACGTGGCCAAAATGGTCAAAGTCGTGAATGTACTGGTAAACGTGGTCAAGATATCACGGTTAAAGTTCCTGTAGGGACCCGTGTACGCGATTTAGGTACTAATGAAGTACTTTGTGACATGACTCGTCATGAACAACGCCACATGGTTGCTAAGGGCGGTTTCCATGGGCTGGGTAACACCCGTTTTAAATCTTCAGTTAACCGTGCTCCGCGTCAGCGTACCATGGGAACGAAAGGTGAAACTCGTGAGATCCTTTTAGAACTAATGCTGCTTGCTGATGTGGGTATGTTAGGTATGCCGAATGCCGGTAAATCAACATTTATTCGCTCAGTCTCTGCGGCTAAGCCAAAAGTCGCTGATTATCCATTTACGACCTTAGTACCAAGCCTTGGTGTGGTACGTATGGATAACGAGCAGAGCTTTGTGGTTGCTGACATTCCAGGGTTGATCGAAGGTGCTGCGGAAGGTGCGGGTTTAGGGATCCAATTCCTTAAACACTTAGAACGTTGCCGCGTATTGTTACATTTGATCGACATCTGTCCAGTTGACGAATCTGATCCTGTAGAAAATGCAAAGATCATTGTTGGTGAACTGGAGAAATACAGCGAGAAATTAGCACAAAAACCACGCTGGTTAGTCTTCAACAAAGTCGATATTTTAGGTGCAGAAGAGTCAGCTAAACGTGCAGCTGAAATTGCCAAAGGTATGGGCTGGGAAGATAAATACTATATGATTTCCGCAGTGAATCACGAAGGCGTGAAAGCACTGTGCTGGGATATCATGGAGTTTATGAATACCCAACCACGCAATATGTCCGTTGAAGATGAAACTAAACAGCCAGAGAAAGTTGAATTTATGTGGGATGATTACCATAAAGAGCAACTGTCTGAAGCTGAAGAACTTGATGACGATTGGGATGATGATTGGGATGAAGATGACGACGAAGGTGTCGAATTCATTTACCAAAAATAATTAATCGTTAGGTATATAAAAAGGCGCAAATTTTGATAATTGCGCCTTTTTTATACCTTAAGATCCTGAAAAGGATCTCTGTGAGGATCAGTTTTTCTGGTACAGATCTTTATATAAACGGCTTTCAAAACGCACTAATGGTACGCGGCGACTACGCTGTTGGCTTTGAGGAACGGCATAGGCTGAAATAAATTGGACGAATGCAACTCGCTGCCCACTTGCTGTGGTAATAAAGCCGGCGAGGTTATAAACTCCTTGCAATGCGCCTGTTTTAGCTGAAACCTTACCGTTTACACCCGCTTCATCTAAACCGCCACGGTAGCGCAGTGTTCCATCATGGCCTGCTAGCGGGAGCATTGAGATATAATCAAGCTGCTGATCGTTTTTAGCGATAAACTGCAAAACTTCCATCATAGTTGCTGGTGTAATCAGGTTATGTCGTGATAACCCAGAGCCATCCACCATCACAGTATTACCTAAATCGATACCTGCTTTTTGCTTCAATACTTGTCTTACTGCATCAGAGCCTGAACGCCATGTACCTGGTACCCCATAGTAATCACGCCCAATGGTTCTAAATACCGTATCAGCGATCATATTATCTGATTTTTTCAACATAACTTTCAGCAGGTCATGCAAAGGTTTCGATTCTGTTTTGACGAGAACTTGGGATTGAGGAACGGGAAGTGTTCTTTTCTTTATGCTTCCTGTCAGTTCAATACCCGCATTGATCAACTCATTCTTAACAATTGCACCCGAATAGCTTGCGCCATTTTGTACTGCGAAAGCTAGAGGTAGGGGCTCACTGCGTTGAGTTAAGCAGCCTGTTAAGGTATATCGATTGAGCTCTCCTGGAACCACATCCAATTCACAGTAACGGGATTCTGGCGAACCTTTTGCAAGGGTTTTAACCTCACTAAACATATTCACCGGATAAAAATTAGCTGTTTTGATAAATGCCATATCGCCCGGTTTATCTGCGGGATAGAGGGAAACTGAGAAGCAGTTTCTATCAATAATCGCGGCGGCAGGTGGTGCACTAAAGCATTGGGTCATATCGTTCCATACCCAGCCCGGTGCTTTGTCATGGCTTGCAAATGCTGAAATATCGACAATAAGATCGCCATCAACTTTATGAATACCGATTTGCTTTAATGCGTTGACCATATTACGAATTTGTTGGCGAGTCAGTGTTGGATCGCCACTGAAGCGGATGACTAAATCACCCGTCAGCGTGTTGTTATTTAATTTTGCATCGGTTTCAAAATTGGTTACGAAACGATAGTCTGGGCCTAATTGCAATAAAGCAGCCAATGCAGTGACGACTTTTTGGGTACTGGCCGGTAGCGCCATTTGTTGAGCGTTATAATCAATGAGCGGAGTATTACTTCCTACTTTCTGCGCAACCAGAGCAAGGTTAGTGCCGTCGGGGAGATACTGTTTAAAATCATCAACAGGAATGGATAAAGCTTGTGAACTTACGAAGGTAAGTCCTAAAGTGATGATTAATTTTCTGGTTGAAGTTAATAACGACATATATTTCACATATCAGGGTAGACATACTACACATACTAAAGTGTAATGCCCAATAAAGTAAACGATGATCCGCTATTAACTCTCAGTTAAAATAGCGAACAGTATGATAAGATAAGTGGCTAAATTAGTCTGATTGAGTTATTTACACCCCAAGTAATTTGAACACCCCCCTACACACAGTGGTGTTCGGTGTACTGCTGTTACAAAATCAGGAAGATACTTATTTTTTATATAGGATTGAATCAGAGGTATTTATCAAATGAAACAGATTCCAATGACAGTATTTGGTGCAAACAAGCTCAGAGAAGAGCTCGAGTACTTGAAATCTGTCCGTCGCCCTGAAATTATTGCGGCAATTGCAGATGCTCGTGAGCATGGTGATTTAAAAGAAAATGCTGAATATCATGCTGCGCGTGAACAACAGGGGTTTTGTGAAGGTCGTATTCAAGAAATTGAATCTAAACTTTCCCACTCTCAAGTGATTGATATAACGAAAATGGTTAACAATGGACGTGTTATTTTCGGAGCAACAGTCACTGTACTTAACCTAGATACAGATGAAGAGCTAACTTACCGTATTGTCGGTGATGATGAAGCAGATATTAAAGTGAATTTAATCTCTGTCAATTCGCCAATTGCTCGTGGATTAGTGGGCAAAGAAGTTGATGATGTCGTCACAATTAAGACGCCGGGCGGGGATGTTGAGTTCGAAATTCTTAAAGTTGAGTATATCTGATTCCTATTTCCCTGAATTGGTTATATTATTTCACTGATTTAGAGAGAAAGGCCGCAGGCGGCCTTTTTCGTCATATAAAACATGCTTTCGATGGCATTTTTATATAAATGAAGAGTTATTATTTAGGTAAAATGATTTTGCGCTCAGCTGAAGGACGGTAGAGAACAAGAATTTTACCGATAACTTGGACATTTGCTGCACCAGTTTCGCGAACAATCGCATCAGCGATCAAATTTTTAGTATCACGATCTTCGCCTGCGATTTTGACTTTGATAAGCTCGTGATGTGTTAATGAGAGTTCTATCTCAGCCAAAACACCTTCGGTTAAGCCATTGTTGCCAATCATAACAACAGGGTTTAAGTGGTGAGCGAGACTTTTTAGGTGCTGGATTTGTTTTTTATTAAGATTCATCGATTTTTTGCTTGGTTAGTATTGAAAATGGCATATTCTACCGCCATCTGATCACTATCACCATCAATTATATCTTATTTGATGGTAAAGAAGCAGCTAATGATTACCCGAAGTCCATCGGGTTACTAGTAGGCGGCAACGTAAACTATCCTGAAATACATAGTAAATTATGTAGCTTGGGGAAAAATGAAGCTAATCCCTTGTAACTTGAAGAATGTCGGGAAATGTATTTCTATTAGTATAGTTGGAAAGTGCAATGGCCAATAAAAAACGTTCGGCAAGCTCCAGTCGTTGGTTGCAAGAACATTTTAGTGATAAATATGTTCAGCAAGCACAAAAAAAAGGGCTCCGCTCACGTGCATGGTTTAAACTGGATGAAATCCAGCAAGGTGATAAGATTTTTAAACCAGGTATGACCGTTGTTGATTTAGGGGCCGCCCCAGGTGGTTGGTCGCAGTATGTTGTCAGCCAAATAGGTCATCATGGTCGTGTTATTGCTTGTGACCTGTTACCAATGGATCCCATCGTCGGTGTTGATTTCCTCCAAGGAGATTTTCGCGATGAAGCCGTACTTGCTGCTTTGTTAGAGCGAGTAGGGGATAAAAAAGTACAAGTGGTTATGTCTGACATGGCTCCAAATATGAGCGGAACACCTGAAGTAGATATTCCTCGCTCTATGTATCTGGTTGAATTAGCATTGGATATGTGCCGTGCGGTATTGGCTCCTGGGGGAAGTTTTATTGTTAAAGTATTTCAGGGAGAAGGCTTTGATGAATACCTCAGGGATATCCGCTCCCTATTTACGAAAGTTAAAGTTCGTAAACCCGAATCTTCGCGGGCACGATCGCGTGAAGTATACATTGTAGCGACAGGACTAAAACTATAGTACCCTGAGCGTTATTTGTTAACACAGTTGTAAGGTGAGGTTAATCCCTTGAGTGACATGGCGAAAAACCTAATTCTCTGGTTAGTCATCGCAGTTGTTCTGATGTCCTTGTTCCAGAGTTTTGGCCCAAGCGATTCGAATAGTCGCAGAGTTGATTATTCAACGTTTATCAATGAGTTAGCCCAGGATCAGGTACGTGAAGTTCGTATCACAGGTCGTGAATTGAACGTCAGAAAAGCGGATAATAGCCGCTATACAACTTATCTTCCTATGCAGGATGAGAAGTTGTTAGACACCTTGTTAAACAAGAATGTAACTGTCGTCGGTGAACCACCAGAAGAACCTAGCTTACTGACATCTATTTTCATTTCCTGGTTCCCAATGCTTCTGTTGATTGGTGTCTGGATTTTCTTTATGCGCCAAATGCAAGGTGGCGGCGGCAAAGGGGCTATGTCATTCGGCAAAAGTAAAGCCCGTATGCTGACAGAAGATCAGATCAAAACAACATTTGCAGACGTTGCTGGTTGTGATGAAGCTAAAGAAGAAGTGGGTGAAATCGTAGAATTCTTACGTGAACCAGCTCGTTTCCAAAAACTCGGTGGTAAGATTCCTAAAGGCGTCCTGATGGTAGGACCTCCGGGTACAGGTAAAACATTACTGGCAAAAGCGATTGCTGGTGAAGCTAAAGTTCCTTTCTTTACTATTTCCGGTTCTGATTTCGTGGAAATGTTTGTCGGGGTTGGTGCTTCGCGTGTTCGTGACATGTTCGAACAAGCAAAGAAAGCTGCGCCTTGTATCATTTTTATTGATGAAATCGATGCTGTTGGTCGCCAACGTGGCGCTGGTTTAGGTGGTGGTCACGATGAACGTGAACAGACACTGAACCAAATGCTGGTTGAGATGGATGGTTTCGAAGGTAATGAAGGCATCATTGTTATTGCTGCAACTAACCGTGCTGACGTACTTGACCCAGCATTATTACGTCCAGGTCGTTTTGACCGTCAGGTTGTTGTTGGTCTACCGGATGTCCGTGGCCGTGAACAGATTCTGAAAGTTCATATGCGTCGTGTTCCAATTGACCCAGGTGTTGATACCTCTATCCTTGCTCGTGCAACCCCAGGTTTTTCTGGTGCGGAGTTAGCAAACTTAGTTAACGAAGCAGCATTGTTTGCGGCACGTGAAAATAAGCGTGTTGTCTCCATGGCTGAATTCGAAAGAGCGCGAGATAAAGTTTGGCTGGGTGCTGAACACCGTTCTTTAATGATGACGGAAGAGCAGAAAGAATCGACTGCTTATCATGAAGCTGGACATGCGATTGTGGGCTACTTGATGCCAGAGCATGACCCTGTTCATAAAGTGACTATTATTCCTCGTGGTCGTGCATTGGGTGTGACGTTCTACTTACCTGAAGGTGACCAAATTAGTGCGAGCCGTCAGAAGTTAGAAGGTAATATTGCAAGCACCTATGGTGGTCGTATTGCTGAAGAACTGATTTACGGTTATGACAAAATTTCTACCGGTGCATCAGGCGATATCCAGCAAGCCACCAACACAGCTAGAAAAATGGTGACTCAGTGGGGCTTCTCTGACAAGTTAGGTCCAGTGTTATATTCTGAAGAAGAAGGCCCAGCATTCTTAGGTCGTTCAGGACATAGCTCGACTTATTCAGATGAAACTGCACGCATTATTGATGAAGAGATCAAAGCAATTATCGACCGTGGTTATAAGGTTGCACATAAAACCTTAACCGACAATATGGATATTCTGCATGCAATGAAAGATGCATTATTGAAATATGAAACGATAGATATGCCAATGATTGATGACCTGATGAACCGCCGTCCAGTACGTGCGCCAGCAGGTTGGGATGAGGATAAAAAAGTTAACAATGTGACCGGCTCATTTGGTGCAGCAACAAGCGCATCAAAACCTGAAACAGCGGCGACAGAACCTCAGCCTGAACAACCAACTGATAAGTCAGATGAAAATAATTCATCCGATAATAACGATAGCAAGCCACAATAAGCTATCGTCACAAGTTGATTAATTGAAAACCCCAGATTACTGGGGTTTTTTACGTTAAGGAAAAATAATCATGCACATTAAAGCTCGAGGTCATCTCCTTGACTTATCTACTCCTCAGGTGATGGGGATTCTGAATGTTACTCCTGATTCATTTTCAGATGGTGGCACCCATAATCGTTATCACGATGCACTCGATCATGTTGCTAAAATGGTTCAAGAAGGCGCAACGATTATTGATATCGGCGGTGAATCGACACGTCCAGGTGCGGCTGAAGTTTCTGTAAGCGAAGAATTAGACCGAGTTATTCCAATTGTAGAGGCCATTGCTAAACGTTTTGATGTGTGGATTTCTGTTGATACCTCAAAAGCTCAAGTCATGAATGAAGCCGCTAAAGCAGGAATGCACATTATCAATGATATTCGTTCATTGCATGAAGATGGTGCGCTTGAGGTTGCAGCCAATACAGGGTTACCCGTATGTATTATGCACATGAAAGGCCAGCCAAGAACGATGCAGAATGCACCTGACTATGCGAATGTCGTCAAGGAAGTCAAAGACTACTTAGCCATTGAAATTAAACGCTGTGTAGATGCTGGAATTGATAAACAGCAAATAATTATCGATCCAGGCTTTGGTTTTGGTAAGAACCTGTCGCATAATTACCAATTATTAGCATATTTAGATCAGTTTCATGATTTCGGACTACCGCTATTGGCAGGTCTGTCACGCAAATCTATGATTGGACAATTATTGAATGTTCCACCTCAAGAACGTCTTGCGGGCAGTTTAGCTTGTGCAACTATTGCTGCAATGCAGGGAGCACAGATTATTCGTGTTCATGATGTGAAAGAAACTGTGCAGGCAATGCAAGTGGTTCAGATGACTCTGTCAGAAAAGGAAAAGTTAGCGTATGAGTAACCGTAAATATTTTGGTACTGATGGTATTCGTGGCAAAGTGGGCGACAGTCCGATCACGCCTGATTTCGTTTTAAAATTAGGCTGGGCTGCGGGTAAAGTCCTCGCACGTCATGGCTCACGAAAAATTATTATCGGCAAAGATACGCGTATTTCTGGCTATATGTTGGAGTCTTCTTTAGAAGCTGGCTTAGCGGCTGCTGGATTATCTGCATCGTTTACTGGTCCAATGCCAACGCCTGCGGTTGCATATCTCACTCGTACTTTCCGTGCCGAAGCGGGGATCGTTATTTCTGCCTCTCATAACCCATATTATGATAATGGGATCAAATTCTTCTCTATTGATGGAACTAAGTTGCCAGATGAAGTTGAAGAAGCTATCGAAGCTGAGATGGAAAAACCGATTACTTGTGTTGAATCTGCTGAATTAGGTCGTGCAAACCGTATCGTCGACGCGGCAGGACGTTATATCGAATTCTGTAAAGGCACATTTCCAAATGAGCAGAGCCTGAACAGTCTTAAAGTTGTTCTAGACTGTGCAAATGGCGCAACGTACCACATTGCTCCCAATGTATTTAGCGAATTAGGTGCAGAAGTTATCGCCATTGGTTGCGATCCTAATGGTATCAATATTAATGAAGAGTGTGGCGCAACAGATGTTCGTATGCTGCAAGAGCGCGTCATTGCAGAGAAAGCGGATGTAGGCTTAGCTTTTGATGGTGATGGCGACAGAATCATCATGGTTGACCACGAAGGTAACAAAGTCGACGGTGACCAAATCCTATATATCATTGCACGTGAAGCATTACGCCAAGGCCAGTTAAAAGGTGGCGTTATTGGCACCTTGATGAGTAACATGGGTTTGGAGATTGCACTGAAACAACTGGGTATTCCTTTTGAGCGAGCTAAAGTCGGTGACCGGTATGTACTGGAAAAACTGCAAGAAAAAGGCTGGCGCATGGGAGCGGAAAACTCAGGGCACGTTATTTTATTAGATAAAACCACTACGGGTGACGGCATTGTAGCTGGGCTGCAAGTACTTAGTGCAATGGTTCGTAACCAAATGAGTTTACATGACCTCTGCAGTGGGATGAAATTATTGCCACAAGTGTTGGTTAACGTACGTTTCAAAGGCAAGCATGATCCTCTACAAAGTGATGCGGTCATTGCAGCAAATGAACAAGTAGAAAAAGAGTTAGCTGGGAAAGGTCGCGTATTACTCAGAAAATCGGGTACCGAACCACTTATCCGTGTGATGGTCGAAGGTGAAGATGAAGAGACTGTGACTAAAATGGCTAACCATATTGCTGATGCAGTAAAAGCAGCGGGTTAATTAAGTTTATTCATTGAAATGGGTTTTCTTAATGCTTATAAAAATAAACGTTAAGACGACATAATTAGATGGCTGAGTATTATTTCGATAATTTGTTGATTTTTTCTTCAAATGGTCGCGTGAAAGCAAAATAGACTTGCTTGTCAGCTCAGCTTTGGTTAGTATTCGCACCTGCTCAATCCTGCAATTATATTTTTCAGTATTGGGTAGGTGTGCAGTATAAGGGTCATAGCATAGGCTATGCGCCGTAACTGAATAGGTAACTCAAATGTATATAGCTCTCTTAATTATCTTTTTGCTAGTGGCTATCAGCCTGATTGGTCTGGTGATGTTACAGCAAGGTAAAGGTGCTGACATGGGTGCATCATTCGGTGCGGGCGCTTCTGCAACACTGTTTGGTTCATCGGGCTCAGGTAACTTCATGACCCGTATGACTGGAATCTTGGCTGCTGTGTTTTTCATTATCAGTTTAGTGCTTGGCAATATGACTGCCAACAAATATGGCACTGGTACAGGTAGTAAGTGGGAAAACATTAGTGAACCGGCAAAAGTCGAGCAACCAACAGACGTTCCGGCAGCACCAGCAACACCAACGAGCGATATCCCTCGTTAAGTGTTTAAGATTCCGGATTAAGGCATTTAGTCCTCATCAGTAGTAAAGCAGTAGAAGTTAAAAATTTGAGGTTATTGATGAGTAAATTAGTAACCTCACCTCAGTGCCGAGGTGGTGAAATTGGTATACACGCTACCTTGAGGTGGTAGTGCCTACAAAACGGGCGTACGGGTTCAAGTCCCGTCCTCGGCACCATTATTTTAGACGACTTGTATACAACAAATAGTCAGTGTAAAATAGTCACGTTTCGAACGCGGGATGGAGCAGCTTGGTAGCTCGTCGGGCTCATAACCCGAAGGTCGTTGGTTCAAATCCAGCTCCCGCAACCATTTCCTTATTCACATATCTTGCAGTCCATTATTAGATATCGTTAACGTAATTTCTCATCGATTTATCTAGATTTTCAAGGTATACTAGGATTATGGTAAACCCATGCGTTATGGGTCCAGTTACAAAAGCCCCGATATCGGGGTTTTTTGTTATTTGATAATCGAATTAACTGGGCTATATGCCCTTTTTTTATGTCTGGGGGTGGGCTTGTCCACATTAGAGCAAAAATTAACAGAGATGGTTTCGGCACCAGTAGAAGCGCTAGGCTTTGAGTTTGTTGGCTTAGAATTCGTTCGTGGGCGCACGTCGACACTACGTATTTTCATTGATAGTGAAGAAGGCATCACTGTTGATGATTGTGCTGATGTCAGCCATCAGGTAAGTGCAGTATTGGATGTCGAAGATCCGATTTCTGTAATCTATAACCTTGAAGTTTCGTCACCGGGAATGGAGCGTCCATTATTCACGATCGCTCATTACGAGCGTTTTATGGGTGAAGAGGTGGCTCTGACATTACGTATAGCTATGCAGAACCGCCGTAGATGGCAAGGTATTATTAAAGCCGTTGATGGTGAAATGATTACGGTTACTGTAGATGGTAAGGATGAGGTGTTCGCCCTCGGCAACATCCAAAAAGCTAACTTGGTACCCCACTTTTAATAAAGTTCAATGAGGCAACTAGGATGAACAAAGAAATTCTGGCTGTTGTTGAAGCGGTTTCTAACGAAAAATCCCTCCCTCGTGAAAAAATCTTCGAGGCTCTGGAAACTGCACTAGCGACAGCAACCAAAAAGAAATACGAGCAAGAAATTGAGGTACGTGTTGAGATCGACCGTAAATCAGGTGATTTTGACACTTTCCGCCGTTGGTTAATTGTTGATGAAGTGACAATGCCAACACGTGAAATCACTCTTGATGCAGCTCAGTTCGAAGATCCTGAACTGCAATTGGGTGGATATGTTGAAGACCAGATTGAGTCTGTTGTTTTTGACCGTATTACAACGCAAACTGCTAAACAAGTTATCGTACAGAAAGTTCGTGAAGCCGAACGTGCGATGGTAGTTGATCAATTCCGTGAGCAACAAGGTGAAATCATCACTGCTCAAGTGAAGAAAGTTAACCGTGAAAATATCACCTTAGATTTAGGTAATAATGCAGAAGCGGTTATCTTGCGTGAAGATATGTTACCTCGCGAAAATTTCCGTCCAGGTGACCGAATTCGCGGAGTACTGTATGATGTTCGACCTGAAGCTCGCGGTGCACAGCTTTTTGTCACTCGTTCTCGCCCAGAGATGCTGATTGAATTATTCCGCATTGAAGTGCCAGAAATTGGTGAAGAAATCATTGAGATCAAAGCTGCAGCTCGTGATCCAGGCTCGCGCGCTAAAATCGCAGTAAAAACTAACGACAAACGTATCGACCCAGTTGGTGCTTGCGTTGGTATGCGTGGTGCAAGGGTTCAAGCCGTTTCTAGTGAACTAGGCGGTGAAAGAATTGACATCGTGTTATGGGATGATAACCCTGCTCAATTCGTTATTAATGCTATGGCTCCGGCTGATGTGGCATCTATCGTTGTTGATGAAGACAACTGTACAATGGATGTTGCCGTTGAAAGCAGCAACTTAGCCCAAGCGATTGGTCGTAATGGTCAAAACGTTCGCTTAGCAGCTCAGTTACTGAAAATACATCGTGGTGATGACAAGTGGGAACTGAATGTCATGACTGCGGAAGAGCTGAATGCAAAACATCAGGCAGAAGCACATGCTTCTATTGAAACATTCACCAAGCATCTTGATATTGACGAAGAGTTTGCCACAACATTGGTTGAAGAAGGCTTCTCTACGTTAGAAGAACTGGCTTACGTGCCAATTAAAGAGCTTCTGGAAATTGACGGTCTTGATGAAGAAACCGTTGAAGTTCTACGTGAAAGAGCAAAAGCGGCCCTCACCACAATCGAATTGGCTCAAAAAGAGAGCCTAGGTGATAATCAGCCAGCAGAAGATTTGTTGAATCTTGACGGTATGGATCGTACTCTTGCCTATAATTTGGCTACTCGTGGAATCTGTACACTGGAAGATCTTGCTGAGCAGGGCATCGACGACCTCATTGATATTGAAGGTCTGAATAATGAGAAAGCAGGCGAACTCATTATGGCCGCACGTAATATTTGCTGGTTCGGTAACGATGCGTAAACACTGTAGCAGGAAGGAACGGCATGACAGAAACTGTAAAATCATTGGCAACGGAAATTCAAACCACAGTTGATCGCCTGGTACAGCAATTTGCTGAAGCAGGGATCACTAAAGGTGAGAATGACTCTGTTAACCAGTCTGAAAAAGAAGCTTTACTGAACCACTTAAACCGTGAACAAGGCGGAGTAGCGGGTCAGCCAAGTAAATTAACATTGCAGCGTAAAACTCGTAGTACGCTGAGTGTTCCAGTCACCGGTGGCAAAAGCAAATCGGTAAATGTTGAAGTCCGCAAAAAACGCACTTATGTGAACCGTGACGCTGAAGAAGCGAAATCGGAAGAGCAGGCGCAGCGTGAAGCGGAAGAGCAGGCACAGCGCGAAGCTGAGGAACTGGCAAAACGTGCAGCAGAAGACGCTGCCAAACGTGAAGCGGAAGCAAACGCTAAACGTGAAGCCGAAGAGAAAGCAAAACGTGAAGCAGCTGATAAAGCTACGCGCGAAGCAGCGGAAAGAGAAAAAGTGAAACAAAGCGAAAATCATCAAAAACCAGGCAAGACTAACGAAAGTAATGCCGAAAAACAGCGTCGTGAAGCTGAAGCAGCTGAGCTGAAACGTAAAGCCGAAGAAGAAACTCAACGTAAAGTTGAAGCGGAAGCTCGCCGTGTTGCTGAAGAAGCCCGTAAAATGGCTGAAGAGAACGGTGAGAAATGGACGGCTGAAACTAAAACTGAAGAAGACAGCGACTATCACACTACAACGTCTACTCATGCTCGTGCAGCAGAAGACGAAAGTGATGAGAAAGAAGAAGGCCGTCGTTCACGTAACCGTACAGCGAAAGCTCCACGTCAGAAAAAAGGCAATAAACTGTCTGAGAAAGCTGATCGTGAAGAAGAGCGTGCTGCGGGTCGTTCAGGTCGTTCTAAAGGTAAGCAGCGTAAAGGTAGTTCTTTACAGCAAAGCTTCACCAAACCTGCTGTTGCGGTAAACCGTGACGTAGTGATTGGCGAAACCATTACCGTTGGCGAACTGGCTAACAAAATGGCGGTTAAAGGCTCACAAGTCATCAAAACGATGATGAAAATGGGTGCGATGGCAACCATTAACCAAGTGATTGACCAAGAAACTGCACAGTTAGTAGCAGAAGAAATGGGACACAAAGTTATTCTGCGTCGCGAAAACGAGTTAGAAGAAGCGGTGATGAATGACCGTGACACTGGCTCAGCGGTGAAAGAACCTCGTGCTCCTGTTGTAACCATCATGGGTCACGTTGACCACGGTAAAACCTCTTTACTGGACTACATTCGTTCAACGAAAGTAGCATCAGGCGAAGCAGGTGGTATTACTCAGCACATCGGTGCATACCACGTCCAAACTGACAAGGGTATGATCACCTTCTTAGACACCCCAGGTCACGCCGCGTTTACTTCGATGCGTGCACGTGGTGCTCAGGCAACGGATATCGTTGTTCTGGTTGTTGCTGCAGATGATGGTGTAATGCCACAAACAATTGAAGCGATCCAACATGCGAAAGCTGCAGGTGTACCAGTTGTTGTTGCTGTGAACAAAATGGATAAACCAGAAGCTGACCCAGATCGCGTTAGAAATGAGCTGTCTCAGTACGGTATTATTTCTGAAGAGTGGGGCGGTGAAACGCAGTTTATCGGTGTATCTGCAAAAGTGGGTACCGGTATCGATGAACTGTTAGATGCTATCTTGCTGCAAGCTGAAGTTTTAGAACTGAAAGCGGTATATGCAGGTATGGCAAGCGGAGTTGTTGTTGAATCTTATCTGGACAAAGGTCGTGGCCCAGTTGCGACAATCTTAGTTCAAGAAGGTACCTTGAATAAAGGCGACATCGTTCTGTGTGGATTTGAATATGGCCGTATTCGTGCAATGCGTAACGAATTAGGTAAAGAAGTTCAATCTGCAGGTCCTTCAATTCCAGTTGAAATTTTAGGGCTTTCAAGCGTTCCTTCTGCCGGTGATGAAGCGACAGTTGTTCGTGACGAGAAAAAAGCACGTGAAGTTGCTCTCTATCGTCAAGGCAAATTCCGTGATGTGAAATTAGCTCGTCAGCAGAAATCTAAACTGGAAAACATGTTTGCTAACATGGAAGAAGGTAAAGTTTCTGAACTGAATATCGTTCTGAAAACTGACGTTCAGGGTACTTGTGAAGCTATCACTGAGTCTCTGATGAAACTGTCAACTGATGAAGTTAAAGTTAAAATCATCGGTTCAGGCGTGGGTGGTATCACTGAAACTGATGCAACTCTGGCTGCGGCATCGAATGCTATCATTCTTGGCTTTAACGTTCGTGCTGATGCATCTGCACGTCGCGTTATTGAAAGTGAAAGCGTCGATTTACGTTACTACTCAGTAATCTATAGCCTGATTGATGAAATCAAACAAGCAATGAGTGGTATGTTGGCACCTGAATACAAACAGCAAATCATTGGTCTTGCAGAAGTTCGTGATGTATTTAAATCACCGAAATTTGGTGCTGTTGCTGGTTGTATGGTTACTGAAGGTACCATTAAACGTAATAACCCAATCCGCGTCTTACGTGATAACGTGGTTATTTACGAAGGTGAGTTGGAGTCACTGCGTCGCTTCAAAGATGACGTGAGCGAAGTTCGTAACGGTATGGAATGTGGTATCGGTGTTAAGAACTACAACGATGTCCGTGTCGGCGATATGATCGAAGTCTTTGAAATCATCGAAGTTAAGCGTTCAATCGACGGTTAATTTTGTGAGTACCCACGAGACATCGTGGTTATAAAAAAGTATTTGTGAGGGGGCAATAGCCCCCTTTATTGTCAGGAGATATAACGATGGCAAAAGAATTCAGTCGTTCTCAACGCGTAGCTCAAGAAATGCAAAAAGAAATTGCGATTATTTTGCAGCGTGAGATTAAAGATCCTCGTATTGGCATGGCAACCGTGTCTGGTGTCGAGCTTTCACGGGATCTGGCATACGGTAAAGTTTTCGTCACCTTTTTCAACATCGCCAATGATGATAAGAGCGAAGCTGAAATGGTAGCTGAAGGTATTAAAGCATTAAACGAAGCATCTGGTTTTATTCGTTCATTACTCGGAAAAGCAATGCGTTTACGCATTATTCCTGAGCTGACTTTTGAATATGATAGCTCGCTAGTTGATGGTATGCGTATGTCTAACCTAGTATCGAATGTGATTCGTAATGACGAAGAACGTCGTTCTGGTACAGATGATAAAGAGGAAAAATAATGGGTCGTCGTCGTAGCGGGCGTGATATAGATGGCGTATTGCTGCTGGATAAACCTACTGATATTTCTTCAAATGATGCGCTGCAAAAAGTGCGGCGCTTCTTTAACGCGAACAAAGCAGGGCATACTGGTGCATTAGACCCGTTAGCGACGGGGATGCTGCCAATCTGTCTTGGTGAAGCAACAAAGTTTTCACAGTTTTTACTCGACTCAGATAAACGTTATCGAGTGATTGCACGCCTTGGGCAGCGTACGGATACTTCCGACTCCCATGGTGAAATTATCTGTGAGCGTGAAGTTAAGTTTACAGCAAAGCAACTTGATGATGCTTTAGAGCATTTTCGTGGTGATACTCTACAAATTCCTTCCATGTATTCGGCACTCAAACACCAAGGGCGGCCACTTTATGAATACGCAAGAAAAGGGATCACAATAGAGCGAGAAGCCCGTCCTATCACTGTGTATGAGCTTCAGTTTATTCGTTGGGATAACAACGAATTAGAGCTGGAAATTCATTGTTCGAAAGGTACGTATATTCGAACCATCATTGATGATTTAGGTGAAATGTTAGGATGTGGTGCTCACGTCACTTATCTGCGTCGTGTACAAGTGGCTAATTATCCTTATGACCGAATGGTCTCTTTGGAACAATTAGCGGCTTTACGGGCAAAAGTGGATGCCGGTGAAGGGTCTTTTGAAGCACTCTTGGATTCACTGTTATTGCCAATGGATACCGCAGTTGTTCATTTTCCTGCTGTGAATATCACAGAAGACACCGCCGCATATTTTAAACAGGGTCAACCTGTATGTGGTAATGTACAAGGCCTTGCGCAAGGCGAAATGATCCGAGTCACTAGTGGTACAGAGCAGCGGTTTATTGGTATTGCTCTGGTGAGTGAAGATGGACGTATCGCACCAAAGCGTTTGGTTGTAGAAAATGAGCAGCCCGCATAATGGCGCTTATTGCTTTGCTGCTTTAAGCAGCGTAGAATAGCGGCGCTTAATCTTGAGATGCTAAATTAGAGATTGGCTCTCATCACTTATATTAATTCATTTGGAGTTTACTATGTCTCTAAGTACTGAAGCGAAAGCGAAGATCGTTGCTGAATTCGGCCGCGGTGAAAATGACACGGGTTCAAGCGAAGTTCAAATCGCTCTGCTGACAGCTCAAATCAACCACCTGCAAGGTCACTTCTCAGAGCACAAAAAAGATCACCACAGCCGTCGTGGTCTGCTGCGTATGGTTGCTCAGCGTCGTCGTTTACAGGCTTACTTGAAAGGTAAAGATATCGCACGTTACACAGCGCTGATCGAGCGTCTGGGTCTGCGTCGTTAATCTTGTCAGTTTCAGTGGAAAGGGGCCTAATGGCCCCTTTTCTGCTAAAAGTTATTTCGAAAGTTGAAGTAATACTCGAATTATACTTAACTTAAATGTTAAGCTATTATCGATAATTGATTGTTTTAGCTAAAACCTCTTAAAACTACATCCGATTCGCGCGACTAATGAGAACATTGATGACAAGAATATCAATTTTCTCATTAGTCGCGAGGCTGTAGTAGAAAATAACCATGCTACTCGAGAATCTCTGGTAGCCTTACAAAAAGGGTAATATTTTGTTGAATCCTATTGTTCGTAAATTCCAGTATGGCCAGCATACCGTTACATTAGAAACCGGCATGATCGCACGTCAAGCAACTGCGGCTGTGATGGTTAATATGGATGACACTGCAGTATTCGTTACTGCTGTAGCACAGAAAAAAGTGAAAGAAGGTCAAGATTTCTTTCCTTTAACTGTTAACTATCAAGAGCGTACTTATGCAGCGGGTCGCATCCCAGGCAGTTTCTTCCGTCGTGAAGGCCGTCCTGGTGAAGGCGAAACTTTAGTTGCACGCTTAATTGACCGTCCTCTACGTCCGCTGTTCCCAGAAGGTTTCCTGAACGAAATCCAAATCATTGCAACCGTTGTTTCAGTTAACCCACAAGTTAACCCTGATATCGTTGCGATGATCGGTGCTTCTGCTGCACTGGCTCTGTCAGGCGTTCCATTCAATGGTCCTATTGGTGCTGCACGTGTTGGTTATATCAATGACCAATATGTTCTGAACCCAACTGCAGACGAATTAAAATCAAGCCGTCTGGATTTAGTTGTTGCAGGTACTGACAGCGCAGTCTTAATGGTTGAATCTGAAGCTGAATTATTAAGTGAAGAGCAAATGCTGGGTGCGGTAGTGTTTGGTCACGACCAACAGCAAGTTGTTATTCAAAACATTAATGATTTAGTGAAAGAAGCCGGTAAAGAAAAATGGGATTGGCAGCCAGAGCCAGTTAACCAAGCACTGAAAGATCGTATTGCTGCATTGGCTGAAAGCCGTATGGGCGACGCTTACCGCATCACTGAAAAACAAGAGCGTTATGCTCAAGTTAACCTGATCAAAGAAGAAGTGACAGCAGCTCTGCTTGCTGAAGATGAAAACGTTGATCTGTCAGAAGTTTCAGACATTCTTGCTCACTTAGAAAAACAAGTTGTTCGTAGCCGTGTTATCCGTGGTGAGCCACGTATCGATGGTCGTGAGAAAGACATGGTTCGTGCGTTAGACGTGCGTACTGGTGTTCTGCCACGCACCCACGGTTCTGCGTTGTTCACTCGTGGTGAAACACAGGCGCTGGTAACAGCAACGTTAGGTACTGAGCGTGATGCACAAGTTATCGACCAATTAATGGGCGAATATACTGACCGCTTCTTATTCCACTACAACTTCCCTCCATACTCTGTTGGTGAAACTGGCATGGTGGGTTCACCTAAACGTCGTGAAATCGGTCACGGTCGCTTAGCTAAGCGTGGCGTATTAGCAGTAATGCCTTCACACGCAGATTTCCCATACACTATTCGTGTAGTGTCTGAGATCACTGAATCTAATGGTTCATCATCAATGGCGTCTGTCTGTGGTGCGTCACTAGCTCTAATGGATGCTGGTGTACCTATCAAAGCGGCTGTTGCTGGTATCGCGATGGGTCTGGTGAAAGAAGGTAACGATTTCGTTGTTCTGTCTGATATCTTAGGTGATGAAGATCACTTAGGTGACATGGACTTTAAAGTTGCTGGTAGCCGTGAAGGTATCAGTGCTTTACAAATGGATATCAAAATCGAAGGTATCACTCGTGAAATCATGCAGGTTGCTCTGAACCAAGCTAAAGGTGCGCGTCTGCACATCCTAGGCACAATGGAACAAGCAATTAATGGTCCACGTGAAGAAATCTCTGAATTTGCTCCACGTATCTATACCATCCGCATTAGCCCAGACAAAATCAAAGATGTCATTGGTAAAGGCGGCTCGGTTATCCGTGCATTAACGGAAGAAACGGGTACAACTATCGAAATCGAAGATGACGGTACCGTGAAGATTGCTGCAACAGATGGTCTGAAAGCGAAAGAAGCGATTCGTCGCATTGAAGATATCACAGCAGAAGTCGAAGTTGGTCGTATCTACCCAGGTAAAGTCACTCGTATCGTTGACTTCGGCGCATTTGTTGCCATCGGTGGTGGTAAAGAAGGTCTGGTTCATATTTCTCAAATCGCTGATAAGCGTGTAGAGAAAGTGACAGATTATCTGCAAATGGGTCAAGAAGTTCCTGTTAAGGTGTTAGAAATCGACCGTCAAGGCCGTATTCGCCTAAGCATGAAAGAAGCAGTTGTGAGCGAAGAAGCTCCAGCTCAGCAAGACTCAGCGGAATAAGCTGACCTAAAGTGTAGCGCCTGATAATATTAGGCGCTATCAGCCTAAATTTGCTGAACAGTGGTAATGTAAGGGCGTTGTATGCAGAACTGTATAAGTTTTCGTTTTTTCGATAGTCGCACCTTAGTTCGTGTGCTATCTGCGCTTATCTTTTTTATTATTATTGGATGTAGTAATAAAGATTGGCGTAAAAACGAGGTTTTTGCAGTACCTTTGCAGCCTTCATTACAACAAGAAGTGATATTGGCTCGTATGGAACAAATCCTTGCGAGCCGATCTTTAACCGATGATGAGTACGCGCAGCTTTTATATGAGCGCGGAGTACTGTATGATAGTCTCGGTTTAAGGGCGTTGGCGCGGAATGATTTTTCAACTGCGTTGTCCATACGTCCTGATATTCCTGAAATTTTTAACTTTTTAGGGATATACTTTACGCAGGCTGGCAACTATGATGCCGCCTATGAAGCGTTTGATTCTGTTTTAGAGCTTGATCCAACTTACAATTTCGCGCGGATGAATCGTGGCATCTCTTTATATTACGGTGGACGATACAAACTAGCGCAGGATGATCTGCTGGCGTATTATCAGATAGATCCAAATGATCCCTTTCGAACTCTGTGGCTTTATCTCGTCGAGAAAGACATAGACCCGCGTATGGCGCAAGATAATCTTGCAGCCCGTTACGACCAAGCGGAGAAAGGGCAATGGGGCTGGAATATCGTAGAATTCTATCTTGGCAACATCAATGAAACGACATTGATGGAGCGCTTGAAAGAGACATCTACGGATAACACTTCGCTCGCTGAGCATCTCAGTGAAACTAACTTCTATTTAGGTAAACATTACCTAAGTCTGGGGGATAAGGATAGCGCAACAGCGTTATTCAAACTGACGGTGGCAAACAACGCCCACAGCTTTGTTGAACACCGCTATGCATTGTTGGAATTGGCGCTGTTAGGCCAAGAACAAGACGACCTATTAGAATCGGGCCAGCAATAGCTGACGAACATTTCTTTATTAATTCTTGAGCCTTCATCCTGATGGATGACGGCCTATTTGTTCGTTTAATAACACAATTTGAGCCAGTTCACATTTTAATGAAAATGACGGAAATGATTTTCTCACCGTTATGTAAACTGGCCGCCATTAAGTATGAGGCACCTTTACATGACGACTGAGACTGAAATGTCTTTTGCTGATCTAGGTTTATCAGCATCTATTTTGAACGCACTAAGCGACCTGGGATATGAAAAACCATCACCAATTCAGCAACAATGTATCCCATTGTTACTGAATGGTAATGATGTATTAGGTATGGCACAAACTGGTAGTGGTAAAACCGCTGCATTTGGTTTGCCATTACTGCATAACATCGATCCAGATTTAAAAGCGCCACAAATTTTAGTACTGGCACCGACACGCGAGTTAGCGGTGCAAGTTGCTGAAGCATTGAGCGATTTCTCTAAACACATGAACCGTGTCAACGTGGTTGCCTTATACGGCGGTCAGCGTTATGACGTTCAACTTCGTGCATTACGCCAAGGTCCACAAGTTGTTGTGGGTACACCGGGTCGTCTTCTTGACCACCTGAAGCGCGGTACTTTAGATCTTTCTAAATTGAAAGGCTTAGTATTAGACGAAGCTGATGAAATGCTGCGTATGGGCTTCATTGATGATGTTGAAAACATCATGAGCCAGATTCCAGCACAACACCAAACTGCTCTGTTCTCGGCAACAATGCCAGAACCAATCCGCCGTATTACTCGTCGCTTTATGAAAGATCCTAAAGAGATCCGCATTCAGTCGAGCATTACTACACGTCCAGATATCGCTCAAAGCTACTGGACTGTTAGCGGAATGCGCAAAAATGAAGCGTTAGTTCGTTTCTTAGAGTCAGAAGATTTTGATGCGGCGATTATTTTCGTACGTACTAAAAACGCAACTTTAGAAGTTGCTGAAGCACTTGAGCGTAGTGGCTATAACAGTGCTGCATTAAACGGTGATATGAACCAAGCACTGCGTGAGCAAACATTAGAGCGCTTAAAAAATGGTCGTTTAGACATTTTAATCGCTACTGACGTTGCTGCTCGTGGTTTGGACGTTGAGCGTATTAGCTTAGTTGTTAACTACGATATCCCAATGGATGCAGAATCTTATGTTCACCGTATCGGTCGTACTGGTCGTGCGGGTCGTGCGGGTCGTGCTTTACTGTTCGTTGAGAACCGTGAGCGTCGTTTACTGCGCAACGTTGAACGTACGATGAAACTGACTATCCCTGAAGTTGACCTGCCAAATGCGGAGCTGTTAAGCCAGCGTCGTCAGGCTCAATTTGCTGCGAAAGTTCAGCAACAATTAGAAAGTAGCGATTTAGATCTATACCGTTCACTGTTGGCGAAAGTATCTCCATCTGAAGATGTTGATATGGAAACTTTAGCAGCGGCACTGTTGAAAATGGCACAGGGTGAACGCGCTCTGATCCTGCCACCAGATGCACCTCGCCGTCCTCGTCGTGAATTCAACGACCGTGATGACCGTCGTGACGATCGTCGTGGTGATGACCGTCGCCGTGACCGTAATAGCAGCAATGGTTTTGACCGCGCTGAGCGTGGTGAAAGCTCTGCTCGCCGTGAACGTCGTGATGTTGGTGATATGGAAACATACCGTATCGAAGTGGGTCGCGATGATGGTGTTGAAGTTCGTCACATCGTTGGTGCGATTGCTAACGAAGCGGATATCAGCAGCCGTTATATTGGTAATATCAAGTTGTTTGGTTCTCACTCAACGATTGAATTACCAAAAGGCATGCCAAGCGAAGTGTTAACTCACTTAAGCCGTGCGCGTGTACTGAACAAACCAATGCAAATGCAACTGATCGGTGATGCTCAACCATTTGAGCGTCGTGGCGGTGGCGAACGTCGTGGTGGCCCACGTCGTGAAGGCGGTAGCGAAGGTGGTTTCGGTGCAGGTCGTCGTAATGATCGTGGCGGTGAGCGTGATGGTCGTCGTGGCGGTGGAGACCGTCGTGGTTCTTCAAACCGTGATGGTGGCGCTAACCGTGATGGTGCAAATCGTGACCGTACTGGTTCAGCACCTCGTCAAGATGGCAACAACGCAGCACCTCGTCGTCGTAGCAGCAGCCACAACGCATAATTACTTTTAATTAAGTATTAAATCTAATAAAAACCACCGCTTAGGTGGTTTTTTTATATCTATGGATTGAACATTAAATCAAGCCTAGCTCTTCTTTCAATGGCTTCAAATAGCGACGGCTGACTGGAATATGGTCCCCTGAACCCAGCACAAGCTCTGCTTGCCCACTATCACCAAATAAAATCTCACTGAGCTGGGTCATATTCACTAGGTATTGTCGGTGGCAGCGAACTAACGGCGTGCGCATTTCTAATGTGCGTAATGTTAATTCCGTGAAGCTCTCTTGCCCTTGGATGCTCTTTACATAGACGCCGCTCATTCGCGAAGTCACATACTGAACCTCATCCAATTTCATGAGATAAATGCGGCTGTGTCCGGTGCAAGGAATAAATTTCAATGGCTCGTGATTATCGAGCAGCTCAAGATTTTGTTTCTGTGCGCCTTGGCGTAGACGGTTTAACGTTTTATTGAAACGTTCTGATTCTAATGGTTTGAGTAAATAGTCAAAAGCGTGTTCTTCGAAAGCTTGAACTGCAAATTCATTAAATGCGGTCAGAAAAACAATATGCGGGCGTATTTCAGGATCTAACATACGCACCATTTCTAGCCCAGTAAGTCGTGGCATTTGAATATCCAGAAATACCACATCAGGCTTTTTTTTGTGGATAAGCCCGATCGCCTCGATAGCATTGGCGCATTCGCCAATAATTTCGATATCGTCATGTTCCTCAAGTAAGCAGCGCACATTTTCACGCGCTAGGGGTTCATCATCAACGATTAATACATTCATAGAATTAAAGCCATTTATTCTGCCGTGGTGTAAGGTAAACGTAATTTCACTCGGGTGAACTTCTCTGGTTCACACTCCACACTGATACCATATTTTTCGCCATATTTAAGACGTAAACGTCTATCAACTAGCCCCATGCCTAAGCCATCAGATTGTGCTCTGGGCTGATAGAGACCGGCATTATCTTCGATTTCAATGTAGACATGCTCGCAGCGTATATAGCTACGGATTGTAATATATCCGGTACTTAATAACTGTGAGGTACCGTGTTTTATTGCGTTTTCGACTATCGGTTGTAGACTGAATGCGGGTAATTCCACATGCCTGACTTCATCTGGAATATCCAAATGAATTTGTAAATTCTCTTGGAAACGGGCTTTCTCAATTTGCAAATAGGCATTGATGTGCTCAATTTCTTCTCCCAGTGTGGCATTTTGCTCTGGCCGTTTTAGGTTATTGCGGAAGAAAGTTGAAATATATTGCACCAATTGTCCCGCCTGTTGGCTATCTTTGCGGATTACGGCTTGGAGAGTATTGAGCACATTAAACAGAAAGTGAGGATTCACTTGTGCATGAAGTAATTTTACTTCCGATTGTAGTAAGGATTGCTTATTACGTTCATATTGCCCAGCAAGGATCTGCGCTGAAAATAAGCTAGCAATTCCTTCTCCAAGAGTGCGGTTTATCGAGCTAAATAAGCTGTTTTTGGCTTGATAAAGTTTGATGGTACCGATCACTTGTTGGTTTTCGCCTTGGAGCGGGATCACCAGAGCAGAACCGAGTTTACAAGACGCACTGAGGGTACATTTGTACGGGGTTTCATTACCATCAGCATACACGACTTCATTATTATCAATCGCCCGCCGTGATTGTTCGGAGGATATAGGTGTGCCCGGTATATGGTGATCCGCACCTAAGCCAATAAAGGCGAGTATTTTCTCTCTATCAGTGATTGCTACAGCTCCAATTTCCAACTCTTGATAGATAATTTTTGCCACTTTCATACTGTTATCTACATTGAAACCTTTACGTAAAATTCCGTCAGTACAAAGGGCAATCTTTAAGGCTTGAGCAGAGAAAGCCGTAGTGTATTTCTCAACGATGGCGCGTCTATCCAGCAATATTCGAATAAACATCGCGGCCCCAATGGTATTGGCGATAATCATTGGAGCAGCAATATTTTTGACTAATTCATAAGCTTCGTCGAAAGGGCGGGCGATTAATAGAATAATCAGCATCTGAATAATTTCAGCGACAAAGGTGACGCAGCTAGCGGTCACGGGGTTAAAAATTTTATTAATTTCCCCACGTTTCATATAGTAACGATGAACTAATCCACCAATGAGTCCCTCGGCAATCGTTGAAACCATGCAACTGGTGGCAGTCATTCCGCCCAATGAATAACGATGCAATCCCCCAGTAAATCCAACAGCAACCCCGACAGCAGGTCCACCTAATAAGCCTCCAAGTACAGAGCCAATGGCACGAGTATTGGCAATAGAATCATTGATATGCAGACCAAAGTACGTCCCCATAATGCAGAATACGGAGAAAATCAGATAACACATGACTTTATGGGGAAGGCGGATCGTCACTTTTAGTAAGGGGATGACCAGCGGGGTTTTACTCAGTGCCCATGCGATCACGAGGTATACGCACATTTGTTGTAGGAGTAATAAGATTAAATCAAATTCGTACATCTTAATGTCCGTCATACTTCGAGTTGTAGGGGTGTTGGCTGCGCTCAACTGCTCTAGTCACATACTTTTGTATGCTCCTAGAGATATCTTCTCTTGTCGCCTACCTACAATTCGAATTATTTAGGACATTGGTGCGATGAATGCACAATGTTGCAAGTTTCGAGTTGTAAGGGTGTTGGCTGCGCTCAGTGGATTTAGCCATATACTTTGGGGGATATTGTATCTTATTAGGCTGGTTAAGTAATCGTCATTTAATAATTAGCAAAACATCATTATTTGACATAAAACACAAATAGCCGCAGTATAAAAAAATGATCCCAGATCCGTGATCTTACGCACGAATTTCTTAACGCTCGTTTCTATTTATTGTCATAATAAAAAAGTAGTTTCCCCCGTTATTACTCAAGGCTCACATATATAATGAAAAAAAGAACCATAATATTGATCTTGCTGATGCTGATCTTAATCGCTGCTGCGGCACTTTTTCATTCCCATAACCAATTTTTATTATTGCAAGGGGAAGTGGATGCACCAGAAGTGATTGTGACATCAAAAGCGAAAGGGCGCGTGATTGAACGTCATATTGAACGGGGCGATGACGTTAAAAAAGGGCAGTTGCTGTTAACGTTGGAAAGCCCTGAATTACAAGCGCAATATGCGGCATTAAAAGCCGCCAAAGACCAAGCGCAAGCGCAACTGGACCAATCCTTACATGGAACGCGTGAAGAAACCCTGCGTGACTTACAAGCTTCCCTCGCTCAAGCCAATTCACAATATCAAAATGCCTCCCGGGAGTTTACCCGTCTAAACAATTTATTGGGCAAAGGCTATGTTTCAATAAATGAACTCGATAATGCCCGTAAAGCCAAAGAGGTCGCATTCCAGCAAGTACAAAGTGCAAAAGCGCGTTTGGAAGAGGGAAAAAATGGGGATCGTATCGAGCTGCGCCAACAATATGAAGCGGCGGTGAATCAAGCTCAACAAAAATTAGCTGAGATTCAAGTACAGATTGATGACCTACAGGTTAAAGCTCCTGTGGATGGTGAAGTCGGCCCAATCCCCGCCGAAATTGGTGAACTATTTAATGCTGGTAGTCCATTACTTTCATTGATTAGCCTTCCTCAATCTTACTTTGTTTATAACTTGCGTGAAGACATTCTTGTTGGTGTGAAAAAAGGGAATAAAGTCCAGCTAGTTATCCCTGCATTAGGGTATAAAACGGTTGAAGCAGAGGTGCGCTATATTGCCCCTAAAGGGGATTATGCAACTAAACGTGCCACGCGAGCGACTGGAGATTTTGACTTAAAAACCTTTGAAGTACGTTTGTACCCACTTGAACCTATCGATGGATTACGACCGGGAATGAGTGTTTTATGGCGTTGGGATAAATAACAGGGGCTGCCATGAAACTTAAATTCGCTTGGCACGGCTTTGAACATGCCTTTAGCCGCGAAACCCAAATGGCAATTCGTAGCCCAGTATTTCACTGGCTGAGTTGGTTATTCCCTTTGATGCTATTCACGTTAGTCAGTGCTAACTTTTCAGAGGGAACGTTGATGGATGTGCCAGTTTCCGTGGTAGATAACAACCATAGCCCCATCTCTCGGCAAATTATTCGTGATCTTGATGCGGGTCCTCATGCGGAAGTTAAAGCCATAGATGGGAACTTGGCAACATCAATTAAGCAGCTGGGTAGTGCTAAGGATTATGCATTGCTGTATATCCCTCATAATTTTGAAGAGGATATATTACGTGGGCGTCAGCCAGAATTACGGATGTACTATAATGCGCTGTTTTATGCATCAGGCAGCTATGCGATCCAAGACTTTAGCGGGATGGTGGCTGAACTGAATGCCAAATATCGTCAAGACATGGCAAAATCCATGGGGCATACTTTACCGCCTCTAGCGCAAGTCACGTTATCCTACGACAGCTTATTTAACCCAAGTGGTAGCTATATTTATTACCAACAATTCGCTGCGACGATCCATATGTTGCAATTGTTTGTGGTGACAGCCACGATTTATACCATGTCTCGTGGGACAATCTTACAGAGCGTGAAACCGTTTTCTATGGCATTGCTCGGGAAAATGGCGCCTTATACCTTATTCTTTACCACACTATTAATTGTTGAGTTGGCCGCATTGGTGACGCTTTTTGACGCGAAAGTGGTGGGGAATCCTATATACATGGTGCTGGTGGGCTTTTTCTATGTCATAGCGGCTCAGAGTATTGGCTTATTGCTGTTTAGTTTTACCTCGAGCGCCATCATGGCATACAGCTTGATAGGTATGCTGGTCAGTATCGCCTTAGCATTTTCTGGGATGGCAGTACCTGAATTATCGATGATTTTACCCGCACGGATTATTTCGAACATTGAGCCACTCACTCATACCTTAAACGCGATGTTTGACATCTTCCTACGTGAAATCTCATTTGAGCGGATCGTAGAAGTCTGTCTGTTCTTATTGATTTACCCAATCATCACGGCAGTTCTGATCCGTAAGCGGTTAGTTAAACGCATTGAGATCCAAGGGAGTATCGTATGATGGCTGTCTATTTTGCGACCTTCAAAAAGGTACTACTGGGCATGCTGGAGAAACCGATGTGGCTATTGCTGCTCGTTTCCCTGTGTATTATGAGTTTGGTGTATGCCCGCCCAGTTCTGTGGGATCTACCCGTTGCAGTTATCGATATGGATCATTCAGCGGCAAGCCGTGAGTTAATTCGTGATTTGGATGCGACACCAAAAGTCCAGCTTCATAGCTACGACAATTTAGCTCAAGCGCGTCAGGATATGATCGCGAGGCAGCTATTTGCAATTGTGATCATTCCAATGGATTTTCAGAAGCATTTACTTAGTGGGAAAAATATTACCGTACCCGTCTATGGGGATGCGACAAACCGACTTGCCAGTGGACAAATTCAGCAAGAGCTTTCCAAAGCTTATCAAACTTTATTGAATGCCTATAATACACAGCTATTGGAAAAATCAGGTTTTAGTGCGGAACAGGCCAAAGTCATTATTGCACCTGTCCGCAGTGAAACTGAGCCACTTTATAACCCCGGAATTAGCTTCGCTGCGATTATTTTTCCTGGTTTATTAGTGATGCTTTTACAGCACTCCTTATTGATTGCCTGCGTGCGAGTCAGTATTGCTATCCGTTCAACACCGAAAGGTAAGCCCCCGTTAGCGGTATATTTAGGCGCATTATCGGCGCTGATCCCTATTTGGTTATTTTTATCCACGGTATTTTTTGCGCTATGGCCATGGATACTGGGCTATCGCCAAGAAGCGCCTTTGTACCAAATTTGGATGCTGACATTTCCTTTCCTGCTGGCGGTGATTGGGCTAGGAAAATTAGTGACAGAATGTTTGCGTAGTGTCGAAATGATCTACTTAACGTTAGCGTTCATTACGACTCCGGTGTTCTATATGTCCGGTACGATTTGGCCGTTACAAGCGATGCCTGATTGGGTTCGAATGATTGCTTCGTCGTTACCATCAACATGGGCGACTAATGCGATGGCAGGGATCAACCAGATGGGCCTGCCTTTTAATGATATCCTGATGGATATTGTGATGATGCTGATCCTTGGGGTGATTTATTCATTTATTGGGGTATTTATCGGCATGTTACGGGATGGAGAGTTGCGTAAAATCAGCCATGCACTCCATCGCTGGCGGAAGCATTTTCATCAATCATAAATGATAAAGAGGTTGGCATTGCCAGCCTCTTTGAACGCTAATATTGCTGTTGCAGTTCACTCTGCATTACTCTGGAATACCGAGGCTTAATGTACATTCAGCTTGCGTTGAAACAGAAAAAGTTCGGCCATTAGCATTGGTTATCCCAGGGTACACCTCGTCATTACAATCATTAAATATCAGATAGTTAATGGAAGAAATGGGTAAGTTATTTTCATCAGTGACCAGAAAGCTGAGGTTGTAATCGTGGCCGCCGACTTGAGAATTAATATTGCCATTCAATTTTGTTGCCAGCCCCGCCACGACAATCTCGCCAGTTTTATTATCGGCATTTAATTTCCCAACAACATTATTGTCAGTGCCCGGAACAAGATGCGCATTTTCGGGTACAGAAATCACTTTTTTATCTTTAAATACCAGTCGATAGTAGCCCGAATCGGAGTAGCCTACATCGGGATTATTTTCGAGATCGGCTTTGGTGTACTCAAGAGATGTTGAACATCCGGCTAACAATAACGTCATAAGGGTCAGAGAGCGTTTTATCACGGATATTTCCTTATTGATTTTAAGAGGATGCCTCTAATCTACAGGAAATAATTCACTCTCAAATTGGCTAACTCAGCCTCCGTTTATAGGGTATTCAGGTTATAGGGTGAAATTTGAGCGGGTGATAACAAGAAGGATGAGATAAAGATATTGAATTAATTAAGCTGCCGCTCATTGAGCAGCAGCATTTTTCAAATACTGAACACCGTCAACTTTCCAGCGTCAATCCCGCAATATTACGCCAGTAGCCATTACAGCTTTGGTCGGGGAGCTTGTCCACATTCTAACTGTATATTTCCCGTATCAACGGTAATAACCCCAATGCGGTTAATTGGATTTCGATTTCATTGGCTTTTTTGATGTCGTCTTTATTTGAACCATCAAACACATGGTCGGTACTGATAATCAACGTACCTTTATTTTTGTCATTATCAATATGAATAAGCTGAGCTGCCATGGGGACTTGTTGTTGCGTTATTTTTTTATTTAAATAAAGCATCCAACCGACAGGGAGTCTGTCAGGGAAGACTTGTTTCTTATGATATGAGTAATTATTTATATCCATCCTCAAGGCTAAAATATTAAAAATGGATAAAATTTCATTTATTGATTTTAGTGTGTTTTTAAGGTCTAAATGATCAATCTTTCGGAGATTAAATCTTAGTATATATTGATTAATATTTGCAGCATGTTGTATTGTTAAAGAATTATCCCCTGCCCATATTGATTCAATGATATCTATACTTTTTTTGTCTTCTAAAATGGAAGATGGCTTACCATTTTCGAAGGCTGGTTTGTTCATGGAATCTTCTAAGCTATCTCCAGAAAAAAACCATTTTTCACTATCAGTGGACGTAATACTTTTTACAAAACTCATCATAGTGACTAAAATATTTATAAATTTTTCATTCGTAAGCTGGTCATTCAGTTTAATATCAATTTCTAATTTGAGTTTCATTTATAAATACCCTGTTTTATGGAGTTAAATGTGTTCGAATTTGAGGATAGGAGTCCAATATAATTGAACAAAATCTGTACATATTTTCTTGCGAAAAATGCCAGTCAATATATGAGCGTCCCTTGAATTGATGTTGGCATAGCCAATCCTGATCAAATGCTTGTTTAGGAATATTACCTCCTTTTTCCCAAAAAGCTTTAACTTCACCATCTTTGTCGAAAAAATTATCATAATTATCTTTAGTTTCAATAAAGTTGCATTCATCAGGTTTCCAGCCATCAAACTCCACTAAAGGATTTTTTGTTCGGGTTGGCACAGGAATTGTGCATTTCCACTCATCAATATATTTAAGTTGCCCTGTGGGGGTATCGACTGTTCTGATTTGTGTATTACAAATTCTTGCTTGATAAGCATAAGCATTGGGAGTGCGTGTATTGGTATATCATTTTGATGAGGAACAATGTAAGGCATAGCAGGGCAATCTTCACACCCTTTATTTGCTTCAATTGCAGCAACACCAACGGATGCCCCGGCTGTAGCGCCTACCGAGGCACCTTGATTATTGCCTCGTTTCTTTTCTTCATCACCAAGCTCGCCACCTATCGCTATACTTTCATATTCACGAATTTTATCACCGTAACTTGTATTATCTCCCCACTCATCATCTCCACTACCTGACGAAGAGGGAAAGCCGATTTTTGAGGCTTCATGGGTCACTGCGGCTAATCCACCCAGTGTCATTAATCCCGCCCCTGCAACTATTAATGGAATTGGCATATTAAGTTCTCCATTCAATCAATTTCATGGCTATCCGTAAAAAGTCTTGATACTGCTGCTCAGGATTTCGATCTTTTTCCTCGAGCATGGCTCTTATTTCTGGTTTTAAATAAAAATACGGTTCGCAAGCTTCATAAAGCAGAAAAGAACGAATCAAAGGTTCACTGGTAAAACTAAGAGATAACACATACTGAAAAGCCGATTTTAATCGACTGTTTAATGTATCAACGGATTGTAATTTGTCGGGATAATGTTGATAAAAATCAGCACTCACTTGAGTCACGTAATCACTCTGTTCAATATTTTGAATTTTGGTTAATTGTTCTTCGCTAAACTGCATTTAATCGCCCTCCTTGTAATGCATAAAATTGCCCTTCAAAGCGGTAATACCATGCAATAAGAGGCATCGTTATCTCATTAAATTGTTCAAGAGTGAGAACTTGGGGCATATTGTGGGTTACGCGGGGATCATAAAACCGAAATAAGGCGGTTTTGCCATCAGGCAAACTGACATTAAGCCGCTCAGAGAAATGGATAGCTAGTTTATCAATCGGAGAATCACTGACTAGCCATGACAAGGAGGGTGATTTGGCTTCCAACTGTATTAAATCTGCCAGTAAATGATGTCGTTGGGTCACATCAATCAACCACGGCCCAGCCCATGCTATTTCTGTATTTGAAGGTTGCTTAAACAGTGGGCTTGCTGTTCCATAATTATTTTGAAGCGCTTCATCAAAGTAGCGTTCATACTGTAGTCCGCAAATCAGACAATAATGTTTGGCATCAGGGTAACGCTCAAAATAGTTAAAAATAGGATGCTGATTATTCATTGAGCATTATCCTTCTCTCACGACTAACATTTGCCCAGACTCAGCCGCTTTCATTAAGCAACTAATACAAATTTTATTGGTGATAGCCGGAGGGGAAATTGATGTAGATTCCATGCTAGCTGAGCGGCTTTCATCGCTATAGCAATCTTGAATTGAATGAATAAACCTGGCATGACAAGGGCATGAACTTATACTTTCGAGTGTGCCCGCTACTTTTCGTCCGTCATCCCAAACGCTGTTACAGCCCCCAATAATATAAAATCGTCCAGAGTGCTCGCCGCAACTGACCATATCGCCTTCACGAGCACCAGCAACACCATACCATTGCATGGTATTGTCTCCCGTTAATATTTGTCCTCCGCAGGTTGTTTTATCACCCACTCGTAAAAAATATCCAACAGCCATTATTTTTCTCCCATCCATGAGTAAACTTCGTCACCATTCTTTTACACTTAAGTTAAATTTACAATTAAAAATTTATATTTAACTTAATTAATAGGACTAATCACAAATAATTACGTAAAACTAGGTTAGTTAAATATTGGGAGAGCGTTGCGAGGTGAATAAAATCGTGGTTTTTAGATAAGGTGATGTAGTGACCAATATAGGGAGCTATATTGAAAATTTAACGATAAAGGCTCTATTCAGAACCTTTATTGATAATCCTTAATTTTCCAGCGTCAATCCCGCAATATTACGCCAGTAGCCATTACAGCTTTGGTCGGGGATATGCAGGGGAGCTTGTCCTAGCTCATTGGCTTTAAATTGGGAAATCACATCGAGGGAGTCGAGGCTTTCTGGGGAAATACGCACGATATCCACTAAGTCTTGCATTGAAGACAAATCATTCCCTAGGTTATAGCAGTAGCCACTCAGCGTTTGAATACCATTCAGCGTGAAGACTTGCTGATGTTCTTGAGAAAGCACTTTGCGCCCTTGAGGATAATTAATGCAGCAGGTTTCACACTCATCTTTTTGGCGGTTTTCAGAACGGGCGGTAAAACAGCGCGCGGAATAAGCAAGTGGCAGATGACCGTAACTGAACACTTCCACTTCAAATTTCTCACGGATACCGAGTTCATCACACTGATTCAACAGATTGGCCAGCCAATCACGGGATAACTCAACGGGCATACACCAGCGGATCATACCTTGGCGCAACAAAATATTCAGGGATGGTGCGTTATAGCAGTTTAGCCCGTGTCCTGCCACAAAGGGGAGCTTACGCTCAACTAACATATTGATTACCCCAAAATCGTGGGCTTCAATTAAAAAATCCCCGTTGTCGACTAATTTACTGATCTCTTTCAGTTCAGAGGGCGCTTGTAAAAGTGCCAGCGTGCTGAGAACGATCTGTTTTCCACTTCCGGCTAATTGGCGAGCTGCATCAATCCAATCGTTGGGCTTCATTTCTCGGCGCTTACTGCACACGGTTTCTCCGAGATAGATTATATCGGCTTGGCTGCTAGCGGCACGTTGATAAAAATCTTGTAAGCTCTCCGTGTCCCAGTAATAGAGCACGGAGCCTAATGCATATTTCATAATAGTTAACCTTAAATTACTGCCACTTGCGATGATATGCGCCGAGGGTGGTCTGGCTGCCTTCGGATAAATCGCCAAGTGCTTTTAGCCATCGAGGGTCGGTCACAAAGCCTTCTGGATTTGCCTTATAACGGTTAATAGCTTGTCGCCAAATTTTGGTCACTTGAGTGACATAGGCAGGGCTACGTTGGCGACCTTCAATTTTTACTGAGGCAATATTCGCACTCATTAACTCCGGCAGTAATTCAATTGTATTGAGGCTGGTGGGCTCTTCAAGGACATGGTATTTCTGTTCATCCACCAAATAGCGCCCTTTACATAATGTCGGATATCCTGCATTTTCATTCTTTTTATAGGTATCAATTAGGACATCATTCAGGCGGGATTCCATACCATTTTCAGTGTGTTGCCAACGTACAAAACGAGCTGGAGAACAAGCGCCTACGGTATTTGGTGACTCTCCCGTTAAGTACGATGACAGATAACATCGTCCTTCAGCCATAATGCATAAGCTACCAAAAGCGAAGACCTCCAATGGAACAGGGCTGGTTTTCGCGAGCTGTTTAACTTGATGAATTGACAATACACGGGGCAAAACCACGCGATGTACTTGAAAGTTACGTTCATAAAAACGAATAGCTTCGGTATTGGTGGCAGAAGCTTGCACAGAAACATGCCTTTCAATGTGAGGGTATTTATTGGCGGCATACTCTAACATCGCAATATCGGCAAGGATCAGTGCATCAGCCCCTAAATCTGCCGCTAGATCGACGGAATTTTGCCAACGTTGAAAACCATTTGGATGCGCAAATGTATTAATTGCAATATGCAATTTGCGTTTACGCTGATGGATATACCGCTCAGCTTCATGCAGATTTTTTTCCGTGAAATTCAATCCTGCAAAATGACGTGCGTTAGTGTCATTTTTGAGACCGATATACACCGCATCGGCGCCGTTATCCACCGCAGCCTTTAACGCAGGTAAATTCCCCGCAGGGCAGAGTAATTCCATTAACGTTATCTCTGTATAAAATTTAACAGTTGGTCATTCTAGACAACGTCGTTAGGGGGTGTTTTGATTTAGCGCAGAGTAAGCAGGTTTTGGGGGACGCGAGATGACTATTTCGTGACTATTATTAAAGTGTGACAATTATTGGAAATAAAGATTAGCGTGTTGGATAAAAATTGATATAGGATCAGTCCAATCGAACTATTTTTTGGCAATATACGTCCATATATTCAATAATCGAGATATATCTCTGTATATCTTTGGATCGATACATCAATACTACCCATCGTAATTCAAATAATGGGTATGAAACTTGCCCCGAGCCGCTACTTAACGGGTAGCTACGCGAAACGGACAGATAATTGATACGGGAGTCAGTACTGTGTTTGGTAAAATTCGTTCTCAGCTTATCACTCAAGGCCCTTCATTACTGAAGTTTCCTTTGAAAGTGACCCCATTTGTCGTACAGCGTCAAGTACTCGAACAGCTATTAAGCTGGCAGTTTCGTGAATCAGTCAAAGAGGGTGAACTCGACTTTCTAGAATCAAAATGGTTAAAAGTTGAAATCAACGATCTTGAGCTCGTTTGGTTTATCAGCTTACAAGAAGGTCAGCTGGTGGTACAAAAACATGCTGAGCCGGATGTGAGCGTCAGCGCTAATGCGAATGATTTAATTTTGATTGCGGCCCGCAAAGAAGACCCAGATACGTTGTTCTTCCAACGTCGGTTAGTGATCGAAGGGGACACTGAATTAGGTCTCTATGTGAAAAACCTAATGGATGCGTTTGAATTAGAAAATATGCCAGCGCCTCTTCGTTTTGCCTTGATGCAATTGGCTGAGGTAATTAAAAACGTCCAAGACAATGAGGACGCAGAACACAAAACGTCTGCGTTAACATCATGCTAATACGCGTTGAAATTCCAGTCGATGCCATGGGGATCGACCGACTATTACGTGAAACTTTCCCGACTGAAGGGGAAGCGGATTTAGTGCAGCATCTACGTGAAGATGGTTTATTAACGCTGGGTGTTGTCGCCACTAACGATGACGGCGAAGTGATCGGCTATGTTGGGTTTACGCCGGTGGATGTTAACGGTGAAGATGTCCAATGGGTGGGTCTAGCGCCATTAGCAGTTAAAAAAGAGTACCAAAGCCAAGGTATTGCCGAAAAATTAGTTTATGAAGGTTTAGATAGCCTGAATGAATTTGGTTATGGCGCTGTTGTTGTATTAGGTGATGAAGGCTATTACAGCCGTTTTGGTTTTGAACCTGCTACAAATCATGGTTTAAGTTGCCAGTGGCCGACGTTACAAAAGCATTTTTTAGTCTGTGGATTAGAAAATGGCGCGATCAACGAGCATAAAGGTGAAGTGGCTTATTCATCGCATTTTGATAACGTATAAGTTTCTAAGTACTTAAATAGTTCACTAGGCTGGTCAATGACCAGCCTTTCTTTTGCCTTTTTATTCAGCTGTTTAACTCGATACTCTAGCTTGGATGCTTCTGAGCGAGTTCCTATCAAACAGTGAAAAACTAACTCCAAAGGTCCTTTTCCTTTCAATGATTTTGCACCTTTCCCCTGTTCATGCTCTAAAAATCGGCGTTGAACATCCGTAGAAATTCCGCAATACAATGCATTATTGCTTTGTCGAATCAAATAAAGATACCAATTGTGCTGTTCCATCGTTTTTTCTTAGGGATAAATTTGTCTTTCTGTGCTGATTTGTAAGGAAAAATATTTTATAGCAACGAATATTCTCGTGGATAAGAAAGTTTATAACACATTAAATTATAAATAAAAATTGATATAAAACAGTCACAAATTTGTAACCTCAACCTATCTTATTGTTCAAATAAATTGAATGACTATAGCAAAATTAGCTAATTTTCATCTGAGATTAAAGCGCATAGTATGACCCACATCACAGGGAAACATGAAAAACCCCTGTTAATGTTTAAACATACAATGAGGAAGTTAACCATGAATAAATCAACATTATTTGCTGCTGTTTTAGCTTTAAGTGCCGTTTCATTTGGAACAATGGCTGCTGAAGAAGTTAAACAAGCTGATGGTCAAGCTGCGGGTTATGTGACTGTAAATGGTGCTGCTGGTGTGAGTGACTTGACTGCACAATTAGCCAAAAAAGCTGATGAAGCTGGCGCGAAATCTTTCCGCGTAATCGCCGCGAGTGGTGAGAATGAGATGCAAGGTACAGCAGCCATCTATAAATAATTTTACTCGTCATACTTCGAGCCGCAGCGTTGTTGGCTGCGTTCACTCCCACTAGTCACATACTAGTGTATGCTCCTAGTGACTCGTTCGCTTGCCGCCTAGCTGCAACTCGAATTATTTAGAGTAAAAATTCACAATGATTAGAGTAAAAGCCTTGAATTTATGAGATTAAAAATCTAATTATTCAGGGAAATGCTAGAAAGATTTAGCGTATAGTAGTGCGAACTAAGTACAGATAACGTTCAGAACCGCTTAAGCACGCTCAGCCATCTTAATGAGCGTGTTCTGAACGGTCTAACAGGACATTCGCGATGACACCAGAAAATACGCTACAACATATCCGGCGCTATATTGCTCGCCAACACGTTTTTTCCCTTTTTACCTCCCATCAAAACGATATGTGGTCTGCCAGCTGTTACTATGCTTTTGATCGCCCAAATATGCGTTTGATCTTGATGACCTCCCCAGACTCTCAACATGGTCAGCTAATGCTGGCAAATCCTCACGTTGCAGGGACTATCACTGCGCAAACTAAGCAAGTCAGTAAGATTCAAGGTATTCAATTTATCGGTGAAATTAGTCAGCTTGAAGGGAGCGAAGATTCTGCGATGAGGGCGTTTTATTGCCAACGTTTTCCTGTGGCATTAGAAGCGAAGCTGCCAATGTGGCAGCTCCAGTTACAGACAATCAAAATGGTGGATAACACATTAGGTTTTGGTACCAAATTACATTGGTCTCGGGAAGCCTAGCGCAGTTTGTGGATCACCTGATTCGAACTCCCACGCCATAACAGCGCAGGGTCATACAGGTCTTGCTCAAATTTTCCATCAATCAGGGTATTAATCAAACTGACCACTTTTTGTTGTTCCAGAGAAAGTTCATTGAAGGTATAGCCAGTCCACAGCCAGATATCCTTATCTGGGCAGACCGCTTTCACTCGCTTCACTAACTTTAATATCGCTGGCAGATTCGCGGGATGGAGTGGGTCACCGCCAGAGAGCGAAAGCCCTTGGCGACGAATACGCGTATCCTGCAAATCTTGGATAATTTTATCTTCCATCTCTTGGGTAAACGGAACCCCTGAATCCACTCGCCACGTACTTTGGTTATAGCATCCGCGGCATTGGTGGACACAGCCCGCAACAAACAGTGTGCAGCGAGTACCGGGTCCATTCACCACATCTACAGGATAATATTGATGATAATTCATAGTATTAGCCTAGTTGACCATTACCCAAGTGTTTGACTCGTCGCTTCACTTCCTCTTGCTTTCCGGCATTAAACGGTCGAGCATCTGGGCTACCTAAATAGCCACAAACCCGGCGGATCACTGAAACGCGGTTGGTATCGTGATTACCACAAGCTGGGCAAGTAAAGCCTTTACTGGTACAGGAAAATTCCCCTGAAAATCCACAGTCATAACACTCATCAATCGGAGTATTTGTGCCATAATAGGGCACATGTTGATAGCTATAATCCCAAACATCTTCGAGCGCTTTGATATTATGCTGTAAGTTTGGATACTCTCCATAGCAGATAAAGCCACCGCTAGCGATAGCGGGGTATGGCTGCTCAAAATCAATTTTATCGTAAGGATTGACCTGTTTTTCCACATCTAAATGGAAGCTATTGGTGTAATAACCTTTATCGGTTACCCCGTCGATAACACCGAATTCCGCAGTATCTAAACGACAAAAACGGTCACAGAGATTTTCACTTGGCGTACTGTAGAGGCTGAAACCGTAACCGGTTTGTGCTTTCCAGTCATCGGTGGCTTGGCGCAGACGATTCACAATGGCGACGGCTTTTTCGCGTAGCTGTTCATTATCATAAACATGAGTTTCTGTGCCAAACAGAGCATTAATGGTTTCATGTAACCCAATGTAACCTAAAGAGATTGAAGCTCGGCCATTTTTGAAAATCTCCGCCACACTGTCATCTGCTTTTAAGCGAACGCCACAGGCGCCTTCCATATACAGAATTGGGGCAACGCGTGCTTTAACGTTTTCTAAGCGGGCAATTCGCGTCATTAAGGCTTTTTTCGCGATAGCTAAACGTTCATCGAGTAGTGCCCAGAATGCGTCTTCATTACCTTGAGCTTCAATGGCAATACGCGGCAAGTTCAGGCTGATAACCCCAAGGTTGTTACGACCATCATGGATCTGTTTGCCATCTTCTTCATAAACGCCCAAGAAACTGCGGCAGCCCATTGGAGTTTTAAATGAACCGGTGACATCAACCACACGATCATAGTTAAGGATATCAGGATACATGCGTTTGCTGGCGCACTCTAAAGCTAACTGTTTGATATCGTAATTAGGATTTGTAGGCTTATGATTTAATCCATCTTTGATAGCGAAAACCAGTTTAGGGAAAACGGCAGTTTTGCGATTTTTACCCAAGCCTGCAATACGATTTTTTAAAATGGATTCTTGGATCATACGCGCTTCTTTCGAGGTACCTAGACCGAATCCAAAGGTGACAAATGGGGTTTGCCCATTGGCGGTATGCAGCGTATTGACCTCATACTCTAGGGATTGGAATGCATCGTAGCACTCTTTTTCCGTGCGATTTTTCGCATAAGCTTCAGCATCAGAAATTCCCCACTCTTTAGCGACTTTTAGGTGTTTTTCATAGCTGATAGCAACATAAGGTGCTAAAATTTCATCAATACGGTTGATGGTGGTACCGCCATAAATATGGCTCGCCACTTGTGCGATAATTTGTGCGGTGACAGCCGTTGCGGTAGAAATTGATTTTGGACGTTCAATTTCTGCATTTCCCATTTTAAAGCCATTGGTTAACATGCCATCAAGATCAATCAGCATACAGTTAAACATTGGGAAAAATGGCGCATAGTCGAGATCATGATAGTGAATTTCACCACGTTCATGGGCAAGTACCACATCACGCGGCAAAATATGCTGTTTAGCATAATGCTTGGCAACGATCCCTGCGAGTAAGTCACGCTGAGTTGGGATCACTTTGCTGTCTTTATTGGCATTTTCATTGAGTAGGGATAGATTACTTTGCTCAATGAGACCACGGATATCATGGGTGAGCTTACTGCGTTTTTCACGCTCACTGTCTCTATCATGGCGGTATTCAATGTAAGCCCGAGCGAGATCTTTATACGGACCTGACATTAGCTGATCTTCGACAGCATCTTGAATTTCGGCGATATCGACGGTTTCACGACAACAAAGTTGCTCGGCGACGGTCGTGGCAACGTGATGACAATAATCATCATCTTTAACATCTACAGCTGCCGCAGCGCGTCGTACAGCTTCTTGAATGCGCGGGAGATCAAAGTTGACCTGGCAACCATCTCTTTTTATAACCACCGTTTTCACTGTCTTACTCCTTGTTAAATCCCTCACAGGACCGAGGATAATATCCATTATCGTTATTCAGTATGGGGCAAACCTGTGAAGGAAATGTGAATTTTTACTATATATAGTGCCTAACGATGTAATTAAAGCACAATATGTAGGATATTGCCTTTTTTTAGCTGACGATAGTTTGATTTAAAACAAGGAAAAAAATAATTTGTATGAATTTCAAATGGGCAGAGAAGAAAGAAAAAATAGGCGGAGAAAATGAGAGAAAATAAAAAAACTCCCCTTTGATCTGATAGGCATCAGAGGGGAGTTATTTAAGAGATGATAAAAAGGCGATAACTATTTACGTACCGCAATAGCTTCGATTTCAATTTTTACATCTTTTGGTAGGCGAGCGACTTCAACACAAGAACGCGCTGGGAATGGTGCATTGTGTTGCTTGAAGAACTCTTCATAAGTTGCGTTGACGGTAGCGAAGTCATTTAAATCTTTCACAAAAACGGTCGTTTTTACGATATTAGCAACGCCCAGACCTGCTTTTTCTAAAATCGCTTTTACGTTTGCCAGTGACTGACGAGTCTGTGCCGCGATATCTTCTGGCACATTCCCAGTTTTTGGATCAACAGGAATTTGACCAGAGGTCATCACCATGCTGCCTAAATCGACGCCTTGAACATAAGGACCAATAGCTGCTGGTGCATTTTCGGTGTTGATTTCGTATGACATAATTTCTCCGTTTATCACGTAAAAAAGGTGGATTAGACGCTATTATAGACTCGGAACGACATCCATATAAAGACGCAGTCTACGCTTAAATAGTCTACTGATTATTGATCACGGCGTCTCTATCGAACTCTTTCTCACAGAATTTACAGGCTAATGCCACATTATTTTCACGTTTTTTTATACGAAAGCTGCTGGCAACGGGCTCATTATGACTGATGCAGTTGCTGTTTGGGCACACCAGCACATTATCAATTTGTTCAGGCAGTTTGAGGTCTAATTTTTCCACCACTTGATAATTTTCAATACGATTAACGGTTGCTTCTGGGGCATACATCGCTAGCTGGTTAGCTTGTTCAGGGGTTAAAAAGGTATTTTCAATTTTGATAATGTCTTTCTTGCCCATGTTGCTAGATGGCAGGTTTAACCCAATAGTAATGCGCTCATCGGTTTTTGTTAGTTTAAAGAGTTTCAGCAGTTTGAATCCAACCTGAGCAGGGATATGGTCGATGACAGTGCCGCAACGAATGGCTTCAACTTGTAGTTTATGATCGTGTGTCATGGTGTTCTCCTCAGATTGCTAATTCTTTATTTAAGACCAGAGACAGCAGCGCTTGGCGCGCGTAAATCCCGTTACCTGCTTGCTGGAAATAGTAAGCGTATGGCGTGCTATCCACATCAACAGTGATTTCATCGATGCGTGGCAGCGGGTGCAGAACCTTTAAGTTATCTTTCGCACTGTGTAAATCTTGGGCGCGTAAAATAAATTGGGCTTTGACGTTGGCGTACTCGGATGGGTCAAGGCGCTCTTTTTGGACGCGAGTCATATATAGGATGTCAACTTCAGGAATGACGTCATCAACATTGCTATGGGTACTGTATGTCACGCCTTTTTCTTCCAGGATATTCAGGATATGCGCCGGCATCGACAGAACTTCAGGCGAGATAAAGTAGAAGTGATTTCCTTCAAACTTGGACAATGCTTGAGTCAGCGAGTGAACAGTTCTGCCATATTTCAGGTCTCCGACCATGGCAATTTTCAGATTTTCTAAGCGGCCTTGGGTTTCTTGGATGGTGAAAAGATCGAGTAGAGTTTGCGTTGGATGCTGATTCGAGCCATCGCCAGCATTGATAATCGGTACTGAACCTGAGAACTGGCTGGCTAAACGAGCGGCGCCTTCTTGTGGGTGGCGCATCACAATCGCATCCACATATTGGCTGATAACCGAAATGGTATCTGCGAGGGTTTCCCCTTTTTTGCCCAGCGAGGTATTGGCACTATCCGAAAAACCCACCACCGAAGCGCCTAAACGATGAATGGCGGTTTCGAAAGAGAGGCGCGTACGGGTTGATGCCTCAAAGAAACAGCTGGCGATAACTTTATGTTTGAGAAACTCAGGCTGTGGCTGCTTTTTTAATGAAGCAGCGACGTTAAGGACTAACTCAAGATCGGTGCGGTCTAAATCGTTAATTGAGATTATGTCGCGGTGATATAAAGGATTCGGCATCGTGGTTCTCCTGTGTCAGCAAGACTTGCTAGTTGGTAGGCCAAAAAAAAGCCCCTCAATGAGGGGCTTTCTTAGGAATAGGGAGGGAAAAAACAGGCTGTCCAGACCACCAGAAGGCAGTGCAGTGGAGGTATTCTCTGTCAAAAATAGAGCAGCAGTGTTCATGGTTTCTCCCGGCAAATTGTGGCGCATTATACGCGTGTTACGCTATGACGCAAGCGTTTGCTATAAGGAAAATGAAAATTTTTGATTTAGTCTATTTTATGCTTTTCTAATTTAAGCTTAATACGCTGGTTCGCCGATTGTTGTTTATCATAGCGGGCTTGATAAACCTCTAAAGGGTCATTGGCGAAGATATAGCGCCATAAATGTGGCGGATTAATTCTAGCATCCACCTGTATGGGGTCATTTGGGCTAACAATGCAATCATCTAGCACCTCTTGTGACCATTGAGGAATTTTACTGGTTTGCATGGCAATAAATCGAGCAAGGCTTTCCATAAAATAGATAGGCAACATAAAAAGGAAAAATATCCACGATAAGCGGGATTCCATTTTTATGATGTACTGTAAGCCAAAAATATAGCTCTCTTTTTTATCCGCAATAGGCGGGCATAGGGTCACCGTATCCGCGAGCTCTTCAAGACAATTCTCTTCCATATAACAGCGAATAAACTCCCAATAGTGGTCTAAGACTAATTTAGGGCCTGAATATCCAAAGCCAAACGTATTCAGTATGGTTTCACCATCCTTATCGAGTATATGCCCCACTAAATTGACATTATTTCGCCACTCATAGGTGGTGAAATAGATATCTTTCCATGGAAGGGTGAGAATTTGATTGTTGGTTTGATAGACATGAACCAACTGTTTCTGACGGTTAAAGCGCACGGGATAATGGGTTTTACGAAACCATTCAAATAAAATAAATTTGCCTAATATAAAGAGAAATGAAATACACAGAATACTGAGAAAAAACAATGATATTAGTGAACCATCTCGGCTAATTGTCCCTATAATCATTGCAATCAAAAAAGTCATAAATATTATGAAAAAGGCCATCAACAAGGATGATAATTGCCCTATTTTTTCGTAATCATTATCCACTACTTCCAAATAGGTTGAATTCATGATGATGACAGTGTCGAAATTCAGTACAGCAGCTTCGCCGCCGTGTTTTTTAACTCGCCCTTGGCGATAATGATGTTGTTTCTCCCGTCGATTTAACGGGCGGTTAACGGTAAAGGGGCTTAATAAGCCCACACGGTGTTTCTTTGCCATTACGCATCATCCTCGGTATAGCCAATAATCTTACTCAGTTCGCTCATTTCCATCTGACGGTCCATCCAGATAACAGGTATTTTCCCCTGAATTTGTTCATTCTCGGGAATTATTCGCCACAAACTGGCTGATAACCACTCTTGGATTTCATCTTTCTTATAAGCATTCAGAAAAATCGCAGAACCAAATACCAAAGTAATCGCAATCAGTAAGCCAATTGGACCTAAAAATGCTAATATTACAGGAGATAAGGATGCCCCAAATAAAGCCGCACCACCAGCTGCTGATAATGTATAAGCCCATCCCAGCGTAGAATTTTCTTTTTCAAACTCATCATAAGCATGATACGCATCCCATCCCACTTGCACAGCACCAAACCAAGCGCCAAAGCGTATCCCACGCTCTATAAAATTGGTTACTTGAACTAAGCGAACACGACCATAATTAAACCGTATCCGAGCACTGATTCGTAATGTTCGAAATTTAAAAATAACTCGTTCAGCCGCATCTAACAGCGCGCCTCCAGCTGAAATAATATTCGCAATAAATTTAGTCACCGCCTCAGTATTGTTCACTTGCCCTTTCATCGCATCTTGCGTGGTTGTCCATAACACGTGAACTTGTAGCGTCACAGAAAACATGCATCCCGCAAAAGGAAGTGATTGAGCCGTATCATTAGCTAATTTATTGATTGTTTTTCCTTTTGCTAGCGCTAACTTTGTTCGCCATTCTTTGGGAAATGCAATATTTTTGACGTTTTCTGCGGAGCGAAATGCCTTGACCGCAACCTGAGGGCGCTCAAGAGACGGTGTACTTTTTGATAGCTCGGCTTCTTTAATATCAATGGCTGCGAAAAAACGACCTTCTTGTTTTCCTTCAAATTGTAATCCGGTGATTCGTTCGCGGCGCTCTTCAATTTCTAAATAATGCCGGAGGCGTGAATGAGAGGCTTTATTATCTAAGTCAGTCATGGATGCCATTTGTTCTACTGCATTTGTGAGGAAATGCTTGCGCTCACCAATATAATTGATAGGAACGAGTTTTTTGCCATTCATTGCCGATATTGCAATTAATATTGGCAGGGGAGCCTTATTTACTGCTTTATTCAAAACAGAAAGTAATTGGCTGCTTAATGCATTGAAGAATTTTTCTGAAACTAGTTGGATCTGGAATAGATAATGGTTACTGATATCTTTAAATCCATCCCAAACTTTATCCCATGGGAGGTCATCATAAGCACGCCCAGAAGATGCAGCATCATAAACGCACTTAATCCAACTCTGTTGGTTGAAAAGTGCCGCTCGTAAGAGCAAATTTTGTTCGGATATTTTTGAATCGATGAATTGCTCTTGAAAAGTACGTTTAACTGCTATTTTATCTTGCATTCCTTCAATGCAATCTAAAATAGATTGTGTAAATAACATTCCACTCTGGATATTTTGCTGATCAAAATTATGGTCGAAATAATCAAGTAAGCTTTGACCCGTAAAGTAAGTCAAATATAGGGTTACCATAGGGGTAAGGACAGCTTGGTCGTATGTTGATAGCGCTTTATTGTAATCTTCTAAAAAGGCAGCTTGTTTTTCTCTATCAATATATTTTTCATACTTAGCCCAATACTGTTCAACTTGGGTTTTTAGTGATTGGTTGACAACATTATGTATCGTATCTGCTTGAGTCGCTGCCAATGATGGCAACATTACGCCATTCTTAACGGCAAGTCCTTCTCTAGCTTCTTTTTCAAATCGAATGCCTTCACTGACTCTATCCCGCTCATATTGGCTACACATTGCATCTTTCATCATCGATAAAGAGGCTGAAAGTGCTAATCCACGTTCATATTTTGGATGTCTTTCGAAATTGTGCTCAAGGCGGTAATTCATTAGCGCCGCTAAATCTTGTACCACTGCGGGGGTATCATACAATGCGACAATAGCTCCTTTTCCTGCCATTAAATGGTTTGCGGCTTGCTTTAAGGATAATCCCTTTATCGCGTGCATGCTTTCCCATAGTGCAGGCGACCAGTCTTTAATCGCATTACTGTGTGCTTGATAGCTGTATTCCGCTACGGTGTCCTGAAGTAAATCAATGGATAACGATTGTTTTTCCTGTCCGTTCATTAGCCATTTATCTAAATCGAAACACTGCATATACCGTTCACGATAGGCTTTATCTTCATGTTTCTTGCGCACTGCTTCAGTCCATTCAACTTCAGACCAAGAGAACCAAAACAATCCATTTTTCATTGGTGGGGGAAATACGGGTAATGTCACTAATGAAGCTCGAGCTAATTCTAGTGGCTCAGTGATACAAGGCTTGATTGTCCCATTTTGTATCATTTCCGGTACTTCGCCATTTTCTGGTAAGGGATAATAAAATCCATTCTCGGTGACAAAATAGTTAATCCATGAATTTCCCCTTTCATCCCAAATATTGAGATACCCTGAGCGTAATAACCTTAATGTGTAAGCGGTTTCACCTTGAGCAAGAGCGGGTGTCTGAATATGCTTGGGCATAACAGGGAGAACATCTTGTTGCGACATAATGGCAGGTCGGACAGGTAAGATTGGTAATCCTCGACGCTGACAAAAACTGCATCCTTCGGATTTAGAGGGCTGATCCATGCGATTTCTACTCCATGAAATAATTAACTAATACTAAATTCATAAATTTTAGTTAAGCTAACATTTATTGAGTGTTGCCGCATGCTTTTTGTCAGCGTTATGCTGAATTATATGAAATTAACGATTTGATTCTCATATCCACTAAGAGAAAATTACTCCTATTTTATTTTTTATCATCCGACTGTAAATCTTGATTGGTTCTTGGTGCCTCGGGGCACTGTTTATTAAGAAAAATAGCATGATGGCGACGAGGACATGTCAGGACGAAGCCATCAGCAATATTTTCATCGTCTGTTTAAAAGCTACCCATCGGCAATTCAGGGGCTAATGTCGCCACCATTACGGCTTTTATCGTATGCAGGCGGTTTTCGGCTTGGTCAAAAACAATGCTATAAGAGGATTCAAAAACCTCTTCCGTCACTTCCAAACCGCCATATAAATTAAACTCTTTCGCTAACTGAGCGCCTAATGTGGTGTCTTCATTATGAAATGCCGGTAAGCAATGTAAGAATTTTACATCGGGATTACCCGTCAATTTGATGACATCCATATTCACTTGATAAGGTTTCAGTAATTCAATCCGTTGCGCCCAAACTTCTTTTGGCTCCCCCATCGACACCCACACATCGGTATAGATAAAGTCAGCATCTTTAACACCCTCAGCCACATCTTCCGTTAGCGTAATTTTTCCACCGATACTTTGTGCTAACTTTTGGCACTCTTCGACTAACTCCGCTTCAGGCCAACAGCTTTTAGGTGCCACTAAGCGTAAATCCATTCCCGTTAATGCGGCAGCTTCTAACATAGAATTGCCCATGTTATTGCGAGCATCCCCTAAATAGGCGAATTTGATTTGGGATAGCGGAGTATTCGGCTTGTGTTCTTTAATGGTGAGCAAGTCGGCTAATAACTGTGTGGGATGGAATTCGTTGGTTAATCCATTCCAGACAGGCACTCCCGCATGCTTGGCTAAAGTTTCTACGGTACTTTGCGCATATCCCCGATACTGCACGCCATCGTACATCCGTCCTAGCACTCTGGCGGTGTCTTTCATGGTTTCTTTGTGCCCAATCTGGCTACCAGAAGGACCGAGATAAGTAACTTTCGCACCTTGGTCGAATGCGCCAACTTCAAAAGCACAGCGTGTCCGTGTGGAATCTTTCTCAAAAATCAGTGCAAAATTCTTTCCAGCGAGCAAAGGTGGCTCAATGCCGGATTTTTTGGCGGTTTTCAACCAAGCGGAGAGTTTTAATAATGAATGAATTTCGTTAGAGCTGAAATCGAGTAGTCTTAAAAAATGCTTACCATGTAGGGGGTTCATGAATAATAGCCTTTTATGATTGAATTAATATTCAATTTATATTCATAAAAATTCAAAATCAACCCCTTTGGTAAAAGAAATTATTTCGTTAGGTATGGTTTCACTTGCAACCCTATGGGAGAATGGCACACAGATTAGAGACCGTGGAATAAGGGGTGTGGAGATGGTAGATAAAGCTGAAGTTGATGCGCAGTATGAAGAGACTCGCCTGATTATTGAAGAATTACTGGAAGATGGTAGTGATCCTGATGCACTGTATGCGATTGAACATCACTTCTCTGCAGAAAAATTTGAGCTGTTAGAAAAAGCAGCGGTTGAAGCATTTAAGCTGGGCTATGAAGTCACTGATGCAGAAGAGCTGGAAATTGAAACTGGTGAAACTCTGCTGTGTTGTGACGTTATCAGTGAAAGCGCATTAAATGCTGAGCTGATTGATGCACAAGTTGAACAGCTGATGAAGCTGGCTGAAAAAATGGGTGTGAACTACGATGGTTGGGGCACCTATTTTGAAGATCCAGATGCGCAAGACGATGAGTATGGTGATGATGAAGGCGATGACGAAGACGGAGATGATGAGTCTGAGAAACGCGTTCACTAATTGATGTGTATGCATCAAACGAAAAAAGGATAGCCAAGGCTATCCTTTTTGCTTTTTGGGAATTAAAGTATTTTCAGCATGCGTATTTCGCAATCGCTATGGCCCGTATTACCCAATGGCTCATCGATAAATTCAAAGCCTAATTTTTCATATAGCTTAATTGCCGCTTGTAGCTCTTTGGTGGTTTCTAGATAGCAGCGGGTATAGCCTTGCTGTTTAGCAAATTCCAGCGACATCAATACGATTTTTTTTGCCAGCCCTTTGCCGCGTAATACGGACGAAAGATACATTTTCTGGAGCTCAGCCGTTTGGTTATCGCCACCTGCAAGTTGTGAGATACCGCCGCCGCCAACGATTTTACCTTCCATTTCCACGACCCAATACGCGCTGCGGGGTTGGTTATAAACCTCAAACAACGTATCTAAAATCGGGTCGGCAACTGCGTAGCCTTTATCTGCGGTCAGACCGTGTTCGGCGGAAACTTCGCGGATCACCGCGGCAATTCCTGAATTATCTTTGGCTTCAATAGGGCGAACTTGAACAGGTGGTGTTGTGTTTGTTGTCATAGAGACATCTCTTTTTTATTTATATTCATTATGTTTCGTATCGCAATATTGTTAGCTGCAATGATTATGATATTGAGTACTGTTTGAAAGTTTTCAATGTCCGAATACAAAAAAGCCCTAACGCATCAATAATGCGCTAGGGCTCGAGAGATAAAACTGACTAATTACAGAGAAGCAATGGTGACTTTTTGCGCTTCAATTTTGGCTTTCGCTTCAATATTTTCCGCTAAACGCTCACGTTCTTTCTCAACCACGGCAGCAGGAGCACGGCTGACAAAGCCTTCGTTTGCTAATTTGCTTTCGATGGTATCAATCTCTTTTATCACTTTTTCCAGCTCTTTATCTAAACGAGCTAGCTCAGCATCTTTATCAACCAGACCCGCCATTGGGATCAGCACTTCAGCACCAGCAACCAATTTGGTCACAGAGACAGGCGCTTCTTCACCTTCAGCCAGAACGCGGATACTCGCTAAACGTGCCATAGAACGGATAAAGTTTTCGTTTTCTGCCACGCGACGAGCCGCATCGGCAGACGCGCCACGCAGCATCACATCCAGCGGTTTACCCGGTGCGATATTCATTTCTGCACGAATATTACGTACTGCGATGATGGTTTCTTTGATCCACTCTAAATCGCTCAGTGCCAGCTCATCGACTTTCGCTGCATCAAACTCTGGGAATGGTTGCAGCATAATAGTGTCCGCATCAATCCCTTTCACCACTTTCACACGCTGCCAGATGGTCTCGGTGATAAATGGAATGATTGGATGAGCCAAACGCAGTAAGCCTTCCAGCACTTCAATCAGGGTGAAACGTGCCGCACGAACTTGGGCTTCGTTACCTTTATGAACTGCAGGTTTTGACAGCTCTAAATACCAGTCACAGAATTCATTCCAAGTGAAATCATACAGAATACCAGCAGCGATATCGTAACGATGGGAGTCCAATGCTTCACGGTACACTTTTACGGTATGGTTGAATTGTGCCATGATCCAGCGATCAGCCAGAGAGAAGCTCATTTCGCCGCCATTTTGACCGCAATCTTGACCTTCGGTGTTCATCAGAACAAAGCGGCTCGCATTCCATAATTTATTACAGAAATTGCGGTAGCCGGACAGACGTTTCATATCCCAGTTAATGTCACGACCGGTTGATGCCAGCGCGGCTAAAGTAAAGCGCAGGGCGTCAGTACCGTGTGCTTCGATACCGTCTGGATACTCTTTACGAGTACGTTTAGCAATTTTCTCAGCCAGTTGTGGCTGCATCATGTTACCAGTACGTTTTTCCAGTAAGGCTTCTAAAGAGATACCGTCAATCATATCCAATGGGTCGATAACGTTCCCTTTGGATTTAGACATTTTCTGGCCTTCTTCATCGCGGATAAGGCCGGTCATATACACGGTTTTAAACGGAACTTGTGGCTCGCCGTTTTCATCTTTGATGAAATGCATGGTCATCATGATCATACGGGCAATCCAGAAGAAAATGATATCGAACCCGCTGACTAATACATCCGTTGGATGGAAAGTTTTCAGGGCTTCGGTATTGTCTGGCCAGCCTAAGGTTGAAAATGTCCATAGACCGGAAGAGAACCATGTATCGAGAACGTCGTCATCTTGGCGCAGAGCAACATCCGCGCTCAGGTTATTTTCGCGGCGAACTTCGTCTTCATCACGACCAACGTAAACATTGCCTTTTTCGTCATACCAAGCTGGGATGCGGTGACCCCACCATAATTGACGAGAAATACACCAGTCTTGGATATCACGCATCCAAGAGAAATACATGTTTTCGTATTGGCGTGGAACGAATTGGATACGGCCATCTTCAACGGCTTTGATAGCGTCTTTCGCTAAAGGTGCGGTACGCACGTACCACTGGTCAGTCAGCATTGGCTCGATAACCACGCCACCACGATCACCGTAAGGCACGGTTAAATCATGAGGTTTGACTTCGACCAGTAAGCCTAATTGCTCAAATTCAGCAACGATGGCTTTACGTGCAGCAAAGCGCTCCATACCACGATAGGCTTCAGGGATTTCACAGCTGTATGCGGTGCACGGATTGCCGTTAGTGTCGAAAACTTCCGCTTCATTACGTACATTACCGTCCAGATCCATCATGTTGATCATGGTCAGTTGGTGACGTTTACCCACTTCATAGTCGTTGAAATCGTGCGCAGGTGTGATTTTTACACAACCGGTGCCTTTTTCCATGTCAGCGTGCTCGTCGCCCACAATTGGGATGCGGCGGTTGACGATTGGCAGAATAATTTCTTTACCAATTAAATCTTTATAGCGTGGATCTTCAGGGTTAACAGCAACACCGGTATCGCCCAACATGGTTTCTGGACGAGTCGTCGCGACCACTAAATAATCTTTGCCTTCAGCGGTTTTTGCGCCATCAGCCAGTGGGTAGCGCAGGTGCCACATGGAACCTTTAACTTCTCGGTTTTCAACTTCCAGATCGGAAATTGCGGTGTGAAGTTTAGGATCCCAGTTAACTAGACGCTTACCACGATAAATTAAGTTTTCTTTGTACATGCGAACGAACGCTTCTTTTACCGCTTTAGACAGACCTTCGTCCATCGTAAAACGCTCGCGCTCCCAATCAACGGAATCGCCTAAACGGCGCATTTGTTGAGAGATAGTACCGCCAGATTCGGCTTTCCATTCCCAGATTTTGTCGATGAACGCATCACGGCCATAGTCATGGCGATTTTTGCCTTCTTCCGCAGCAATTTTACGCTCAACTACCATTTGTGTTGCGATACCCGCATGGTCGGTACCGGTTTGCCACAGGGTATTTTTCCCTTGCATACGCTGGTAACGGATCATGGTATCCATAATGGTTTGTTGGAATGCGTGACCCATGTGCAGGCTACCGGTGACGTTCGGTGGTGGGATCACGACGCAGAAACTCTCTTGTGAGGTATCACCGTTTGGGCGGAAATAGCCACTTTTTTCCCAATGGGTATACAGGGACTGTTCGATTTCCGCTGGGTTATAAGTTTTGTCGAGGGATGGCTCGATCATTGCGTTCTCTGGTTTCTTTTCCATTTTATCTTTGTATTCAGTAAGCTGGCGGCGTCGCCATAGTCAAATTGAAGCCGACGCTACGGTAAATTTTATACCGCTCACGCGCCAACTGTTTTAAAGTTTCATCGATAGGCACGAAGTCTACCACTTCATGGAAAGCTGTTGCAAAATCTGCGAACTGGCTTTGTAAATTAATTAGGATATCTCGAGGCGTATTGCCTCTTTTATTCGGCCAACAAATTTCAATCGGCGCCCCATAACGGGGACCTTCCCCCGCCAAATTGTGGGGTACAAATTGATGAGGATCCCGCTGCCAAAGCGCCTCATCAATTTTTTCAGCTTGTTGCTGAGTTTCGCACGCAATTAAAACTCGCTTCCCATTACGCCACATTTGTGCCGCAAGCTCACAAGCCAGCCATTCGTGGGCTTCATATTCAGCGTGTGGGGAGGGCTGTTGTAGTTGGTAAAATGTACCTTTTTTCATATACCCGTCATACTTCAATTTGCAGGGGTGTTGGCTACGCTCTTTCGCCTCGGTCACATACTTATGTATGCTCCCAAGGTCTCAATTACTTGCCGCCTACCTACAAACTGAATTATTTAGGGTATAACCGTAAATTGTCATACTTCAATTTGCAGGGGTGTTGGTTGTGTTCTTTCGCTGGCCTAAAGCAACATTAAATCTGCGCTGAATTATACTCGTTTTTACTACAGCCTCAAAATGGAGTGGTGAGTGATACCTAACTGCTTGTTGCTTAAAAACAATATCCCGAATCGCAGAGTGTGCTCATCGGGATATTATAATAACAACTTACGCAATAGCGATTATTCAATCGTAATCGAAATTACTCGTCGCCATTTAAACCAGCACGGTTCAATAAGAACTGCGCTAGCATAGAAACTGGACGGCCTGTTGCACCTTTTGCTGCACCAGAACGCCAAGCTGTTCCTGCGATATCAAGGTGTGCCCAGTTATATTTCGTCGCAAAGCGAGAAAGGAAGCAGCCTGCGGTAATTGCACCCGCTGGGCGGCCACCCGTATTGGCTAAATCAGCAAAATTAGGCGTGATTTGGTCAAAATACTCATCAGCCAGTGGTAAACGCCATGCGCGGTCACCCGCTTGCTCAGAAGCATTTAATAACTCATGGGCCAATGGGTTATGGTTTGACATCAACCCAGTGTAATGACTACCTAATGCAATCACACATGCGCCTGTTAAGGTGGCAATGTCAATGACCAGCTCTGGTTCAAAACGCTCCACATAAGTTAGCGCATCACACAGAACTAAACGACCTTCCGCATCAGTATTAAGTACTTCAACGGTTTGTCCTGACATGGTAGTGAGGATATCACCAGGGCGATAAGCGTGCCCACCCGGCATGTTTTCACAGCCAGCTAATACACCCACCACATTAATTGGCAGCTGTAATTCAGTGATAAAACGCATCACACCATACACGGTTGCCGCGCCACACATGTCATATTTCATCTCATCCATGCCATCAGCAGGTTTGATTGAAATACCACCGGAATCGAAAGTTAACCCTTTCCCGACCAGCACAATTGGCTTGGATTCTGGATCTGGGTTGCCTTTGTATTCCATGATAGACATCAGAGATTCGTTTTGAGAACCTTGACCAACCGCTAAGTAAGCGTTCATTCCCAGCTCTTTCATTTGCTCTTCACCAATGACACGGGTGGTGAGTCGGCTATCTGGGAAATCGGCTAATTGGCGAGCTTGGGACGCTAAATAGCCTGCATTACAGATATTAGGTGGCATATTACCCAAATCTTTAGCCGCTTTTACGCCAGAAGCAATAGCGAGACCGTGGGCAATCGCACGCTCACCGCTAGTCAGTTCACGGCGTGTTGGTACATTAAAGACCAATTTACGCAGTGGGCGACGGTGTTCGGTTTTGTTACTTTTCAGTTGGTCAAAGACATATAAAGATTCTTTTGCTGTCTCAACAGCTTGACGAACTTTCCAGTAGTTATTGCGACCTTTAACATGCAGCTCAGTCAAGAAACAAACGGCTTCCATTGAGCCAGTTTCATTCAGAGTACTGATGGTTTTCTGAATGATTTGTTTAAATTGACGCTCATCCAGCTCACGTTCTTTACCGCAGCCGATGAGTAAGATGCGTTCAGAAAGAACATTCGGTACATGATGGAGTAGCAGGGACTGTCCTACTTTACCTTCAAGTTCTCCGCGGCGCAGCAGGGCGCTGATATATCCGTCACTGATTTTGTCCAACTGTTCAGCAATTGGGGACAGACGGCGTGGTTCAAAGACTCCGACAACAATGCATGCACTGCGTTGTTTTTCCGGGCTACCACTTTTTACACTAAACTCCATGCGTTCTCCTGAATCTTAAAGACAAAGGTCGATGCTCCGGCTAAAATTAGCTTTTCGCATGATCTGGCTCATAGAGAATGAACTCTTTGTGTTAAACTGAGCGAATATCTAGTTCGCTTATATTAAGCATGTTCTGATATTGTAATCAGTATAGATAATGCTTTTATATCATTCTAGCCAAACAATAAACCAGAGTATATGTTAGTAAATGGCTGTCATAGAACGAACTTAGCCATTTTCTTCCCAAAAGACAAGTTTTCACAGGCGTAATAAGCGTGATCATTATTCGATATTTGGTACGGGAAACCCTGAAAAGTCAGTTAGCGATACTTTTTGTCCTATTGCTGATCTTTTTTAGTCAGATGTCCATCGACATTTTAGGTGCTGCTGTTCAGGGAAATATTCCTTCAAATTTAGTCCTCCCTTTGTTGGGATTGGGTGTGCCTGAAATGGCGCAGCTCATCCTGCCGTTGAGCCTATTTCTTGGGCTACTGATGACTTACAGCAAGCTGTACACTGAAAGTGAAATTACCGTGATGCATGCTTGTGGTCTCGGCAAAAATGTCCTCGTCAAAGCGGCATTGGTACTCGCTGTATTAACCGCATTGGTTGCTATCGCCAACATTACGTGGATGTTACCGTGGTCGTCCCAATACAAAGAGCAAGTATTAGGTGATGCGAAAGCCAATCCAGGATTGGCTGCGATGGTGGAAGGGCAATTTAAAACCACTAAAGATAACAACTTTGTGTTGTATATCGGCGAAGTGAAAGGCAACGATTTTAAAAATGTATTTTTGGCTCAATTACGCACAGCGAATGAGCAGCGTCCATCGGTAGTGGTCGCCGATAGTGGCTACATGAAAGAAGATGCCAATGGTCGCCAAGTTGTCGTTCTAGATCAGGGAACACGTTATGAAGGTACTGCGCTGCTGCGGGACTTCCGTATTACTGATTTCATGAATTACCAAGCCGTCGTCGATCATCGAACCACGGAAGTGCGCACAGATAAAGTGGAACAAAAAACCATGATGCAGCTCTGGAATGGTAATGATCCAGAGATAAACGCGGAATTCCATTGGCGTTTAACGATTGTGTTCTCAGTTGTGGTGATGGCGTTGATGGTGGTTCCTCTCAGTGAAGTGAACCCGCGTCAAGGGCGTGTATTGAGCATGATCCCAGCCATGTTGCTATATCTCATTTTCTTCTTATTACAAAGTACGTTACGAAATAGTGCCGATAAGGGCGATATCGACCCTAAATATGCTATGTGGGCGGTCAACCTCGGCTATTTGGCGCTAGCCATTGTGCTGAATATCTGGGACACAGTACCCATGCGTCGAGTGCGAGCTAAATTGACGAGAGGGATTGCCTAATGTTTGGTGTTTTAGATAGGTATATTGGTCGAACTATCCTCAATTCGATTTTAATGGCGCTATTTTTGCTGGTTTCTTTGTCAGGGATCATCAAGTTTGTTGAGCAGCTTCGCAAGGTCGGGGATGGTGACTACACCGCAATGAGTGCGGGAGTTTTCACCTTACTAACAGTGCCAAAGGATATTGATATCTTTTTCCCAATGGCGGCATTACTTGGCTCTTTGTTGGGGCTAGGAGCGCTCGCATCCCGTAGTGAACTGGTGGTAATGCAAGCTTCAGGATTTACCCGTTTGCAAATTGCCATGTCCGTGATGAAAACGGCAATTCCGTTAGTGATTGTTGCGATGCTTATCGGTGAATGGGTTGCACCAGCCGGCGACCAATGGGCGCGAAATTACCGCGCTGAAAAAATTGTTGGTAACTCGTTAGTTGCGACTGATTCCGGTATGTGGGCGAAAGATGCACATGATTTTATCTACATTCAGAGCATTAAAGACGCGAACAATATTCAAGATGTTTCAATCTACCGCTTTGATGATCAACGTAAATTAAAATCAGTTATGTTTGCTGCTCGGGGTACCTATGATGCGAACAAAAAGCTGTGGGTGTTATCCCAAGTTGACGAATCGATTTTAAGTAGTCAGCAAAAAATTACCGGTTCTCAGCGTTTAACTTATGAGTGGCAAACTAATCTGACGCCAGAGAAACTCGGTATTGTTTCATTGCATGCAGATTCACTGTCTATTCGTGGGCTTTATCAATACATTACGTATTTGAAAGAGAGCGGACAGCTGGCCTCCGTATACCAACTGAGTATGTGGCAAAAAATCTTGGCACCACTGTCTGCGGCAGTCATGATGCTGATGGCGGTTTCCTTTATCTTTGGCCCATTGCGCACAGTACCTATGGGGGTTCGTGTGGTTTCTGGGATTGTAGGCGGATTCTTGTTCTATATCCTAAACCAAGGGTTTGGTAATTGGAGTTTAGTGTATTCCATCCCGCCAGTCATTGCAGCCGCATTGCCGAGCGTATTATTCCTTGGTGTGAGTATCTTCTTGCTGGTTAAGCGCAAATAAAAGTTTAATCTCAGGAATAAAGAAAGCCATTGTGTGAAAGCACAATGGCTTTTTTGTTTGTATACGTTCAGCTTAAGCTGAAACGGTCACAAACAGCGTTACTAAGTGTATGAATCCTGTTTTTATTGTCGGAGTATAGTTCGCCAGTGCGTTAATCGCGTCGGCGGTACCCTTTCAATTTTTTCCATACGCATGATTAGAGGATAACGAAGCGACCATATCATTAACACCGGCAGTTAACTTACTAAATTTACTGCTTTCTTTACGAGTCATCACCACAAACACCGCGATATTTTGTTGTGGGATCATCGCCATATAGGTATTAAATCCGCCGCCGCCACCGGTTTTTTGGTAGATCCCCGGAATGCCATTTTTCGGTTTCATATACACCCAGCCAAGTCCGATTCCATCGGCATAGCCAGCCACATCCATCCCTTTGACGTCTAACAATTTTTCACGTGGGAAAAAGATCCCTTGCTCACGGGCAGCGGTAGCTTTGCGCAGATTATTATCCGTAGATAAAAATTGTTGCATCCATTTTTGCATATCCGCTGGTGTGGAATAGACGCCGCCACTTCCTGCAGCTGCAAGAGTATTATGGCATGGGCTTGGTTTAGTGCCTTCCATCAAGCGAGCACATTGGGCTTTACTCGGTGTGTAGGTGGTCTCGGTCATTTTAGCCGGAGACGTGACATACTTGCTGAACAACTGGGGATATGACTGCCCCGTGGCTTTCACCATCGCATCAGCCAGTAGGTCGTAAGCTAAGTTAGAGTAAGCGGCTTCAGTACCTGGAGTCGCATCCAGCTTGCCGGTTTTCAGCCATGCCCAGCGGTTGTCTTGGGTTGGCCAAATAAAGACGGGGCGCCCCCATTTTCCTCCCGGTTGTTCGCGAGGTAACCCACTGGTATGACTCGCTAAATGATATAGGCGGATAGCTTGACCACTATTATTATCGGGGACTTTAACGCCATTATAGCTATATTGCTGAAGTGTATCGGTGATGGCTAATTTCTTATCTTGTTCCAACTTAATCAAGATTTCGCTCGTCATTAATTTGCTCACCGATGCGATACGAATTAACGAGTTCGGCCCCGGTTTTTGGCCATTACCCGGCGCGGTTTCCCCATAGTAACGGGATAAGGTTTGGTTATTATCGATAACAATAATGGCCATTCCCCGTGCATCACTTTCTTTATAAATTCGATTGGCATACATATCGACAATTTTTGCGACGCGTTCATAAGTCCTTTTATCACCTTCAAAGATTTGCCACTCGGAGTTGCTAGCTAGCATTCCACTTTGTGAGTTTTGAGGTTGTCTATCTGTCGTTGACGAACATGCCATTAAAGCCGCGGAAAGTGCGGTTACCGACAAAATTTTTAAAAACGATTTCTTCATATTAGAAGCCAGCCGATATGGTTGTTTATAAAGGGCTTTCCAGCCAAAAATTATTTTTTCTTTGAGAATATTTTCATAATGACACCAATTAAGATGCCAATAACCACACCTGTGGCGATCCATCCGACAAAACCCATATTTAGTGCCTTTTTAATTTCAGATAAGAAAGCGGATAAACTAACAAAAATAACCGCGAGCCGCCAGTCACCCAAGGGGGAAGGCGATTAAAATAGTTATAGGAAAATTAGCATAGATATGCAAAGGCTGCTGAACATAACAGGGGATTTTGTATTTTATTGAGAAAATAGTGGCAGCGATGATTGTGGATATGCTTTTTTTTTAATCGAACGCTCTGATTCTTCAAGATAACTGTTGCTAGTCGTCATCAGGCAAGTATAATGACAGCGTTTTCCAAAAAACACATCACTTCGTGCCGGAGTGGCGGAATTGGTAGACGCAGTTGATTCAAAATCAACCGCCTTCGGGTGTGCCGGTTCGAGTCCGGCCTTCGGCACCAAAATTAGACGCTTAGGGCGTCTTTTTTTATGCCTGGAATTTGTGAGTTGTTGGTTTTTTTCATTATTTTTGATTTGTGAAAACCTCAGTAATTATTAATGATGATAGATGCACGGATATTTTGAGAGTAGCTAAGCTGTAGTTGGTGTGTCTCAATTAAAGGGGAGTAGAATTGCCATGATCACGATAATTAAAAGCCACTGTTCTTATGATGAATGGCTTTTGCATGATTGTCGACTGAACCGTAAGCTAATTAGAACATCTCAATATATTTAAAACTCATCTGCTGGTGCAAAAATAAATTGTTTCAAATATTGGTCAATACGCATATTCAGCTTAAATGGAGCGATAGTTACACCGTCTAGTTTTTCAAAATAAGTCTTGGCTTTTTCTTTATTTATAGTGTCCTTTAATGCATCGAAACGCCCAAAATTGTTGAGATTTTTCTCGCTTACGTTATCAGACATTAATGCAATAAGTAGTCCTTTATCTAAACCAAGTGCATCGACAACCGTGTTTAGTAATGCATTTTCAGCGTTATCTTTGTAAGTATTGATGTAGTCTCTAAATGTATGGCCTTCTATCAATTTTGCATCGCCCCGTTGTAAATCATGTAAGAATAGTTTGGCGTATTTTTGTTCACTTTGTGTGAGTGATGCAAACGACTTATGAAGTTCATTTAAAGTGACCTCAAGATTGGCTGAGTCTTGGTGTACTTTGAGTTCTTTTAAATATTTATCAAAGCGGCTGTTCATATAGTCGGCATCTATTTTACCCGTATCTATTTCTGTTAAATAACCACTGATATCAAAAGGGACATCGCCGCCACTTGCACCAACGCTTTCACCTTTGCCTACTAATTCTTTATAACGCAGAGCTAGGCTCAAATAGGTTTGCTCGTTAATATCTAGCGTCACCTCATATCCGGTATTATCTTCTGTAGAAGAGTAGACGGACTGCTCCCAACTCATACCTTGTACTTTGGCAGCTTCGAAATGCTGATTAAATGCATTAAACAATTTTGCAAATTTGCCACAGGCTTCGATGTCATCGGGTAGCTTTTCAAAGTCGGCGACGCCAGCATTCACGAACAACTCGCTAATATCAGTCATAAGTGCATTCATGGCTTCAAGGTTGCTTTCTAATTTATCAACGAATAGGCCAATAGGTTTGTTGCCAGAATAGAGTTCTACTGCATCGTTAATATGCTGTTCCATGGTGTGTGGGTAGCGGTAATAACGGATGATGCCATGAGGTTTATCAGGTCCAAACAAGCGGTTGGTACGCGAGAAAGCTTGAATAATATTTTGGTATTTAATGACTTTATCTAAATACAAGGTATTGAGCCATTTCGAGTCAAAGCCAGTAAGCATTTGATCGACCACAATCAGTAAATCCAATTGTTTTGAAGGCTCGGTGTGAATGCGTTCATAGGGTTTTTTATGAGCAAGGCGTGCCGCTAAATCTTTTTTAAAGGCGGCGTGACGGGCAAAATCAAAATCGTGACCATATCGCGCATTGTAATCGGCCATAATTTCTTCTAGACCATCGCCTTTAAAAGTGGGGCCTCGGTCACCACAGCCGTCGTTATCAATATGCGGATCAAATAAAGCAGATATTTTAAGTTCGGGCTTAGCTGCCTTTAAACGGCGGTAATAATCAATAGCTTCAGCAATGCTGTTGGTAGCTAAAATAGCGTGGAACTTATTGCCTTGGCTGAGTACATCCCATTTATCTAAGATGTCATTCACAACTTGTTCTTGGTGGGAGTCCGTTAAATATTGACTTTTAGGCACATAGTCTTCGATGCCTTTATGGTATTTTCCCGTGGCGTCTTTATAACCCACCATCGGGACTTCATTCATAAAGTTGTTAAATTTTTTCTTTTTTGCGGGGTCATCCATGGCATCTTGCACGGAGTCAGCCTTGGCTTGTTCTAAGGCGACCGATTTTTTTAAGTCACTGTCTTTAAAAGTCGGAACTTTATAAGGGTCAAAGCCCAGTACGTTGCCATCGCGTATGCCATCAGCAATGCTATAGCGGTGTAGTTCGTTGCCAAACACATCGGCGGTAGTATTGCTATTGACTTGATTTTCATCATGAATCGGCGTGCCAGTAAAACCAAAAAAGAGTGCCTTGGGGAATGTTTTTTTAATTCTGACCAACATGCCTTCTTTGTTTTCTTTACCGCCACTCATCGTCGAACGGTGCGCTTCATCGATAATAAACACCAAGCGTTTGGAGCGTATTTTTTCAATATCTGCTGAGTTTGTGGCGGTGCCTTCATCGTTAACTTCCTCAAAAATATTACTCATTTTTTGAATAGAGCTAACAATTAAGGTGTCGGCTGGGGCGGTACTTTTTAATTTGGTGATCAGTACGTGAGTATTTTCAGTGGCTTGTACGTCTTCCCCATCACCAGCAAAGTTACGATATTCTGAAAGTGATTGGGTACCCAGCTCAATTCTGTCCATTAAAAAAATGACTTTATCGGCATCTTTGGATTGGGCAATCAACTGAGCCGATTTAAAGCTAGTCATGGTTTTCCCTGAACCCGTGGTATGCCAAACATAGCCGCCGAGGCGATCGGGGTTGTTGGTGGCACTACCTAATTGCTGCCAATTAGTTTTAGCCACTTTGTCGGATATCGCATTGGCAGCGTAATACTGGTAGCTGCGCATCACTTTGAGTATGCCGTCGGTATCGTCAGCAACGGTATAAAAACCAATTAACTGGTGCGCCATCGGGATAGAAAGCAAGGTAGAAGCAATATCTTTCCAATTATTCATAGGCTCGTTATTAAAATCAGCCCAATTAAATTGATAGTCAGGGTTAAACTTGCCGTCTAACCCTGGGTTAGCAAAGTATTTGGTTTCGTTTGGCTCCATCGCCACAAAAACTTGGATCAGTGAAAATAACCCGCTAAAGATGCCTTCTGCGCTGTACTTTTCAATTTGGTTGACGGCTTGGCTAACGGGGATACCGCTGCGTTTTAGTTCGACATGGATCACCGGCATACCGTTAATCAGTAATAGCACATCCCCACGTCGGTCATTACGTAAGGGGCTGCTGCGTTCAAATTTAGGTTGTTGAGCAATTTGGTAGCGGCTTTGGCCAGCGGCTATTTCTTGGCGGTCGTATATTTTTAAGCTGATTTCTTTGCCTAGATGTAAGGTATCAGCTGGGTTATCTCGTTTAATGGAGACAGTTTTACCGTTAATTAATCCGTTGAGTTTGAGTGGTGTTTTCAGTTCTTTAATTTGCTCAATAATTTGCTGCATTTCGGTATCGGTTAACGGCACATCATTTAAACGGTCTTGCTGGCGGTTGTTTTCAAATAAAATGTTCGCCCAATTTTGCAGTAATTCCGCTTCCGTTTTGTTTTTGAGGATCTGCGGCTCCCAACCCTTTTGGATGAGTACCTCAATAAATGCCTGCTCAAATTGTGCTTCAGTTTTAAAGGTGGTCATGCTTACTCCCTAGACAAACATTTTGCTCAAGCAGGCCTGCTTGATGTTATTGAGTTTGGTGATTTGCTGCTGGTGCTGGTTTATCAGCGTGTCGAGTTTTTGGAAATAGTTACCAATTGCGGCTTGTTCGTCTTTTTTTGGAATAAATACTTTTTTAGCTTCCATAGCTGACTTAGTTATGTGGATCATTGTAGAACCATTAGAGCCTGATAATATTTTTGCCCTGTCATAATCAAGAAGGTGTAATAGAAACAACTTCTCGATATTTTCAGAAAGCTCCAACTTCCAAATATGGTAATGATAAATGACTTTACCTCCGTTCCAGATATGAGGGCCAAAACTTGCAGACCACGTATAAAGTAAGTCTCCATAATCAGCATAATATTTATCACCAAGTTCCATATCTGAGTAGTACCACGATAAGTTGGTATAAAAATTACCAACTCTTAAAACTGTGTATTTACCTTTATCTTTGAGTTCTTCTTGGCTGTAAGCTCGCCCATTAATAAAAGTGACTTCATCACCTAACTCAATTTCTTTCCACTCACCATTAAACCCTTTAAAACGAATTTCTGGCACGGTTTCGCCTTGTTTAGGGAACATCTTTTCCAGCATGGCTTTTTTAATATTGCTGAGCTTGTCATACTTTTGTTGGTGCTGGTTGATTAGGTTGTCAAGCTTTTGGAAAAAGTTACCGACTTGGATTTGTTCTTCAAAATAGGGAAAAATGATAGGAATAGAATTGCAATTATCCTTATTCATATACGGAACAGATGTTTTTGTCGCAACATTTTCCATGTGTTTTTTTCTTGTAAGTAGTTCATACAATAAGAACCATTCACTGATATTTTCTTTTGGTGTAAATGCATGTAGTTGCTGATTAATTATTAGCTCATTATCAACTTTCGCGACAAGACCTAAATCTCCGACACAAGAAATTATTATTGAATTTTTTGGGACTATTTTAGAGCCTATACGCTTAGCTTCATCCATAGATATTGCCAAACCAATTTTCGACTTTGAGACACTGTTGGATGTTATATCTGGTGTTGTAACCCATGGAATATCACCATCAAATATTTGAGGTTTGGTTCTTCCTGGGACTATAAAATCACACAACTGCCCCACGTTATTTTCAATCCACTCTTCACTAAAACCCTTAAACCGAATCTCCGGCACTTTGTTATTCACACTCATCTTATTCACCTTTCAACAAACGGGTGAGTTCAGCCAAGCCCTGCATATCAAACTCATTACCAGTGAGCTCGTCCATCATCTCTGCTAGTTCCTGCTCGGTAGTTTTGATGTCATTGGCGACTTGCGAATAGGTCACAGCGTATTTATCGGCAAGGGCTTGTACTTGAGCCGTCAGCTGGGTAATCACTGTATTTGGCATGGTGGCAAGTTCTGTGCTTAATGGTGTAATCCATTTTAGGCGCAGTAGGTTGTTCACTTGCTCATCAGTTAAGGATTCTATGGTTTTTTTGGTTTCAGAGTGCAGCGCGGTAGTGGCGTCTTTGACGGTTTTTTTCAGGGCTTTTTCTTCGTCGATAAGTTTATTCGCGCAAATAATTTTTGCCTCATAGCTGTCTTCGGCAAATTTAGTTTTGGAATCTTTTTGCTCTTTTAAGAAAACTTTGGCGGCTTTACCGACTTCGGCATTAGCAAAACCGTCTTTGTTTTCTTTTACTGTCTCTTGCTCTTTATCTTCTTCGCTGAGGGACTCGAAAATTTCTTCCAGCGTGCTGGCGATTTCAGCTAGTCGCTTTTCTTGTTTTTCTAATGCGGCCAAGTCATCACTTAAATACGTTTTTTGCACTAAATCAAACGGCAGTATATGGCCTTTCCAACCCTCTTGCACCTCGGTATCTTGGCCGTTTTTCTTCTTAATAACCAAGTTAGGATCCACTTGTTTGGTAGCAGCGAAGCCCTCGGTTTGCATCATTTCTAAATCGGTGCTGATAATTTGCCACTGGTTGTTTAGAAGTTGGTAGGCTTGGTATTTGTCAATTAAGGCAATAGGGGCTAAGCGGGTAAATAACTCGACAGTTAATGCAGCCTCTTGCTGGTTGCGCTGTAAGGTTTCCCAGTTTTGGATTAACTGGGTGCTGAGATGGTCATCGAAGCCATTAAAGGCTTGGTGATAGGTATTGATAAATGCTAACACTTGAGGGTGCCCACTAATGCTGGCGTTGACATCTTGCTTGGCAATAGCAAGCTTACTGTAAGCGGCAGATTTTGGGGTAAACAGCGTATCATGCAGTTGCGGGAAAGCTTGCCAATAATGGTGTAGCTCTGCAATTTCGCTGTTAGGGATGCCACCAAGCATGGTGGCGTGTAAATCCCAGTTTTGTGGCGCGTCAGATGAATCCACATAGCGCGGTATATTGAGGTTATACCCGTTGTCGCACAAGGTTTGCTTGCTCACCAGTTTCGAAAATTTATCGATATTTTCGCGGTTAATCACTGCATCAGTAATGCGCTTGATGTCACTGGCTTGCAGTTTATTGTTTTTGCCTTCTTTTAGAAAATGCTTAGAAGCATCGACTACCAATACATCGGTGTTTTGGCGTTTTTGCTTGAGTACTAAAATCACCGTAGGAATACCCGTGCCAAAAAAGATATTGGCCGGTAAGCCAATAATGGTGTCAATGTGATTTTGCTCAATCAGTTGTTTACGAATTTCACCTTCTTCACCACCACGGAATAATACTCCATGGGGCAGTACAATAGCCATTATACCGTCGGGTTTTAGGTGGTATAGATCATGAAGTAGAAATGCAAAATCAGCTTTGGTTTTCGGGGCTAGACCGAAACGAGAATAGCGTGGGTCGTTGTCTTTAAAGCTTGGGTCCCAGACTTGTGAGTAAGGCGGGTTGGAAACTACCGCATCGACATGCAACATTTGGTATGAACCTTGCGGGTCGTTTTCATCAAAATACGGCCAATCATCTTCTAAGGTATCGCCATTCCGGGTTTTAATGTTGCTGGCTTTAATACCGCGCATGATAAGGTTCATACGGGTTAAGTTGTAGGTATTAGCTTTTAACTCTTGGGCGTAATAGGTGATGCTGTCTTTGCTTTTAGCATATTTTTCGACCGCTTCACCGATATTGATTAGCAATGAACCCGAGCCGGAAGTCGGGTCATAAATCTCAATGGTATCTTTGTGTTTTAACTCGTGAGCGATAATATTCGACATCAGCACAGAGACTTCGTGGGGCGTATAAAACTCCCCCGCTTTTTTACCTGCATTGGCGGCAAATTTTTCAATTAGGTATTCGTAAATATACCCCAGTACGTCATATCCCTGATTACTATTCATGGGGATACTTTTGATCAAGTGCAGTAAATCACTGATGGCTTTGGTACGTTTGCCCGCACTTTCTCCTAGCTTACTTAAACCGGTTTCTAAGGTAGTAAAAATACCCTCAAACAGCTTTTTGTAGGTTGGTGAAATCAGACGGCTAAAGGCAGAGAGTGCATCGCGCACGTTAGATTCATTAAATTCGGATGCTGGGTCAATCCATGTGGAAAACAGGTTATTGTAGGCGATAAAGTAGCCTAGATTGCTTTGTATATATTCAACTGTTTCTGCATCTTTTTCATCGAGTGCTTCGATATCTTTAGCGCTCATTCCCTCTTTGGTGACAAACTGTACTAGCTGATCGCTTAGATACTTGTAAAAGATAAAGCCGAGTATGTAATCTTTGTATTCGTTAGCTTCAATTTTAGAACGCATCTGGTTGGCCGATTCCCAAATTTTCGCAGCCAATTGTTGTTTATTCATATTCTACTCTGATTATTATTCATCTGTGATTATGCTATGCGCTTAAATGAGGCAAAGCAGATATCGAAATTGGGGTATTTATATATTAAACACCATTGGAATAGCAAAGTCTGCAAACCTGTAATGAAACATAAGGTTAGACGCTATCCATTGTAATTTAGTTGTTATTCTTGAATAAGGTTAGCAGTAAATTTTACATGCTTAATATCTCTACTCAAAATAATCCATATCCAACTTCGGTAACTTAATAGTTTGGGAGCTAACACCAATCTCATTATCCATCATTAGGTTAACTAAGCGGTTACCATCAATAAGTACTAGCCCTTCAACTGACTTAGCAAAATCAATTGCATGAGCGGTATAGCCAGAGGTAGTAATAAAAATGCCACGTTTGGCTTTTTGCCCCGCAAGAGCGCCATAGAATGCTTGCAAATCAGGGCGTCCGACTGTACCTTGCCAGCGTTTTGCTTGTACATAAATTCGCTCTAATCCTAGCTTATCTAACGAAATGATCCCATCAATCCCTCCGTCGCCTGTACCGCCAACACGTTGTAAATCATCACGATGGCTACCATATCCCAGTTTATGTAGTACATCTAATACAATGAATTCGAAGCGGGTAGGGGATACTTGAAGTAAGTTTGCTAATAAATCAATGGCGACAGACTCACGGATTTCTTTCAGTGCATCGTTTAGGCGGTCATCTGGGCTACGAACTTGTTGATGATTATCAGAATCTATCTGTGTATCTTCATCTAGTGGAACTATATCAGGATTCGTTTTAAGTTTTATGTTCATAAAGTCAAAAGCTAAGTGAGCAACTTGTTCTTGGGTCAGTGGAAATGGGTTATTTTTAATCCACTCGAAACCACTCTCCGTTAGGCACCACTTTCCTCGAGATAGGCTTTGTGAAAACCCAGCTCGTTTTAACCTATCATGAGCCCAACCAGCACGATTTTTATAGACTAATTGGCCACTTGAAATCAGTTCGGAGCGTTGGTTGTCATCTAACTCTAGAATGTCTGCAGCGCCTTCATGAACATCTTTGGCAGCAATACCTTCAGGGTAATGTTTTAAAAAACGTAATACAGGCTCAATAAATTTATCGTAGGTTGGAACTGCCATGGAGATCCTCTATGAGAGATGCTTAACATGAATTTCTATACTATGTCACCTAACCTCTCTAATGTTAAGTTTGATTTTTGGCATTGAATTACTATGGCTTTTTAGCGTTATTTAGCTGTACGCGTATTCCATTTGTGCATGTTGCGAGTATTTTCGGGGTATTTAAATGTCGCTCAAAAAAACATCACAGCGAACCAATAACAATCCCACCCCCCTTCGTCATTACTGTCGAACCCCCACCCCATAAAACCCCAACCAACTGATAATCAACAATATTATTTCTGGCACAAAAAATGCTTAGGTGTCTGCAACAAACTTAAGATCCGACTGATTTTATTGGAGGGGAAAGCGAATGAATCGCTTTGTAATTGCAGACCCACAACTGTGTATCGGATGTAATACTTGCATGGCGGCGTGCTCAGAAACGCATAAAGCCCAAGGTTTACAGACATATCCGAGACTGACGGTGGTAAAAGTTGGCGAGCTAACCGCACCGATGCTCTGTCGTCAATGTGACGATGCCCCGTGCGCTCGTGTGTGTCCGGTCAATGCCATCACTCACGAAAATGACATGATTGTCTTGAACGAAAGCTTATGTATTGGCTGCAAGCTATGTGGACTGGTATGCCCGTTTGGGGCAATCACACCATCAGGCAGCAAACCAGTGGATATGCCTGATTTCTTTGAACAATATGTTCCGAAAGAGATGCTGTTAGATGTGCCTGATAGCCTCCCAACCATGAACCCTTTCTTGGCGTGGAACGCGGGAATTCGCAACATTGCCGTGAAATGCGACCTTTGTGACTTTAGTGACGAAGGACCAGCTTGCGTCAAAGTCTGCCCGACCGATGCCCTCCATCTGGTAGAAGAGAGCCAACTCGAAAACGAAAGTGCCAAACGCCGCAGCGCATCCGTCGATGCCATGCCGCCAGAGTTCGACATTTTTGTTGCTAAACGGGAGAACTCATAACATGACAGCACTTCAGTTACTCTTGTGGTCCGTAATCTTTTACACCGTCGGTGGCTTCGTTTCTCTACTATTTAAACGCCAAGAAAAAATCGCCATTTATGTTGCCGGGATTGCTGCGATTATCGGTGGCGTGCTGGGATTATTCAGCGCCATTCCGGTCTTAATGAGTGGGGAAGTCCTGACCTATATGTCACAAGGTCCATTCCCTTTCGCCAATTTTGTCGTTCGTCTCGATAGCCTCGCCGCCTTTATGGTGATGGTGATTTCCCTGCTGGTGACTGTCAGCGCACTGTATTCCCTGAATTATGTTCAGGAATATTGTGGTCGCGGCGCATGGAGCATGGGCTTTTTCCTCAACGTATTTATCGCTTCCATGGTTGGCTTGGTGGTGATGGATAATGCATTTTACTTCATTATTCTATTTGAAATGATGTCGCTAGCATCTTGGTTCTTAGTGATTGCCGACCAAGATGAAAAATCTATCCGTGCGGGTCTGCTGTACTTTTTTATTGCTCACGCCGGCTCGATTTTAATTATGATCGCCTTCTTCTTAATGTGGCGTCAAAGCGGCAGCTTAGATTTTGACTCATTCCGCCAGCTCTCACTTTCACCAGCGATGGCGTCGGTGGTTTTCTTATTGGGATTTTTTGGCTTTGGTGCCAAGGCAGGGATGCTCCCACTTCACAGCTGGTTACCACAAGCTCACCCCGCAGCACCCTCCCATGCTTCGGCATTAATGTCCGGCGTGATGGTGAAAATCGGTATCTTCGGGATCATCAAAGTCGGTATCGACTTACTCGGTGCGACCCAAGGCTGGTGGGGGATCGTGGTGCTGGCATTCGGCGCAGTTTCCTCAGTTCTTGGGGTGATGTACGCACTGGCTGAGCACGACATCAAACGCTTACTGGCTTGGCACACCGTCGAAAATATCGGGATTATCTTGATGGGTGTCGGTGTGGCGATGGTCGGTATGGCAAACAATATGCCTGTGCTGGCAACCATTGGTCTGCTCGGTGCGATTTACCACTTACTTAACCACGCGGTTTTCAAAGGCTTATTATTCCTTGGCGCCGGTGCAGTCATTTACCGTGTGCATACCCGCGATATGGAAAAAATGGGCGGATTGGCAAAATTGATGCCACTCACTGCCACCGCGTTTTTAATCGGTTGTATGGCGATTTCAGCACTTCCTCCACTCAACGGCTTTGTCAGTGAGTGGTACACCTACCAATCGTTGTTCTCCATGAGCCACGAAGGCACTTTTATTATGCGCATTAGCGGCCCAATCGCCATTGTGATGTTGGCTATTACTGGGGCATTGGCGGCGATGTGTTTTGTGAAAGTGTACGGCGTCAGCTTTTGTGGTGGCGCTCGCAGTGAACAAGCCACACATGCTCGTGAAGTGCCATGGACAATGACTGCGGCGATGTTAATTCTCGCCGCTATCTGTGTGATTTTAGGGGTTGGAGCAACGTATATCGCACCAGTTTTGGCAAAAGTGGCGATGTCATTGACTCATGCTACGGATATCACCGTCGCACAAGGCGCTATGCTGGTACCAAATAGCGCGTCTCAAGCGATGATCTCCCCAGCCATGACCCTGATTTTATTACTGGCTCTGCCAATCATTCCGCTGATTATCTACATGGTATTTAAAGGCAAACAGCTCGACGCTCGTCGTAAAGGGGATGCATGGGCGTGTGGTTATGCGTGGGAAAAAGAGATGTCCGTGTCAGCGGGGGGATTTACTCAGCCGCTGCGTTCTATGTTCGCGCCACTGTATCGCCTGCGTACTCAACTCGACCCATCAGCGCGTTTAGCACAAACCTTAGAAATAACGAAAGAGGGCGCAGGGAAGGTTGAACCGTTCTGGGATGAGAAAATTATCTATCCACTGGTTCGCGTGATTAACCGAATAGCAAAACGAATGCAATGTCTGCAAGGTGGGGATTTTAGACTCTACTGCCTGTATGTGGTCGCAGCATTGGTCGTCTTGCTTGTTGTGATTGCGGCGTAAGGAGAGAAACCATGTCGATTCAAGAAACTCCAACATTGATGAGCGGGATCTTCGCCCTTATTCAAGCCGTGACCCTATTGCTGCTAACGCCGCTATTTACGGGGATATCTCGCCAAATTCGCGCCAAAATGCACTCTCGCCAAGGCCCTGGGATCTGGCAAGATTATCGCGACATCATCAAATTGATGACTCGCCAATCTGTTGCACCGCGTGACTCAGGCATTATTTTTCGCATCATGCCGTATGTGCTGCTGGGAAGTATGTTACTGCTGGCGATGGCATTGCCCGTTGTCACCAACACCTCACTGTTTAGTGGCGCAGCCGACATTATTATCGTGTTGTACATCTTTGCGTTATTCCGCTTCTTCTTTTCACTTTCTGGTCTCGATACGGGCAGTCCATTTGCCGGTATCGGTGCTAGCCGTGAATTGACCCTCGGGGTACTTGTAGAACCCACATTATTCCTCGGCTTATTGGTGGTGGCGTTGATCGCCGGTTCCACCAACATTGGTACTATCAGCGCGACGATGAGTGAGGGATGGATTTCTCCGACAGCCACCTTATTAGCACTGCTAGCTTGCGGATTTGCCACGTTTATTGAGATGGGCAAAATCCCATTTGATGTGGCAGAAGCTGAACAAGAGTTACAAGAAGGTCCGTTAACTGAATATTCCGGCTCAGGGCTGGCGCTGGTGAAATGGGGAATTGGTCTGAAACAAGTGGTGGTTGCCATCCTGTTTCTGTCGATTTTTTTCCCGTTCGGCAATGCCAGTGATTTTACCGTCGGTAGCCTGCTGTTAGCGATGGGATTACTGCTAGTGAAATTACTGGTGATTTTCGTACTGGCATCGATAGTCGAAAACAGTCTGGCTCGTGGTCGTTTCTTATTAACGCACCATGTGACTTGGTTAGGATTCGGTGTTGCGGCACTCGGATTCGTCTTCTACCTCACCGGTCTATAAGGAGCGACGAAGCATGTTAGAAAATATTGCACTAGCGACCCTGATGATCCCCTTTATTGGGGCATTGCTGGTCAGTGTGCTGCCAACTCGACTCGCACCGTGGCTAAGTACTTTAGTCGCGCTGCTAGCGTCACTGGGCACTGCGGCACTGGGATGGCTCTATTTAGATGGTGGCAAGGTTGCTACTACAGTCGAATTAATCCAATCAGGGAACGTGGCGCTATTTGGTTTTACTGTCGATGGCGTCAGTACCTTAATTGCCTTTGCCGTAGTGTTCCTCGGCTTCTTGATTTGTCTCTATTCCACGGGCTACCTCACTGAAGGAAACCGCGAGCACGCTCACGGACCCACTCGTCGTTACTATGCATTCTTGTTGATTTTTATTGGTGCGATGGCAGGCGTGGTGCTTTCCTCAACCATTCTAGGGCAGTTGGTGTTCTTCGAAATCACCGGGGGATGCTCTTGGGCGCTGATCGGTTATTACCAAACTGAAAAATCCCAACGTTCGGCGATGAAAGCATTGCTGATCACCCATGTGGGCTCATTAGGCTTATACATGGCGGCGGCAACCTTATTTATTAGTACCGGAACGTTCGCGTTAAGCGCTATCGAGCAACTGAATGAAACCCAAAGCCTGATGGTATTTGGTGGCATTCTGTTTGCCGCATGGGGCAAGTCTGCTCAGTTACCACTGCAAGCGTGGTTACCTGATGCCATGGAAGCGCCTACCCCAGTTAGTGCTTACTTACACGCCGCTTCTATGGTGAAAGTGGGCGTTTACATATTTGCTCGCGGCTTGATGTCTTCGACCCATGTGCCGGAAATCATCGGCTGGGTGGGCGTCGTGATGGCGGTGATTACCTTGGTGTATGGTTTTATGATGTACCTGCCGCAGAAAGATATGAAACGTCTGCTGGCATGGTCAACCATCACCCAACTGGCGTATATCTTCCTTGCTTTATCCCTATCCGTTTTCGGTTCTAAAGAAGCCTTCGATGGCGGTATCGCGTATATCTTCAACCACGCATTCGCCAAAAGTCTGTTCTTCTTAGTGGCGGGCGCACTGAGCTACAGCTGTGGAACGCGTATGCTTCCGCGCTTGCGTGGTCTGGCAAAACGTTATCCATTATTGGGCGTCGGTTTCTGTGTTGCGGCTCTGGCAATCGCCGGTGTGCCACCACTCAACGGTTTCTTCAGTAAATTCCCAATCTTCGCCGCCGGTTTTGCGTTATCAGAGAAGTTCTGGATCTTAACGCCAATTATGGTGCTGGTGTTGATTGAGTCAGTGGCCAGTTTTGCGTGGTTACTGTACTGGTTCGGCAAAGTGGTTCCCGGCGAACCTAGTGAAGAAGTGGCAAACGGCAGTGCAGTTCCATGGGCGATGCAGTGGGTTATCGGCTTACTGATCGTGATGTCCTTCTGCTCTAGTGTGATTGCCGTCATCTGGCTCGGTTAAGGGAGAGAAAGCATGACAGGTTCAATGATTGTGAATAATTTGGCAGGACTGATGATGATCACGTCACTGCTGGTTATCGGCGCGAAAAAGCCGGTGGCTTCTTGCTGGTTCTATGCCTTGCAGTCGCTGGTATTAGTGGCGATTTTTGGCACGCTATCGTACACCCTCAATGCCCCAGAATTGGCCATGTGGGCAGTTAGTGCGTTTGCCACCAAAGTAGTTTTAGTCCCGCTGATTATGGGGTATGCGTTTCGCAAACTGTCTGATCCAACCGCTAACGGCGGAGTGATCAGCCCCGCGTGGTTGATGCTGGCGGCGGCGGTGATTGTGGTGCTGTGCTGGTTTGTGGTGGAGCCCATCAAATTACCGATGGCGACGGATTTAAAACCCGCATTAGCCGTTTCATTGGGTCACTTTATGTTGGGGCTGCTGTGCATCGTGACTCAGCGCAATATCCTGAAGCAGGCATTTGGTTACTGCTTAATGGAAAACGGTTCCCACCTAACCTTAGCGTTACTGGCGTATAAAGCGCCGGAGCTAGTGGAAATTGGTATCGCGACGGACGCTATTTTTGCTGTGATCATCATGGCGGTATTGGCGCGTAAAATTTATCGCACGCTCAACACACTGAACGTGGATCAACTGACCGCGCTGAAGGGGTGATGAGATGAGTCAAACTATGTTATTGACGTTATTAATGGCAACACCGCTAGTGATTTCGCTACTGGCTTTTGCTTGCCGCTTGCTGGGTAATGGCGCAAAAATTCCCGTCACCTTGATTCATACAGTGGGAATTACCGTATTACTGGTTTTATCGTTATGGATGGTCGGCACCATTGATCAGGTTGGTGATTTGCTGATGGCAGGTCGCTGGATCCACCTCGATAGCCTTGCGGGTTTATTCCTCGCCATTCTCGGGATTGTTGGCTTCCTGACAGGGTTGTACTCCATCGGTTATATGAACCATGAAGTGCATGATGGCGAAATCAGCGTAGGAACGTTATGTAATTACTACGGTTTTTTCCATTTATTCCTGTTCACCATGTTGTTGGTGATCACCAGCAATAACCTGATCCTGATGTGGGCGGCGGTAGAAGCCACTACATTAAGCTCGGCATTTTTGGTGGGCATTTATGGGCAACGTTCTTCGCTGGAAGCCGCATGGAAATACATCATTATCTGTAGCGTCGGCGTGGCGTTTGGTCTATTCGGTACCATTTTAGTGTATGCCAACGCGGTGAACGTGATGCCGGATCCTGAAATGGCGATTTTCTGGACGGAGGTCCTGAAATACACCGATTTACTGGATCCAACTCTGATGCACCTTGCCTTTGTGTTTGTGTTAATCGGTTTTGGTACCAAAACCGGTCTGTTCCCAATGCACGCATGGTTACCGGATGCGCACAGTGAAGCACCAAGCCCAACATCGGCATTATTGTCGGCGGTACTACTGAACTGCGCGCTACTGATTATCATCCGTTACTACATCATCGTCACTTCATCGATTGGCGGCGAATTTACTCAAACTTTATTACTGGTGTTCGGGTTAATGTCTGTGGCGGTAGCGGCGTTCTTTATCTTGGTTCAAAAAGATATGAAGCGTCTGCTGGCTTATTCCAGTGTGGAAAATATGGGGCTGATTGCGGTGGCATTAGGCATTGGCGGACCATTAGGTGTGCTGGCGGCACTGCTACATACCTTAAACCACAGCTTGGGCAAAACCTTGCTGTTCTGTGGTTCGGGTAACGTTCTACTCAAATATGGTACCCGTGATATCACAGTGGTCAAAGGGCTATTACGTACTATGCCATTTACCGCGGTAATGTTTGCGGGTGGCGCATTAGCATTAGGCGGAATGCCACCTTTCAACGTGTTCTTAAGTGAATTTATGATCGTCGTGGCGGGTATTGCCATGGATCATTTCTGGTTAACTCTGTTGGTATTAATCCTGATTACTGTCGTGCTGGGCGGTCTTATCCGCATGATCTCCAAAACATTATTTGGCGAGCAACCTGAATGTGTCTCTCGTGGGGAACTGGGTATTTTAACCACCTTGCCGATGGCAATTTTGATTGTGCTGATGCTGGTGATGGGAACGCATATTCCTCAGCCAGTGAGCCGTTTACTCGAAAATGCGGCAACCATTGTCTTAAAAGACAGCGCCACTGCTACAGAGCAATTGACCACTTTAAATTACCCATGGCCGTGGGGTGTAAGCACCTCCGAACCTTCATCGCAGGAGAAATAACGTGAGCTATCAGAATTATGCAGATACCCTTCAGGGCGTTCGTAAAGGCGCTGGCTATCTGGCAAAAGTGCGCGAGAAATTTCCTCATGCCATGTTGGAAGAGGAGTGGCAAACTGCCAACCAAGTCACCATCACCGTCAAAACTGACATGCTGCCAGAGGTCGTCGAGTTTCTTTATTACGGCTGTGGCGGCTGGTTACCGGTACTGTGGGGCAACGATGAACGTCCACTTAACGGTCAGTTTGCGGTGTATTATGCGCTGTCGATGGAAGAGGGAGAAAAATGCTGGGTAACGGTGAAAGCCTATGTCAGCCCAATCACTCAAGAATTTCCATCGGTGACCCCGCGTGTACCAGCAGCCGTATGGGGCGAACGTGAAATCCGTGATATGTACGGTTTACGCCCAGTGGGCTTACCGGATGAACGCCGTTTAGTGCTGCCGGATGATTGGCCTGAAGACCTGTATCCGCTGCGCAAAGACACCATGGATTACCGTCAACGTCCAGAGCCAACTACAGATACCGAAACTTACGAGTTTATCAACGACAGCAAAACCCAAAGCCGCGTCGTACCTATTGGTCCGCTGCATATCACTTCCGATGAACCGGGACACTTCCGTTTATTCGTTGATGGCGAGCGGATTGTCGATGCGGATTACCGGATGTTCTATGTTCACCGTGGTATGGAAAAACTGGCTGAAACCCGCATGGGTTACAACGAAGTCACTTTCTTATCTGACCGTGTCTGCGGAATTTGCGGTTTTACCCACAGCGTGGCGTACACCTCTTCCGTTGAAAATGCGCTCGGTATTTACGTGCCACCGCGTGCTCACACTATTCGCAGCGTACTGTTAGAAGTTGAGCGCTTACATAGCCACTTACTTAATATTGGTTTAGCCAGCCACTTTACGGGCTTTGATACCGGTTTTATGCAGTTTTTCCGTGTGCGTGAAAAATCCATGACCATGGCGGAATTACTCACTGGGGCGCGTAAAACGTATGGTACCAACTTAATTGGTGGTGTACGCCGTGACTTCTTAAAAGAGCAGCGAGTCAAAACCATCCAACTGGTCAAAGAGATGCGCCAAGATGTGACCCAGCTGGTGGATATGCTGTTGAGTACCCCAAATATGGAGCAGCGTACCGTTGGGGTGGGTCGCTTAGACCCGAAAGTGGCTCGTGATTATAGCCCAGTAGGGCCGATGATCCGTGCCAGCGGCTTTAAACGTGACGTGCGTTTCGACCATCCATTTGCTGACTATGGCAACTTACCAAAAACCTTATTCACCTTAGATGGCTGCGATGTCTATTCTCGCGTCATGGTGCGTATCAAAGAGACACTCGATTCCCTGTCGATGATTGAATATGCCCTCGACAATATGCCAGATGGCCCAATCCTCACTGAAGGTTTCACCTATCAGCCGCATAAATTCGCACTGGGTTACACCGAAGCGCCACGGGGTGAGGATGTTCACTGGAGCATGCTAGGGGATAACCAAAAACTGTACCGCTGGCGTTGCCGTGCAGCGACTTACGCCAACTGGCCAGTGCTGCGCTATATGTTGCAAGGCAATACGGTTTCTGATGCACCATTGATTATCGGTAGTCTCGATCCTTGTTATTCCTGTACTGACCGCGTGACGCTGGTGGATGTGAAAAAACGTAAAGCGAAAACCGTGGCATATAAAGAGCTTGAGCAATACAGCATCGAGCGCAAACAATCCATTATGAAATAAGGGGAATAAAATGTTTAAGCTATTTAAAACCCTTCGTAATGCGGGAACAGCAACGGTGAAATATCCGTTTAAACCATTGGAAGTGGCACACGGTTTTCGGGGTAAACCTGAATACGATCCACAACAATGTATCGCGTGTGGTGCCTGTATTTCTGCGTGTCCTGCCAATGCATTAACCATGGAAACGGATTTAGAAAGCGGGGAACGTCGCTGGCAGTTATTTTTAGGGCGCTGCATTTATTGCGCTCGCTGCGAAGAGGTTTGCCCGACCCGCGCTATCCATCTGACGGAAGAGTTTGAAACTGCGGTAATGAATAAAGCGGACTTGTACATGAAAGGGACATTCCGCTTACAACATTGTCGCCAGTGTGGCGAAGCATTTGCACCGAAAAAATCGGTGGAATATGCCATGGCTCTAATGGTGGCTTCAGGTGTTGAAGCGAGCGGCATCGAAGCCCTGCGTCCTATGTATGAAACGTGCCCATCCTGTAAGCAAAAAAATAATTTATCCAATAATGATCGCCAGAACTTCCGTTTGCATATTCAGGGAGATAAATCATGAGTCTGCCAAATATCCCCGTCAATCACCATGTTAGCCAGCCTATTGTTCTCGACGAGCAGGTGGCAAAACTCAAAAGTACGCTACTGAAAGATATCAAACGTTCGGCGTATGTTTACCGTGTTGACTGTGGCGGTTGTAACGGATGTGAAATCGAAATTTTCTCGGCGATCACTCCAGTATTTGATGCGGAACGTTTTGGGATCAAAGTGGTAGCTTCTCCGCGGCATGCGGATATTTTGCTGTTCACGGGAGCGGTAACTCGTGCAATGCGCATGCCTGCACTGCGGGCTTATGAGTCTGCACCGGATCCAAAAATCTGTATCTCATACGGGGCGTGTGGCTGTGGTGGCGGGATCTTCCATGATTTGTACTGTGTATGGGGCGGTAGCGAACATATTGTACCGATCGATGTGTGGATCCCCGGTTGCCCTCCAACTCCAGCAGCTACTATCTATGGTTTTGCCGTGGCATTAGGGTTACTGCAACAGAAATTAGTCGGGCAAGATCACCGTGAAGCGGATGATGAGCGGGTTGAGTTATTACTGCCCTCGATTCCATTAGCAACCCGAGTAATGATTGAGCGGGAAGCGCGTCGCCAAGCGGGCTATTTCCAAGGTCGAGAAATCAGTGACCAATTTTTGTCTCTGCTCGATGGTGCTACACCAAACCAAGTACAAAGTCGAATGCAGCAATGGATGGATCAAGAGCAAGATCCGCGCTTGCGTGACATTGTAAACCGCTTGGTGACCGTATTGCAGCAAGGGGGCATCAATGAGTAAGTCATCCACAGAAACCGGCAAAGTGATTTTCTGGTCACTGCGCCAAAAATTTGTCGACAGTGACGATGATATTCCCGAAGAAGCCCAGCAAGTCATGTATTACTCGCTGGCAATTGGTCACCATGTTGGGATGATTGACTGCTTAAAAACGGAATTAGAATGTCCACTGGATGGCTACCAAGCATGGGTGAATGCGCTTCCTGAAGGGGAGGCGCGCCGCAAATTACAGGGACTCATTACATTTGGTGAAATTAATATCGACGCCACGCACACCAACATGCTGGCGTTGGCGTTAGATGGTTTTGCTAAAGACAGTGATTCTCCGTATCAAGCCTGGAGCGCCACGCTGATTCGATTACTCGGGGAAATTGAGCGCGAACCGGCAATTTATTTGATCGTGAAAAGACAGCCTATGGGGGATGCGGCCAGACAAACGCAACCTTCTTTTTCAATGGAGTCTGAGTACTCAGCTGAAAACTCGCCGTCAGAAAAATTATTATCTTCAGAAAACCAAACGCCAGTACAAAATCTGATGCTGGCGGTGGGTAATAGCATGATGGGGGATGATGGTGCAGGCCCCATGCTGTTTGACTTGATGCAGCAAAATCCGATCGATGGTTGGATGGCAATTAATGGGGGAAGCAGCCCTGAGAGTGTTTCTCACCAAGTTCGCGCCTTAAAGCCCCAAAGGTTATTGATTGTTGATGCCGCAGATATCGGTTTAGCTCCAGGTGAAATTCGCATTATCGACCCTGATGATATCGCCGAAATGTTCATTATGAGTACCCATAATCTGCCGTTGAACTTTCTGATCGATCAGCTCAAAGAAGATGTCGGGGAGATTATTTTCTTAGGTATTCAGCCCGATTTAGTCGGTTTTTATATGCCAATGAATGACAAAGTGATCGCCGCCGTCGAGCAAGTTTATCAAGCCTTACCAGCGTGGAATGGGCTAGGTGGGTTTAAGCTATTTGATGGTGAATAACCGTTTAATTTAAGGAAAGTTATTCAAGGGAATGAAGTGTGCCGCGCTATAGGGATTGTAGCGCGGTTTTTTTCTTTTTGAATCAAAATATTGAGAATAATCTACTGGTATTAAAGCCTATTACACTGATTAAATTAAGATGGTCTGTATAATGAACTTCAAAATGTCATATCTGTAAGTGAGCGTACCAAATGGCGATGGATAGAATTAAAGAATTATTTGTAAATAATAGGGAATGGGCGACTTCAATTAAAGAGCAAGACCCTGATTTCTTTAAGGCTTTATCGAAAGATCAACAACCTAAATTTTTATGGATTGGGTGTTCTGACAGCCGAGTACCTTCTGAAAAATTAATGAAAGTGGGTCCAGGAGAGCTTTTCGTACATCGCAATATTGCTAATTTGGTTATTCATACCGATTTAAACTGCTTGTCTGCGATTCAATATGCCATTGATGTTCTAAAAGTTGAGCACATTATTATCTGTGGCCATTATGGTTGTGGCGGCATTGAGGCGGCTATTGAAAATGATGAGCTAGGCTTAATTGATAATTGGCTGCTGCATATCCGCGATATTTGGTTTAAACATAGCCGGATGCTAGGGGAGCTTAAACCAACAGAACGTATTAATCGCTTATGCGAATTAAATGTTGTTGAGCAAGTTTATAATTTAGGGCATTCCACTGTTCTGCAATCTGCATGGAAACGTGGACAAGATATTATGGTTCATGGTTGGATTTACGGGATCACCGATGGGTATTTAATTGATCTCGATATTACAGCCGATAGTCGTGCAAAACTTGAACTGTGTTATCGTGAAGCTATTGCTGCACTCACCACAAAAACGCCGTTCAAAACGGGTTGTTCAGCGGAATAATTGCAATTACCGTTTTGATAGATAGCCTATAATAACGGGTGGCTACTGATATGGGTACATCGCTCCTCCAGATAAGAGTTATGTACCCAGAATATATTCTAAGTTACTAATTTAAAAATATATTGTCATCACGCATTTCCCCTTAAAAAATACCCCACATCTTCCTCGACTTCTTCCATCGCCATTAACGCTTCTAGGGTATCACGGGCTTCTTCTTCGTCGAGGATACTCATGGCAAAACCAACATGGACTAGCACCCATTTGCCCACCATGCTTTCAGTATCTCCCTCACAAACAAGGGCTATATTTACATCCCGCTTTACGCCACAAACATCAACTTGGGCATTGTCCATTGGGGTTTTACCAACGGTAATTACTTTGCCGGGAATACCTAAACACATAGTTGACTCCTGAATAAATTATTCAATTTCAATTTGCTTCACTTGCATGGTACTGCTGCTATCCACAATTAAATTTTGACTGCCACAATGCGGGCAACCAGCACCAAACTGAGTTATTTTTACCTGATGTTGGCAATCCCGACATTGCGCTTGTGCAGGGGCAATAAGAATATGCAATGCAGCGCCTTGGGCGAGGGTATCGCGGCAAATGATATCGAAACAAAAATGTACCGCGGACTCTTCCACACAAGAAACAGCACTGAGCTCTAGCCATACGCCAGTGACTCGCCGAGCACGGTTGCGTTTAGCGTGCTGTTCAATGATCTCAAATGCGTTTTGGCATAAGGCAACTTCATGCATGGGCTATCCTTTAAGACAAAATATCAGCAGGCATTTCAAAGGCGGCGCGACGACGACGCTCTTTGATGATTTCATCCATTTTATTTCTGTCGACAACAATTAAGGCTTCTGTTGGGCACACTTCCACACAAGCGGGGCCTCCTTCGCGGGTATGGCAAAGGTCGCATTTATGGGCCTCTGCTCGGTATTGTGGAATAGTATTAAGTGCTGTCACTTGCTGTTCAACAGGGCGGCTGATCACTTCCATGGTGCCGTAAGGGCAAGCAATGACACAGGTTTTACAACCAATACATTTAGCTTGATCAACATACACAAAGTCATCTTTGCGGCTGATGGCACCATTTGGGCACACATTGGCACATGGGGCATCTTCACACTGGCGGCAAATTACAGCGGTGCTGACGGTATAGCCTTTTAATACATGAATACGTGGGAAAAACTCATCTTTTACTACGGTGGCAATACCCGTTTCCTGCTCTTGATGGGAAACCACGCAGGCGACTTCACAGGTGTGACAGCCGATGCACTTCTTTGGGTCTGCAATGATGAAACGGTTCATCAACTTCTCCTGAATGATCCATGACGGGCATCCTATCCGGTATTTTCCGGCAGCCTCGCCTTCTGCTGACAATACTTATCTATAAGCATGGATCGTGCCAAATTGGCGAAATAAAATAACTCAGTAAAATCAAAATATTAATTATTATTAAGGGATGATAATTCGCAAAATTTTAATATTCGACACGTTTATCGACATTATTGTCGAACTGTTTTTAAGTATCTTTTGGTATATAGATGAATTAATGAATTATCCAAAATAGGTGGATGGATCAAATTTAAATCAGACTGAGATATTAATTTTTCTAATTCCGATTACAATATTAGCATTAAATAAAAAATAGCAATCGCACTAATCACAGTATAAAACCTTTTTATTTCTCTCTTATTTATAGATAAGAAGTTTATTAAATGAAAATTTTAAACTCTAACTAATTCTCATTATTGTTAGCCTATTTTGACTTAACAATGCAGCGAATTAGGATGAGATTGGAGATTTTGTGAGTAAACCCGAAACCACCGAACACATTCGCCATGAACGTGACCAGTTTAGGATCCTTGTGGATATTACTAATTCTGTACTTTCTCACTTAGAGATGGATGGATTAGTCGCTGAAGTTTCCAGAGAGATCTACCGATTTTTTGGCATTAGCCAAATCAGTGTTGCGCTGTGTGACAATTACAGCTCCGCAGTTTATCTCTGTTATTCAAGTCACTATCAGCGTTCAAAGCCCGTTAAGAAAAGCCAATATCACCTGAATGAGCTGCATTCTGATTTAGCCACTGTGCTAGATGATAATAAACCACTGCGGTTGACTCTCGACCCCAAAACCCAAGATCCGCTGTATCAACATTTATGTGCTGAAGGAATGGCTGAAACGCTGTTATTACCATTGGCATTTAACCATAAGCCTTTGGGGGTATTGGTATTATCCCATGAAGATGATCATATTTTTACCGAGGATAATTGTAACTTACTCAAGCAAATTGCCGCGCGTTTTGCAATCGCAGTGGATAATGCCGCAGCTTACGGTGAAATTACGCGCCTTAAAGACAGCCTAAAAAATGAAAATTTATGGCTGAATGAGCAGATCCAAAGCACCAACAGTTTTAGCGAAATTATCTTCCAAAGCCAAGCCATGCGTGAAGTTTTGGAGCAAGTGGATTTGGTGGCTCGCAGTGACAGTACGGTATTAATTTTAGGGGAAACGGGAACGGGGAAAGAGCTTATTGCCCGTGCGGTTCACCAGCTCAGTGAACGGCATCAGCATACCCTGATTAAAATGAATTGTGCGGCAATTCCCTCAGGATTATTAGAAAGCGATTTATTCGGCCACGATAAAGGGGCATTTACCGGCGCGACAACCACCCATATTGGCCGTTTTGAAATGGCGAATAAAAGCACGTTATTTTTGGATGAAATCGGTGATATGCCATTGGATCTACAGCCAAAACTATTGCGCGTATTGCAAGAGCGTGAAATTGAGCGCATTGGTGGCAATAAAGTGATTCCAGTGGATGTTCGTTTAGTTGCGGCAACTAATCGAAATCTCAAAGAAATGACGGAAGATAGGGAGTTTCGTGAAGATCTTTATTACCGTTTGAATGTGTTCCCGATTGTGATCCCGCCATTACGTGACAGACCTGAAGATATCCCGCTGTTAGCGACTTACTTTACTAAAAAAATGGCACAGCGGATGAACCGCAAAATTGATTGTATTCCCCGGGATGTGTTAGCGCAGTTGTCGCTGTATCCGTGGCCGGGAAATGTGCGTGAGTTAGAAAATGTGATTGAGCGAGCGGTGATTTTAACTCGTGGAAACACACTGAATATTCAGTTGCATGAGCTGAATATTCCCAAACCATCACGTATAAAAGAAGCCTTAAAAAAGCCAAGCTCTCTGGAGCGGAAAATGCAAACCGATGCCCCAGAGAGTGACGATGAAGAGCGGAATCGGATCATTGAAGCGCTGAAAGCCACTAATGGAGTGGTTGCGGGAGCGAGAGGGGCTGCTATGCGGTTGGGATTAAAGAGAACAACGCTATTGTCGAGGATGCAGAGACTTGGCATTAGTGTTCAAGACCTATTCCAGTAATCTCGTCATACTTCACGCCGTGGCGTTGTTGGCCCTTACTAACCCTAGTCACATACTTATGTATGCTCCTAGGGATTAGCTGCGTCTGCCGCCTAGCCACAACGCGAATTATTTAGAGATTGGTAGAAGCTGGAAAAAGAAAAAGAAAAAGGAAAAGGAAAAGGAAAAATAATAACTAAGAATAAAGGATGTTGATTATTTTGAGGGAAGGTTATTTTTATATTAAATAGTTTTTAACTGAGATTAATATTTTATTTACCTAATTTTATTGGATGATGGATTTTATTATTTTTGAATAGTTTTCAATATAAATTGCACTGTAGGTTGCTAGCCCCTACAGTGCAAAGAATGAAGGAAATTAAACTCCTTCAGCAGCCTCTCGTAAGCGGCGCTTAATCGCTGTGTATTCCTGAACTACATAATGCTCAGCTTTGGGTTGATCCGCGATTGGCTCAACACGTACTGCACAATATTTATACTCAGGTGTTTTGGTTATCGGACTTAAGTTTTCCGCAACCAACTCATTACAAGCTCCAATCCACCACTGATACGTCATATACACGGCACCCTTATTTGGGCGATCGCTAATATTGGCACGCGTGATGACTTTACCTTGGCGTGAGCAAACCCAGACCAATTCCTGATCTTTGATACCGAGTGCTTTCGCATCCGCAGTATTGATTTGCACAAATCCCGGCTCATCGGCAAGCGCAGCAAGCGCTTTACAGTTACCCGTCATAGAGCGGCAAGAGTAATGGCCGACTTCACGCACGGTAGCCAGTACCATTGGATACTCTTCACTGACTTGGTCGATTGGCGGGCGCCAGTCGCAAGTAAAGAACTGACCACGACCGTTTGGCGTATCGAAATTACCACCGTCATACAGATACTCAGTACCTTCGCTTTCTAATGTACGGCATGGCCATTGAATATATGCCAATCCCGCCATTTTTTCGTAAGTTGCTCCAAAATAAATCGGGCACAGCTCACGCAGCTCATCCCAAATTTCTTTGGTGTTGTTGTAGTGCATTGGATAGCCCATCGCCGTGGACATCAGACTGATAATTTCCCAGTCTGTTTTCACATCACCGACAGGTTCAACCGCTTTATAAAAACGCTGGAAACCACGGTCTGCGGCAGTGTACACACCTTCATGTTCCCCCCACGAAGTGGCTGGGAAAATCACGTCAGCAATCGACGCGGTTTTAGTCATAAAGATATCTTGGACAATCAACAGCTCCAATTTATCGAAGGTACGGCGAATGGTTGCTAAGTCAGGCTCAGTTTGTAGCGGATCTTCACCCATCACATAGTGAGCTTTCAGCACGCCTTCATCGATAAAGTGAGGGACTTCGCTCAGTGGAATACCATTTTCATCAGGCATTTTCTCAATGCCCCAGAATTTAGCAAATTTCTCCAGAGCTGCATTATCCGAAACATATTGATAGCCCGGTAGCGTGTTCGGCAGCGCACCCATATCACACGCGCCTTGTACGTTGTTTTGACCACGTACAGGACCGACGCCCACATGAGCTTTACCGAGGTTACCCGTCAACAATGCCAAACTGGTGAGTGACTGAACGGTCTCAACCCCTTGATAAAATTGAGTAACACCCATACCCCATAGAATGGTTGCGGTTTCAGCTTTGGCATACATACGCGCAGTTTTACGAATATCTGCCGCTTTTATGCCAGTAATTTCTTCAACAGATTCAGGTGTATAAGGTGCGACTAATCCACGATATTCATCGAATTTGTCGGTATGTGCCTCGATAAATGCATGATCATACAGATTCTCTTCAATAATAACGTGGGCGAACGCGTTCAATAACGCGATGTTAGAACCGTTTTTCAATGGTAAGTGAATATCTGCAATACGCGCGGTTTCAATATAACGCGGATCGCAGACAATAATTTGTGCCCCTTTTTCTTTCGCTTTTAAAATACGGCGAGCGACAATAGGGTGTGAGTCTGCGGCATTGTAGCCGAAGACAAAAATACATTGGGTATCCTCAATTTCAACAATTGAGTTGCTCATTGCGCCATTACCGACCGAACGCTGCAGACCTGCAACCGAAGGGCCGTGTCAGACACGAGCGCAGCAGTCGATATTATTGCTACCGACCGCTGCACGAACAAATTTTTGCATCACAAAGTTGGCTTCATTACCTGGCCCACGGGAAGAACCGGTGGTCATAATGGCTTTTGGACCATATTTTTCTTTGATAGCCAACAAGCGGGAGCTCGCGAATTCAATCGCTTCTTCCCAAGAAACCACTTCTAACTTGCCACCACGTTGACGGCGGATCATCGGGTTTTTTAAACGCGGGGTTAAAATTTTAGTGTCATGAATGAAGTCCCAGCCATAATAGCCTTTCAGGCAGAGCTCTCCTTCATTGGTGTGACCATTTGCGCCTTCTGCGCCTATGATCTTCCCGTTCTCCACCTTCAGGTTAATTTTACAGCCTGAGGCGCAATACGGGCAGACGGTGATGACTTTTTCCATCAACATTGCTCCTATATTTTCATGTAGCGGTTTCCCGCCCTTTCATCAGAGCTAATGCAGGGTTTATGCCAATTTTTTGTAGGGGGAGTGCAATTTCTAATTTGTTGAATAATCAATAAATATTATTTTTATAAATATTCAACAGAAACTAAATCAAGAGTGATTCGTCAAAAGTGTCGAACGTTTTTCAGATAATGTCGTCTATATTTCAAACAGTGTATTTCATAAATTTGTCATCAAATGGATATTTTTTAGTCATGATTTTGACTTAAATTCGCCAATGACGCATATGTGAGAGGACTCCATTATGTTTAGTGTTGATGCTTTACTGGAACATGCTTTTCCCCAGCAAACACTGCCTGCTTGGAAACGGAATTTACTAAAACGTTTATTACACGAAAAAGATTTTCAACAACTTGCCAAAGACTATCCGCACTTAAAAGGTTTGGATTTGATCGAGCAAGTTTTCAATGATTTAAATGTACGCTGTGAACTAGCCGATGGGGATCTAGAAAATATTCCCAGCCATGGTCCCCTCATTTTAGTGGCGAATCATCCCATTGGTTCCCTTGATGGGCTGGCAATTTTACGCGCCGTTGCAACGGTGAGACCCGATGTTAAGATCGTGGCAAATCAAATGCTCAGCTATCTTGAACCCCTGCAAAGTTTATTTATTCCTGTCGATAATGTTGGTAATCGAACCAATCGCCAGCAAGTCGTTGGTATGCAATCACATCTGGATAATCAAGGGGCATTGATCGTTTTCCCTGCGGGAGAAGTTTCTCGTTGGGGAGCGAAAGGCATTCGTGATGGTCACTGGCGCACGGGTTTTTTACGTTTGGCGGCGAAATCTCGTGCTTCGATTGTCCCTATTCATGTTCAAGCACGTAATAGCCTGCTGTTTTATATCTCATCAATAGTCTATAAGCCGTTATCCGCATTATTGCTGGTGAATGAGATGTTTAAGCAGCGCAATAAGCGAATTAAGCTGCATATCGGTGGGCGTATTCCATTTTCCCATTGGTATGATGGGCGAACCAATGACCATGAATTGGCGGAGCGTTTTCGGCGCCATGTCTATTTATTGGGGAAAGGAAAAACCGGGCTATTTACCAGTGAAGCACCCATTGCGTTACCGGAAGATAGATTGGAACTGAAAAAAGCGTTAGTCGGCTGTGAAAAACTAGGTGTGACGCCTGATGGCAAAACTATTTTTCTGTATCAGCGCCAGCAAGAAGTTAGGTCACCGATTTTGCGAGAGTTAGGAAGGCTACGGGAAATTGCGTTTCGTGCAGTTGGGGAGGGGTCAGGTAAACGCCGTGACCTCGACAGCTATGATGATGATTATTACCACTTAATTTTATGGGATGAAGACGACTTAGAAATTGTCGGTGCTTACCGTTTTATTCCAACAGAACAGCAAATTGCTAAAAAAGGGTTAGATGGGATCTACAGCAATAGCCTGTTCCACTATAACCAAGATATGATGCCGATTTTAGCCCAAGGAATTGAATTGGGGCGCAGTTTTATCCAGCCAGCCTATTGGGGAAAACGGGGTCTCGAATATTTATGGCAAGGCATTGGTGCTTACGTTGCTAAATATCCTCAATATCGTTACTTATTTGGTCCTGTATCTATTTCTGGAAGTATGCCCGTTGCTGCTCGAGATTTATTGATTGCGTTCTACCGTCTTTATTTTTCTTCTGAGCTTTCGATGGCACGTTCTCGTCAACCATATCCAGCTTCATTACCACAAGTTTTAGCTCAGTTTGATGGCGATAATTATCAAGAAGATTTAGTGAAGTTGAAAAGCCTGCTGAGTAATATTGGTTGCTCCATCCCAACATTGTATAAACAGTATACCGAGCTCTGTGAACCTGGTGGCGTACAGTTTATCGACTTTGGTACTGATCCCGCGTTTAATGATTGTATCGATGGGTTGGTACTGGTGGATATGAGCCGTTTAAAACCCCATCGTTATCAGCGCTATATTGCTGCACATTTGGAAAATAATCATCAAGATAACCAGTAAGATATTTAATAAGTGAATTCAGCCCACGATATTCATGCGTGGGTTTTATCATTGAGATAAAACCTAACTCAAGTGATTGAAGCCACAGATTTGGGATGTGACCTTTAGGTGAAGTGTAAAGCCGCTGTTCAACTCACGGAAAATAGATTATTAACGGGAATACGTGAAGAGAAATACAAAGTGATCCATAAATGGCTCGAGGGTGTTGCTAAGTAGCTTGACCCACAAGGCTGCTATTTTTGTCGAACGAATGGGGAAACAATGAAATTTAAATACGCGATATTGTACGTCAATGATGTTGCTAAAACCCTCGACTTTTACCATCAAGCGTTTGGTATGAAATGTGCTTTTCTACATGAAAGCGGGGATTACGGCGAGTTAGATACTGGTAGCACCACGATTTCATTTTCCTCTTTAGCATTGATGAATCAGCTGGGTAAAGGCGCTATTTCACCAAACCCGCAAGCCCCTGTTTTTGAGCTAGCATTCGAAACTGATGAGGTTGAAAAGGCACTGAATCAAGCCGTATTAGCGGGCGCAAAGCTGGTACAGTCAGCGGAAATAATGCCATGGGGACAAACCACTGCTTATGTGCATGATATTAACGGTTTCCTGATTGAGATCTGTAGCCCAGTATCCGCTTAACATACGGATAATCTAGGATTTATTTCATATACAACTCATTTTAACTTCAGCAAAATAGTGGCGATGACATCGATAATAAATTTAAGGATTTTCCATGCAGGGTATGAAGCCAGAAACCGCAGAACTTTATAATGAAATAATGCCTGCCATCACTGAATTGGCGAAGTTACTAAACCCGAATTCTCAAGAAAATATCGCCACGGATATCGCTTCTTTTGAGGAAGAGTTAAAAGAACTGATTGATGAGGATGAAGAGGGTTTTGTTGATAGCGTCGAGAATGAGGATCTGGGGTTTATCATGGCGGATTTGGTCGTGAGATCAAATATGGGAAATAGTTTCTGGATCGACTGGAAAGATAGTGAATCCGCGATTGGCTTTCTGAAAAATGCACTGGATATTGCAGACATTGATATTCAGTTAGATTTTGGTGTTGATAATCCTCAAAATAGCTTAAGACCTGATCAAATTTTTGTGCGTGCCAATCAGCAGCTACAAGCTTTAAGCTATTACCTATTAGGTTTAGATTCTGGTAATGATGCTTACCATGAAATTCTTATTCCTGCCGATATTTTCGAACCATTTATGTCAATTATGGAACAATTCAATGTGATGGTTGATTTGAATGATGAAGAAGTGGATTACAGTGAATATGAATAGCATAATTTGATGTGGGTTTTAACTGAAGAATATCCTTTTTAGGGTACTATTCAGAGAATATTTGATAGTTTACTCAATGACTCTTTATAGTGTGAATGGTAGACTCTCTTCTAGATTTTTATCATTATTTTGGGCAATTAAGGAGGGAGTTATGAGTAAATACGAGATACGACCACTCTCTGAAAGCCGTAAAGCTGATATTGTTCGTACTGTTCTATCTACACCCGCGAAGACACAAGGAGCTTCAATAAGTAGCTTCTCTGAAAAATCATCATCGGGTGAAACGGTTAATGGAATGCTTAATCGGGCATTTCGAGCTGCAACGAAGCGTTAATAATTATATGTTCTTTTAAATACGCCACAAATGTGGCGATTTTTTATATGGATAATTTAAGGATGAGTAAACGCTGGGTATACAGGGAGTTGGTCAAAGGGCAAGATGATACTCAGGGATTTTTAGCTTATTCATTATATAAGTTTGAGAAAAATGAATTTGCAGAAGGGCTCAGAGTTAATGGTATGGACGAAGAATCTATCGTTACGGAGTTGGATACATTTCACCGGCAAACGGTAAATACACCAGCTCGGATAGAAGGGTATCGTGAAAAAGCTAAAATAATCATCGCTAATATTTTTGATCAGTTAGAAGTACAAATTCGATATGGTTATGAAGTTCAATTGGATGGGGCAAATGAGCAAGCCAATAAAATTGAACGCCTCACTAATGAGATTGATCAACTTAAGTCAGCTCATGAGCAAGAGCTAATTGAAGCGCGTGAAGCTGCAATTCTACATTTTTATCGCACAGTAGCCATACAATACGGGAATAAACAAAATCGTTTTTTACGAGTGATGCAATGGCTATGGAATGGTTTTGCTGGCGTTTTTGCTGCGATACTATTTGCAGTGCTTATCTATGGGTTATGTACATTATTCTTACCGAAGCAAGCTCGTGATGATGTTGTTAATGGTGCAATCAATAATATTAAAAATACACTCTTTCAACAGCCAAATGTGATACTAAATGATGGAATAGACCATATTAAGCACATAAATCCACCTGATTTACATGGAAAATAAAAAATATTAGTTAGGATTAAACCGGAAGCTAATTAATAAGTTCCGGTTGCTTACTAAATTATATCTATACGGCTAGATCCCCCATATTTTCTCCATATATTCCCCAATCGTTCTATCGGATGAGAAATACCCTATATTGGCAATATTACACAGTGCTTTCTGAGCCCATAAATTGGGATCTTGATACAACTTATCGACGGCATCTTGGGCTTGCACATAAGCGTGATAGTCTGCGAGTAGTTGATAATAATCGCCGAAATTTATCAGTGAATCATATAACGGATAATAACGATTGGGATCGTCGGGGCTGAAAACGCCGGAGACTAACGAATTAAGCACTTGATGAAGATCTTCATGCTCCTCATAAATTTTACGCGGATCATAGCCTTTGGAGCGCAAAGCCTCCACTTCCTCGGCAGTGTGACCAAATATAAACATATTTTCTTTACCAACATGCTCACGAATCTCAATATTTGCGCCATCCAATGTGCCGATAGTCAACGCACCATTTAAGGCGAATTTCATATTCCCAGTGCCGGATGCCTCAGTTCCAGCCAAAGAAATCTGTTCAGAAAGATCCGTCGCGGGGATGATCAATTGCGCCAAACTGACGCTGTAGTTAGGAATAAAAATCACTTTGAGACGATTTTTAAGGCGCGCATCGTGGTTAATTACCTGCGCGACATCGTTAATTAAACGGATAATCATCTTGGCATTCACATAGGACGATGCTGCCTTACCGGAAAAAATCACCACGCGGGAAACCCAGTTTTTTTCTGGATATTGCAGCATTCGGTTATAGCGACCAATCACTTGTAAAATATTGAGTAACTGGCGCTTATATTCGTGGATACGTTTGATTTGCACATCAAATAACGCATGGGGATTGACAATCATATTCAGGTTTTGCGCAATATAATCGGCGAGAGCCACTTTATTTTCGAGTTTGCAGGTTTTTAGTCTCTCGATAAATAAGGGGAAATCCGTGCGCTGTTGCAACTGAGAAAGCCGGGTGAGATCTTCGCGCCAACCCGTACCAATAGTTTCGTCGATCAAACTAGCCAAAGGTTTATTGCACAGAGCTAGCCAGCGGCGTGGTGTGATCCCATTGGTTATATTACAAAAACGCTCTGGCAGCACTTTCGCAAAATCGGCAAAAATTTCTTGGATCATTAGCTCGGAGTGGAGTTGAGAAACACCATTCACTTTGTAGTTTCCTACCACCGCCAGCCATGCCATACGGACGTATCGACCATGAGATTCATCGATCAAGGAAAGCCGGGTGAGCAGCTCAGAATTATTGGGATAACGCTGTTTGATTTGGTTAAGGAAATGCTCGTTGATTTCAAAAATAATTTGCAGATGCCGAGGAAGCAATCTGCCGAGTAAGTCTACTGACCAGCGTTCTAATGCCTCGCTCATCAGCGTATGGTTGGTGTAAGAAAAAATTTTCCCGCACAGTTGCCAGGCAGCTTCCCATGCATATTCATGCTCATCAATCAGTAAACGCATTAATTCGGGAATAGCCAAAACGGGGTGAGTATCGTTGAGGTGGATAGCCACTTTTTCAGCGAGATTCGTGAGAGTGCCATGAACGCGACTATGCACATCTAAAATATTTTGTAGTGTGGCAGAAACCAAAAAATATTCCTGACCTAAACGGAGGATCTTGCCAGATTCTGTGGAGTCATTGGGGTACAGTACGCGAGAAACATTCTCTGAAAAATTTTTATCCTCAACAGCCGCGGAATATTCCCCTTGGTTAAATTTATTGATATTCATTTCGTTGGTTGCATGTGCAGACCACAGCCTCAAGGTGTTTGTCGCATCGCAGCCGTAGCCCATGATAATTTGGTCATAGGCGCGAGCTAGTACCTCTTCGGTTTCTATCCAACGAACAATTTTTCCCTCTTGTTGGATGCGTCCTGCAAAGCGCACCTTGTAACTCAGGTTATAACGCGGAAACTCCCATGCATTGCCGTACTGTAGCCAACGATCGGTAGATTCAACCTGTTGACCATCAATAATATTTTGCTGAAACATGCCATATTCATAGCGGATACCGAACCCGACGGAAGGAATTTTTAATGTCGCGAGCGAGTCTAAAAAGCAGGCGGCAAGTCGACCTAATCCCCCATTTCCCAAGCCGGGATCGTCCTCTTCCTGCACCACATCATCCAAGCTGAATCCCATTTTTTCCAATGCAGCGGAGACATCTTCGTACATGCCTAAATTAAGTAACGTATTCGACAGGGTGCGCCCGATCAGATACTCCATCGAAAGATACGCAATAGCACGATCCGATTGAGAAAGGGATCGACGGATCCCTCGTAACCAGCGATCCACTGTTAAGTCACGGATCGCATACGAAATAGCATTCAACCAATCATGGGAGGTCGCAATAATCGGATCTTTGCCAACCATAAACTTCAGTTTAGTTTGGATGGCATCCACTAAATTATCGATGCGCTGCTCTTGGCTTTGTATATGAAATGGGGGATTCATGATCGGCTCCAATATGGGTGGTTAGAGAAGGTTTTGGTACAGATCGAGGTATTTTTTAGCGGATATTTGCCAGCTAAAATCCATTTTCATTCCTTGGCGACGAACCCGTTTCCAGCGGGTGGGTTCGTTCCACAATGCAAATACTCGGCGTACCGCATCATTGAGTTCAGTGGTTTTTCCATGTTGGGAGCGATAGCCATGGTAGTCATGGAACACGAAACCGGTGGCAGAGCGATCAGCAAGATTTTCGAGGGAACAATCACATACAGTATCGGCTAAACCACCGGTATGACGAACTAGCGGGAGCGCACCATATTTTAAGCCGTAAAGCTGTGTCAAACCGCAAGGTTCATAACGGCTAGGCACCACAATCACATCGGCGGCTGCAATGAGTTTATGGGCATGAGGTTCATCGTAACCAATCACTACAGAGACTTGCTTCGGATGATGCAGAGCTAACTGCTCAAAGGCGGCTTGTAAGTCATGATCTCCGCTGCCAAGTACTGAAAGTTGTCCCCCTTGGCGTAATAATTCGGGAACCACTTCCAGTAGCAAATCCAGCCCTTTTTGGGTACTCAAGCGGCTAATAACCACAAAGAGTGGGACTTTGTCCGTGACACTTAATCCGCTCTCACGCTGGTGGGTCATTTTGCAGATCCCTTTGCCCAGCATATTTTGCCGAGCATAGTTGTGGGGGATCAGGGGGTCAATTTGTGGCTCCCAAATTTGATAATCTACGCCATTGAGGATCCCGACAAGTCTATGTTGGGATTGCCGCTGTTTCAGTAGGTCAGCAAGCCCATTGCCATATTCAGGGGTTGTCACTTCTTTCGCGTAGGTTGGACTGACAAAAGTAATTTTGTTGGCGTAAAACAGCCCCGCTTTGAGGTAAGAAATTTGCCCATAAAACTCTAAGCCTTCGGGGGAGAAAAAGGCTCGAGGCAACTGTAATACTGAAAAATGTTTAGGCGAAAATAACCCTTGATAAGCGAGATTATGCACAGTGAAAACGCAAGGTGCGGGATAACCACGTGCAGCAAGATAAGCTGCTGTTAACCCCGCATGCCAATCGTGGGCATGCACAATTTCAGCCCGCCACTGAGGATCTAATCCACACGCTAGTTCGCTGGCAATCCACCCGAGTAATGCAAAACGCAGGTAATTATCCGCATAATCGTGAAGCTCATCATTATGATAGGGGCTGCCCGCTCTTTGATAGAGGTGTGGTGCATCAATAAGATAAATTCCGACACCATCGCAGGTACCAAAACGCAAAGCAACTTGCCCTGCAAATGTATCGAAGACTTGTCCGACCAATGTATGTTGGATCGCGTCTAATAGAGCAGGAAAACCGGGGAGCACTAAACGGACATCAGCTCCTTCAGCAATTTGTGCTTGAGGAAGTGCTCCAAGCACATCCGCCAAACCGCCAGTTTTTAAGAGAGGGAACAGTTCTGAACAGGCGTGCAAGATTCGCATTATTCTCTCCATTGAGGGTCAAGACGCGTAAGCATTTCTTGGGTAATGAGGACCACGCCACCTTCTGAGCGATAAAAACGCTGAGCATCGAATTGGGGATCTTCTCCAACAATGAGTCCATTCGGTAAATTACAGCCATTATCCACAATACAGCGCCTTAAACGGCAGGATAATCCCACAGAGACTTCAGGTAATAGAACGCAAGAATCAATATGGCTATGGGCATTGACACGAACATCATGAAAAATCACAGAATGGGTGACCATGGCATCTTCAATAATTGAACCGGCATTAATCAGGGAATTAATTATCATGGGAGGATGCTGGCGCTCTCCTTGAATAAAACGCGCTGGGGCAAAGGGGGCGTGAGTCGTACGAATCGACCAGTTGGGATCATACATATCCAATTCAGGTTTGGCGGAAACCAGATCAATATTGGCACTCCAATAAGCATCGATAGTGCCGACATCTCGCCAGTAGGGGGCTGATCCTGCATTAAAATGGGAAAATACACATGATCGGCTAAATGGGTGCGCCCATGCCGTTCCTTGTTTGACGGCTTTGGGGATCAAATCTTTACCGAAATCATGTTGGGTTTCTGGTAATTGATTCTCTTCAGCTAAGAGTTGGTACAGGTATTGGGCATTAAACACATAGATCCCCATGCTGGCTAATGAAACCATCGGATTCCCCGGGATCGTGGGAGGCTTCGCCGGTTTTTCAATAAAATTAATAATCTGCTCATTTTCATTGATCGCCATAATGCCAAACTCGGAGGCGCTAGAATAGGGAACTTCAATACAGGCGATGGTGCATTGGCTGCCTTTTTCCACATGGTCGACGAGCATGCGGGAGTAATCCATTTTATAGATATGATCCCCGGCTAACACAATGATGTATTGGGCTTGGTAGCGACGGATAATATCGAGATTTTGAAAAATGGCATCCGCAGTACCCAAGTACCAACCATCGGTATTTTGTTTCTGTTGTGCCGGTAAAATTTCAATAAATTCGTTATTTTTTCCATTGAGAAACGACCAACTGTGTTGAATATGCTGGATCAAGGAATGGGAATAATATTGGGTTAATACTCCGACCCGATAAATGCCTGAATTGACGCAGTTGGATAAGGTGAAATCGATAATGCGAAATTTACCGCCAAAAAATAGGGATGGTTTGGGTTGTTTCTGAGTCAGTGCTTTTAAGCGGCTTCCTTTTCCTCCAGCTAGAACCAGTGCCACAGTCTTATTCGGTAACATTTTGGCAAGCATCTGCCGCTGTAGGATATCCGAATGAGGCGCAAAGGACGGATTCTCAGACATTATAATCTCCTTGATAATGCAGGGTCAGAAAGGGGGATGTTCTGTAGCAGATTGATTGTTTTTGGATGAAGAGTTTGTATGGCGGTATTGCAAGCATGATGAATAACAGGGGCGACAGGATGCCAATTTCCATCAGGATAAATGATTGAATATGGCTGCTCCGTTAAATTAATTTGTAGTAGCCATTGACCAGAAAGAATAATTTGTAGGGGAATAAATTGATGCCACTGGTCAATTGTGAGTGGCTCACCTTGTGCGTCTAGCCATTCCACATCGTTGATTGGCGGTTGGGATACCCACCATTTCCCAGAATTTAGGGCTAAAATCTGTTTTCTCAGTGAGATTAATTGTGCAGTAAACTGAGATAAATTTTTGTCCTGTTTTCGCCAGTTAAGCCAGCTAATGGCTGAATCTTGGCAATAGGCATTATTATTACCTTGCTGGCTATGCCCTAACTCATCTCCTGCCAGCAGCATTGGCGTACCTAACGACAATAATAAAAGAGTCAATAAATTTCGCTGGCTTTGCTGACGACATTGCTGAATTTTATCCGGCGCATCAAGCCCTTCATAGCCGTGGTTATGGCTGTAGTTTTGATTATTACCATCACGATTATCTTCCCCATTGGCATGATTATGTTTGTGATTGAAACTGACCAAATCTCGTAAGGTAAAGCCATCGTGGGCGGTGATTTTATTGATTGAAACATAGCTTTGGTGGTGGGGCTGGGGAAAGAGATCTCTTGAGCCAGCAAAGCGGTTGGCAAAAATCCCGATTGGGATTGTACCGTGTAAGGCAAATTGGCGAATATCATCACGAAATCGATCGTTCCATTCGGCAAACGGGGCTGGAAATTGACCAAGTTGGTATCCGCCGTTACCGAGATCCCAAGGTTCGGCAATTAACTTGAGTTTACTCAGAATCGGGTCGTGAATAATGGCGGTTAATAGTGGAGACCGAGGGGTAAATGTCGGTTTTCTACCCAGTACGGTGGCAAGATCAAAACGAAAGCCATCAACATGGCACTCTAATGCCCAAAAATGGAGACAATCAAGAACCCATTGGATGGTGGGTGGCTGGGACAGGTTTAATGTATTGCCGCAACCCGTCCAATTTTGGTTTTCGCCTGTCTCGGTTAGCCAATAGTAGGTGGGGTTATCTAACCCGCGAAAACAAAGCGTCGGCGCTGCATTATCTAATTCGGCACTGTGGTTAAATACGATGTCTAAAATAACTTCAATTCCTGCACGGTGTAGGGCTTTGACCATATCGCGAAATTCATTTAGCGGGGTAGTGCCAGCTTGCCCTGACCAATAATCAGGTTCGATGGCAAAGGGGGCTAGGGGGTTATAGCCCCAATAATTGGTCAGTTGGCGTTGGATTAAGTTGGGCTCATCTAAATGGAGTTGAACAGGGAGTAGCTCAAGCGCCGTGATGCCTAAATCAGTGAGATGGTGAATGATTGCGGGGTGAGCAATGGCGGCGTAGCTGCCTCGGATTTTTGAGGGAATATTGGGATGTAACTGAGTTAACCCTCGAACATGAGCTTCATACATAATCGTTTCTGCCCATGGAGTCTTTGGTGCAAGGTCATCTTGCCAGTCGTAGGATTCATTCATCACGATGGAGCGAGGATTTTGTTTGTCACTAATTGCCCGACAGTAGGGGTCAATCAGCAGATTATTAGGATCAAAACGTAAACCTTGGGTCGGGTCCCACTCACCATAGGCGCGATAACCATAATGTAGGCCAGAGTGAGCACCCACTAAATAACCATGCCAAATATGGTTTTTTCCTCGGTATAGTGAATAACAGGTTTCTATATCTTGGGCATTGAACAGACATAACTCTATTTTTTTAGCATGCTCGCTGTAGAGGGCAAAGTTAGTGCCAAGACTGTCAGAATGGCTACCTAGTGGCTGTGGCTTTCCTTTGAGTAGTTCAAATTTTTTCATTATTTGGACTCTCGTTTTAGATATAACGTGGCTAAAGGAGGGAGTACTAAACAGAGAGAATGGTTTTTGCCATGAGCCTGAATGGGGTCACTTTCAATGACGCCCAGATTTCCGGTATTACTGCCACGATAATAGTGGGAGTCAGTATTGATGAGTTCTTGATACCGCCCTTGCTGGTGGATACCGATGCGGTAAGAGTGACGAATTTCCGGTGTGAAATTCGCGACCACAAGAATTTCATTTCCTTCATTGTCACGGCGTAAAAAGGCAAAAACAGAGTTTTTATGGTCATCCACAACCAGCCATTCAAAGCCATTAGTCGTATTATCGTGTTGGTATAGTGGCAAATTTTGTCGGTAACAGTGGTTAAGATCCCGCACAAGGTTTTGTACGCCAGAGTGCCAACCATCAAACTGTGGATCGAGAAGGTGCCAATCGAGGCTACGATCGTGATCCCATTCGCGCCCCTGTGCAAATTCGCCCCCCATAAATAGCAGTTTTTTACCTGGATGCCCCCACATAAACCCATAATAAGCGCGTAAGTTAGCGAACTTTTGCCATGTATCCCCGGGCATTTTTCCAAGAAGTGAACCTTTCCCATGCACCACTTCATCATGGGAAAGTGGCAAAATATAACGCTCACTGTGAGCGTAAAACATGCCAAAGGTCATTTGATGATGATGATATTGGCGATAGATAGGGTCGAGGGACATGTAGCTGAGTGTGTCGTTCATCCAGCCTAAATTCCATTTAAAATCAAAGCCTAATCCATGATTTTGGATACTGTCAGTGACCCGAGGAAATGCGGTGGATTCTTCAGCAATCATGATGGAATTGGGGCAGTTTTCTTTAATTATTTGGTTGGTATAACGCAGAAAGTCGAGAGCTTCGAGATTCTCTTTTCCGCCAAATTTATTGGGTAGCCATTCCCCCTCATTACGGCTGTAATCTCGATAAATCATCGAGCTAACGGCATCAACTCGTAGGCCATCAACACCAAAACGTTCTAGCCAATAGAGGGCATTGCCAGCGAGGAAATTGGCCACTTCGTAGCGGCTATAGTTATAAATCAGCGTATTCCAATTTTGATGAAAACCTTCGCGAGGGTCTGCATACTCATACAGTGCAGTACCATCAAATTGCACTAATCCATATTCATCACTGGGAAAGTGCGCAGGAACCCAATCAAGGATCACGTTGATATGGTGCTGGTGGGCGGTTTCAATCAGGTAAATAAAATCGTCGAGGCTACCAAAGCGACTCGTAGGGGAATAGAGCCCAATGGGTTGATAACCCCATGACCCATCGAAAGGATGTTCGGTAATGGGTAATAATTCAATATGCGTAAATCCCATATCGACAACATAGGGGATCAACTGTTCCGCGAGCTGCCGATAACTGAGCCAGCCATTATTATGGGTGTGGCGACGCCATGATCCTAAGTGAACTTCATAGATTGATATCGGTGCTTGAGAATGCTCGCATTGAGCTGTCTGTGATGTTTGAGCTCGTTTGGCAGGCAGTTCAGTGATTATCGATTCCACATGGGGAAATAAACGACTTTTGAGTGCATAGGGATCCGCTTTAACGCGCAGGTGCCCTTGGTTATCTATCAATTCATATTTATAGGCTTGTCCAACGGTTACTCTAGGAATAAAACGCTCCCAAATGCCCGTTTCTTGGCGTAGTACCATCGGATGGTGACGACCATCCCACTGATTAAACTCACCAATCACAGAAACTTTTTGCGCATTCGGCGCCCATAAAGAAAAAATCACCCCGTCAACACCGTCGCAGTTGACGGGGTGGGCACCAAGACATTCATAGGGACGTAAGTGGGTGCCTTCTGCCAAGAGCCAGCCATCAACATCTCGAATGAGAGTGCCTACGCTAAAAAAGCCAATATGGATTTGTTGAGTGTCTGAATGTGAATTGGATATAGACAAACACTCTGAAGTTATTTTTTGAATAACGTTCTGATTAATATTTTGCAAATAAATAACCTCAAAGATTTAATGCGCTATTTAGACTTTACTTAAGTTATTTAATTTATATTTGATGATCTTCAAAAATTCAAGCGAATTTGAAAATAAAAACCTTAAATAACAATATGTTATTTTGTTTTTAAATAATATTATTAGGTTATCAATTAAAAGAATTTGATGTAAATAAAGCGCTTATTAAGATGAAATAAGCGGCTTATTATTAAAGTGATATTATTTATTACTGCCAATTTCTTTATTACGCTTATTTTGAGTATTAAATTGTATTTTAAACTATTTTAGATTTCAAAAATTATTGATTGATAAGGTTGTAAGATAATTTTTGAGGATTGAATGAAGACATCCTGCATATTATTGAAATAAACATGGGAATAGGTTTGGTTAATACGCTGAGGCTGTTGACTAAAGTTACAATAAATATCAATAGACCGTTTCTGTAGTCTTCGGCGATAAGCAATAACCGATTCTGGCGCTTCAATTTCTTGAAACTCCCCCTCAATAAGAATATCGCTGATAGCTGAATGGCGGCGTAGGGTAATTAATTGCTGGTAAAAGGTGAATAAGGAGCCAGCGTGTTGCTGTTGAGATTCGGCATTGATATCAAGATAGTTAGGATTGACTTTTAGCCATGGTCTCCCATTTGTGAATCCAGCATTTATCTGGCAATTCCATTGGAACGGAGTACGAGCATTATCGCGGCTTCGTTTAGCAAAATAATCCATCATTTGGGATTCGGTATAGCCTTGCTGAGCTCCCCATTGATATAGCTTGAACAAGTGAAGATCATCATGCTCTTCGAGTGTCATGGGGCAGTTGGTCATGCCAATCTCTTGTCCTTGATAAATAAATGGCGTTCCCCGCTGAGTTAATAAAAATGTGGCGAGCATTTTTGCAGCGGCGAGTGTGGGGGCATTTTCAGGTAAAAATTTACTCAGGGAACGAGGCTGATCATGGTTTTCTAAATAGGGTGCTCCCCAGCCGACTTGTTGAGTTGTGAGCTGGCTATTAATAAAGAGAGGTTTGAGTCGCTCTCCAGTGATCGGTGAAATCGTAAATGGTGGCTGGTTGGTGATATCAAGGTTGGCAATACTGAAATCGAATACCATCGAAAATACGCCATTTTCCCCTACATAGGCGGCAAGATCTTGCGGTGGTACATCGATTTCAGCAACGGTCATGACATTGGCGGGGCGAAATGTTTGGTCGGCAAGTTCGTTAAGCCAGTCAAGAATTCCCGGTTGATTGACCACCCAAGGTACTAAGGATGCAGAGCCATCTTCACGATCGGCAGGAAATCGATGTACAGAAAGTGCTTCTGGTGATTTTTTAATATTCCCAATGGCATCAATGCGAAAACCGGCAACACCTTTGGCTATCCAGCGGTTAATCATCTGGATAATTTCTTGGCGCAATTGTGGGTTTTCCCAATTAATATCGGGTTGTTCAGGCCCAAAAGAGTTGAAATACCAGCGAGAACTATTGGGGATGCGAGTCCAGACTGGGCAATCAAAATAAGTCCGTAAATTATTGGGGGGTGCTGGGTAATCCCATTCGATAAATTGATAATAATCGGCGTAGGGACTATGGGGATCTGCAATAGCGGCTTGGAACCACGGATGCTGATTTGAAGTGTGGTTGAGTACTAAGTCGAGAACAATTTTAATCCCGCGTTGGGCAGCTTGTTCGATTAAGGTATCTAAATCTTCATTTGTACCAAAAATGGGGTCGATACGGTCATAGTCTGCAATATCATAACCATTGTCTTGCATTGGGGATTGGAAAATAGGGCACAGCCAGATGACATTGACACCTAACGAGTGAATATAATCGAGCTTTGCAGTGATCCCTGCTAAGTCTCCAATACCATCGTCATTATAGTCATAAAAGCTTTTGGGATAAATTTGGTAAACGACAGCGGATTTCCACCATTCTTGCTTCATAGAGACCTCTCTAACATAAAAAGATGCTTTCTTCTCTATTAACTATAGCGAATTGATGTTTTTGTGCTTTGTGTCATTTTTTAACGAAATGCAAATGCAAACTAATATCATTAGCGCTATGTTTCATGTAAGATAACCGCCATCTTCGGGTCGTTAATTTCATGACTAACGATAAACATATTGAAAGATGGGAGAGCTTTAAATGTTCGCTAAATCATTAGTTTCAGGTATTGCATTGTTGTCCGTAGTCGCTTTAGCAGGTTGTGATAACGCTAAAGAAACACAAAGCACAGCCCCAGTCGCAGAAAAACAAGCAGCTGAGAATAAAACAGCAGAAAGCCAAACGGTTGTGGTTGAGCATGCTCAAGGCAAAACTGAAATTCCTAGCCATCCTCAACGTGTGTTTGTGATGAACATGGAAACCCTTGACATCATTGATGCGTTAGGTGTTCCAATTATTGGTGTTCCACAAACTAATGCCCATTTCCCTAAGTTTTTAGAAAAATATAGCACTTCAGAATATATCAATGGCGGTAGCTTATTTGAGCCTGCGTATGAAACCATCAGCAGCGCTAAGCCAGATGTGATTTTAGGCGGAAGCCGTGCACGTGATGCTTACGATAAATTAAGTGGCGTTGCTCCAACGATTTCTTTAGATATCGATAACAAACGTTTTATTGATAGCTTGATGGAACGTACAACTTTACTGGGTAACTTATTCGGTAAACAAGCAGAAGCAGATAAATTAGTTTCTGATTTCAAAGGCAAAATTGATGGCATTAAAGCTAAAGCACCAACCGCAGGTAAAGCGATGGTCATTTTAGTGAGTGGTGGCAAAATTTCTGCTTATGGTCCAGGTTCTCGCTTTGGATTTATCTTTGACGTATTAGGTTTCGAACCTGCGTATGTATTTACTGAAGATACAGGTCGTCACGGTAATATCGTCAGTTCAGAATTATTGCTGAAACTTAACCCAGACTGGTTATTTGTTATCGACCGCGATAATGCGATCGGTGCTAAAGATGCTCAACCTGCCGCAGATGTGCTAGATAATGCATTAGTGAGAAAAACCTCTGCATGGGAAAAAGGTCAAGTGACTTATTTAGATTCATCAGCAGTGTATATTGCGGGTGGTATCCAAACTTATTCCAAGTTAATGGATGAAGTTAATGCAGCTTTAGAGAAGAAAAAAACGAATTAATCAATGAAAACGCTTTATCTCTTTTTTGGCATCATCGCGTTATTGATTTTGGCGGTAATAAGCTTGTTTATTGGAGCGGGTGACGTGTCACCCGTTTCGCTTTTCACTGACCCCGAGATGCAAGATATCTTTTTTATCAGCCGAATTCCTCGTACTGCCGCTCTGATCCTTGCGGGTAGCGCCATGAGTGTCGCTGGGCTGATCATGCAATTACTCACCCAAAACCGCTTTGTTGAACCGTCATTGGCGGGAACCACTCAATCGGCAAGCCTCGGTTTATTGTTCGTGATGATAGTGTATCCAAGTGCTAGCATCATGACCAAAATGGTGGTGGCGAGTGGATTTGCGTTATTAGGTACCATGTTATTTATGGTGCTCCTACGCCGCATTATTTTAAAATCGGCCCTGATTGTTCCACTGGTTGGGATTATGTTAGGCGCAGTGATTAGCGCATTAACTATCTTCACGGCTTATTATTTTGATTTACTCCAATCCCTCGGGGCTTGGATGAGCGGTGATTTCTCCAGTATTCTTCAAGGTCGCTATGAACTGCTGTGGTTGGTGGGCTTACTCACATTAGCTGCCTGCTTAATTGCGGATAGCTTCACCGTGGCGGGAATGGGACGTGAATTCTCGATTAACGTAGGCTTGAATTACCAAAAAGTCATGACAATAGGTTTGAGCATTATTGCTCTGATTAGTGGTGTTGTGGTCGTGGTGGTTGGTGCATTACCGTTCCTTGGGCTCATTGTCCCGAACCTTGTGAGTTTAGTGATGGGGGATAATATTCGTAAAACTATCCCGTGGATCTGCATTGCTGGCGGTGGCTTGGTACTGTTATGCGACATTATTGGTCGCGTGATCCGTTACCCATTTGAAATTCCTGCGAGTGTGATTCTAGGTGTTGTGGGTGCCGTTATTTTCCTTTATCTCTTGTTAAAGCATCAGCGTTATGGAAAAAGTTAATTCAATCAGTCTGCCCGTTAAGAGGACAATAACGCCAATACAGCGCATTGGTATTTTGGCTGCGCTGTCAGTGTTGTCTGTGATCTTGTATATGACCATTAATCTTGGCAGCAACCTAGCCTATATCTTGCCGCACCGTGGCTATATCGTGCTGACTATGATTATTGTCGCTTTCGGTTCTGGGGTCTCGACGGTTTTATTTCAGACCATTGCGAACAACAAGATTCTGACTCCTTCTATCATGGGGTTAGAAGCACTGTTTGTTCTGCTGCAAACTATCTTTATTTTTTATACCGATAGCTTTCCTGCATCATGGTTGCTGAATATCGGCAAGTTCTTGCTGGAATCATCACTGTTAGTTGTCTTCTCCGTGCTGCTATATCGTTGGCTATTTGTCTCCGTCAAAATGAACATCAATTTGGTGTTGATGGTCGGGATTATCCTCGGCACATTATTTCGCAGTGTCGCTACGTTATTGCAGCGCTTGATGGATCCCAATGAGTTCTCGATTTTACAAAGCCGTATGTTTGCCACCTTTACTAAAGGGACGCCAGAGCTCATCCTATTTACGCTGGTCATTACGGTTATCGTCGGAATACTACTATGGCGGATGCGCTACTGCTTCGATGTGTTAGCCCTTGGGCAAGCGAACGCGGTGAATTTAGGGATTAACTATCGTCAGCAAGTTACAGTGATCCTATTACTGATTTCTATCTTAGTGGCAATTTCTACCGCCCTCGTGGGTCCTTTAACTTTCCTAGGGTTAATGGTCGCAAACCTTGCTTATTTTATTGCGGGAAGTAGCCAGCATCGTTACGTTTTGCCAGTTTCCTTCTTATTAGGCGTTATTGCCTTAGTTGGCGGACAATTGCTCCTAGAATATGGACTCAATAAAGCAGGAACCCTGTCTGTTGTACTTGAATTCGTTGGCGGAATATTCTTTATTTATATGGTGTTAAGAAGGTTTTAGTATGATTGAAATTCATCAGATATCGAAAAGTTATCAGGATACTAAGGTCTTAGATAACATCACCACCAGTATTAAAAATAGCGGTGTGACTTCAATCATCGGTCCTAATGGGGCAGGTAAATCGACGTTATTATCGATTATTGGTCGCTTGTTAATGGCAGATCATGGCTATGTGAAGGTCAATGATTTGGATGTTTCAACGACACCCAGTGACCAGCTCGCGACGTGTTTATCTGTTTTACGCCAAGAGAATCAATTTGCTAGCCGTTTAACGGTAGAAGAATTGGTTGGTTTTGGGCGTTATCCGTATACCAAGGGACGTTTAACTCTTGATGATAAAAAGAAAATTGATGAGTCTCTGGATTTTTTAAATTTATCAGAGTTTCGTCATCGCTATCTTGATGAGTTATCTGGTGGGCAGCGTCAGCGTGCGTATGTGGCCATGGTTTTGTGCCAAGATACAGAATATGTACTGCTTGATGAGCCACTAAATAACTTGGATATGAAGCATGCAGTGATCATGATGAAATTACTGCGTCGTGCAGCAGATGAGCTAGGCAAAACGATTATTCTTGTGATCCACGATATTAACTTTGCTTCGGTATATTCAGATTATATTGTGGCGCTCAGAAATGGTCGTCTATCTTATCATGGCGCACCAGAAGAGATTATGAAGGCAGAAATTCTTGAGGATATCTTTGATACGCCTTTAGAAGTGAAAGAGCTAGACGGGCGACATATCGCTCTGTATTACTAGCTCAAATAACTCCCCAGTAATGGATTATTGGGGAGGGATCGTAATATCTTCATTGGTATTGAGTACTTCAAGAGGTTGTAGAATTTCAAGGCGCTTAATGCCATCCGCATTGACCACCAAACGTGCCAGTTCATTGTAAGTTTTCTTATTCATGGTCACTCGACGGCACAGATAAATGTGGTAAACCTTCTCGCCAATAATCACAGGCTCATCATCATTGACCATCAGCTCTTCATAGCTAATATCGATATACTTCAAAAAATCTGCAATATTAAAGCGCGTAATATCCACGATTGAAGATTGTGTCTGTTCAAAAGCGGCCGAATGGTTATGCAGCGTGACATCTTTACGGTAATAAAGAATATCTTCAACGCGCTGCACATTGATTAAATTGACCCAGTGCGATTTCTGGCGCATTTCTCGAATATCGGGAGAAAGGGTATTTTCTTTCAAAAAGCGAAATGATTCTTTACAGACCCCAACTGGGTTTTTGACGCCTTCCCGATAAATACGCAGTTGGCGATCGGGGATCCAACGCTGAAATAGCCGATACAGCTGCTCTCGTCCGATCTCTTTTAGGCGATCTTTGAAGATATAGCCGACAACCATTGCCAAAAATAAATTAGCGCTTAATGCGCCATATTTTCCTTGCCACATAAAAGCAATAAAAGTGGCGAAAACCATCGAAATTGCCGCCGCAATACCATAAATAGAATGTAAAAGTAGGGGAAGCCCGCGCTTATGGCGGATCTCTAAATAGAGATAGCGATTAATATATTTCTTCAGCAAATTGCGGCGATAAGTCACCATTTCCGCATCATTTTCATCATGGGGAAAGCTATCGGGTGACAGCTTTTTCAAATAACGCATTTCTTGGTACCAATGATGGCGAATTTCATCCCTCAAAGGCAGCTGTTTCTCTTTGAGTAAATCTTGCAGGTATAGCATGGTGTAGTGAGACATAAATTCGTCGCAATACGCAAATGCATTGGACTGAATCTCGCTCTCGACTGGGGCGGTATAGTTCACTAATTCACGGTAGCGAGTGAGACATTTTTCGATATCGTTCAATAGAGCCTGCAAATATTCCTCAGTTTGACGTTGTGGATTTTGAATCACCATCTTGACCGTTAAGCGCACGGTGCGTTTATAGGTGAGAGCGTAACGTTTTAAGCGGTTTTCATACTCATCTAAGCTTGGCGGTAATTGCGGGTCTAGCTGTTTTAACCACCAGCTTAAATCATCTAAGATGCCATTTTCTGCTGGAATAGAAGAGAGCTTAACGGTTGGGGCTCGGAGGCGAATATAGTTCTTTAGGCTACGCTGAAAATTAGACGCAGTGTAAAGATCTGGATTCACTTGCAATGAGGATGGCAAAAAGAAAAAGGTTTCAACCTGATAGCGGATCTCTTTAGATTTACGTGGAAAAAAAACTTTTTGTTTGATTTCAAACTGTTTTCTTCCGTGGATCTTCAGGGATTCTTTAATCATATTTTGCCTATAGAGTATTTAATTTACCGACGATTTTATGATGCTTTTTTACAAAGTAAGCGTTTATAAATTGGGATTGTCGGTACGGAAAATTCAATCTGACGATTGATAAAAGAAGAATAACAGCAATAGGGATGGGAACCAAAGGGAAGAAAAACAAAAACGGTCGCTAGATTTTACTTCCAAGCCAAAGCGGAAATAAATAGTCGACCGTTTTAGGAACAGTTAGCGGTTAAAAATTACTTTTTAGCTGGGCGAACTGCTGTCACTTCGATTTCAACTCTCCAAGCTGGGTTAGCCAGTTTAGCGACTTGGAAAGTAGAACGAGCTGGTAGGTTAGTCACTTTCTCAGATTCATAGAACTTACTGTAACCAGCCATGAAGCCAGCGAAGTCCATAGTACCTTTAGTCTCATCACCACCAACTAAGAATACTTGCATTTTAACAACGTCATTCATAGTCAGACCCATTTCACCCAGAGTCGCTTGAATTTGTTTCAGAACGTTGATGGTTTGCGCTTCGGTATTACCGTAAGACTCTAAAACGCCTTCTGGAGCATCTTTAGAGATTTTAGATGGCACTTTTCCGCTCAGGAAAATAATGCTGTTGTTAGCGCCGATTTCTACTGATTCAGCGATAGGGAAACCTTTAACAGGAACACGTTTCACATCGTCAGCTGCGTTTGCCGTTGCTACACCCAGAACTAAAGGTAAGGAAAGCAGTAAACTTTTATAGCGCATAATAAACTCCATATATTATATAGTTAAGTAAGAACCTATTAAGACTTTATTGTATTTAATAGGTTCCATTTAATTGTGTTTCGTTTTAATTAACTAAAACGAGACAGCTTGTATGGCGTCGGATCGATAAATGTTTTTTCGTCCATTAACAACTCAGCAGTTAATCGACCAGCCGCCGGGCTTTCAGTCATACCCCAACCTGTCGCGGTATTGATAACCAGACCTGGGTATTGTTCGACTTTAGAAATAATAGGAATCTCGTCATCAGTTGGTGACACAGTGCCGCCCCAACGTTCAACAACTTTTGATTCTTTAAATACTGGGAATTCTTTTCTCAGACGCTCAAGAACGCCATCTAAGTGCTCATTGTTTGGCGTATTGGTCGCTGTACGGAACTCTTCGAATGGTGTTTTCTCGTTTAACTTCCAAGATGTTGCCATTGTGAATGAGTTGAACAGGTCTTTACCAAGAGAGAATTCTAATGGTAATTCACCGCCACCTAATACATGCAGGAATCTTGGGCCTAACAAGAAGCTGTCTTTCACGATTGAACTGGTGAAAATACGTGGAGCAACGGCGTAAGTTCCATCTGCTTGTTCACGGAAGTGGATACCGTTTGGCAGGTGAACGTTACCTTTCGGTGCGCCAGGAACGCCAGTAATACGTTGTTGAGACAGGTAAACGTTCAGTGTAGGAACGTCAACACCTAAGTTGCCCATAAACAGACGTGACCAGATACCACCCGTTAGAACGACGTTAGAAGTTTTGATTGAACCTTTTTCAGTCACGACGTCGGAAATTTTTCCGCCCGCAGTTTCTAAACCTCGGACCGCACAGTTTAAATAGATTGGAATACCAATCGATTTAGCATAGTTAGCCATTGCTGGGGTAACTGTTTCTGGGTCAAGGCTACCAGAGTCTTCTTCAAAACCACCAATTTTCCACGGAGTTTGTGCATCAACCAGACGATTAGCCAGTTCTTGGCCTTCAATCATACGGGTTCTCAGTGGAGTGTCGAAACCTGGGTTTTCAGATGCGCTTTTGATCCACGCTCTGGAAACTTCTAAATCTTCTTCGCTTGAAGGAACTTCAACACGGCCCTGAACGCGGTAGCTAGTATCAGCACCGATTTTTTCGTTCATACCAAGCCATTGAATTTTTCCATAGTGGTGTAATGGGAAAATTGCTGGAGATGTTTTGTAGCTGATGATTTGGCTATATGCACGACCAGACTGCTCGCCGCCCACAACACCTTTTTCACAGATAATGACGTTTAAACCGCGTTCTTTCAAATTAATCGCAGTCATAATCCCTTGTAGTCCGGCACCAATAACGACTGCATCAGCAGACGCAGGTAATGCACCTTCGGTACCTGCTACAGCAGGTACGCGAGACTTAGTAGATTCAAAACTACCTTCTCTGCGGATCATTGGGACAACAGCAGCTCCCCCAGCTAATACGCCAACAGCACCAACCCCTAATAATAGCTTTCTTCTCGAGATTTTCATCTATAACCTCAATAACAATCTTGTTTTTTATATAGTAAATAATTTCAAATTGAGATAATGATCTTATCATATATTTTGAAATTGTTAAGCTGCGGTAGCACTTGTTAATAAATTTGAGTGAAATGTTTTCTTCGATGGCGTGATCTGGTCAGTGCTGTTGGGGGTTTGTCACTATTTTGGTTATTTGAAATAAACTCAAAATGAGTGATTTTAATTGTTAATGTCATTAAAAGTGTACAGGTGTAAATAGATTAATTTAGGATAAGTTAATTATTAGAGTAATAGAGTTGATCTGAAGATGAATAATTAATCTCAGAAGAATATTCTAAATTTTAATTAAGTCATGCTGGATGCTTTTAGTAATTAACTGAAATTTTTTAGCTATTTTATAAACAAAAAGACCAGAAATTAACCATGGTATTTAATTTAATTAAAACAATTGAAACTGTAGGGGTTTAAATTAACCACTTATTTGTTTATGTGATAATATTTCATATTATATCAATAAATACATTGAGTTATGATTGATTTTCTTTCGTGATAACACGATGGATTAATTATGTAGTCAATAAATACAAATTATAATTTAAATAACAACATGTAATAGGTACTCTCAGTAGGGGTATTTGATGGCTAATTCGCCAAGAATGATGAAATAAAATTAATATCAAATAGAAAATTGTGTTCCTTATGCTAAATAATCGGCTATTTACGCTTTCAATTAAGTAGAACTAGCTAATTAATTATCCAGTTAATATTTTTGCAAAAAAATATTTAAATATAATAAAGTGATGAATATCACAAATTACTTAATTTTTTGGATTTTATAAATAGGGGGGTGGTTAATAAAATGTGAAAATAGTAAAGATTCAACTTAATAGAAAAAGTTAATTACATTCAGCTTCATTATTTGAGGTGAATTTGAGCTTTGATTGAGATGAAAAACCCTGTCCTTTTTTCATAAGGGATAGAACAGGATTTTATTAAGAAAGGTGATTAACTCAATGCATCCGCAACGGCTTTAAAACGGGCAAATTTATCTCTGAGTTGCTGGTGAGCAATTTCATTGGGTTGGTATTCGGTAATTTTCGGCGTGCTAGAGGCAATCGCAGTGTCGAATCCAGAATAGTATCCTGTACCGACAGCAGCACACAATGCAGCCGCTTGACAGCCAGATTGTTTCACATCCACCACTTCAACTGGCAAATTACTGGCATCACAAAACATTTGCATCCACAGCGCTGACTGGGTTGGCCCTCCCGTAAATCGGATGGCTTCAGTTAGGTTATCGATACCCACAATCCGGTCTTGATGTAATAAATGAGAAAATACGATACCTTGGTAAATCGCGTAAGCGATATCTGCCTCAGTATGGTGAGAACTTAACCCCAGCAATCCACCATGCAAGTTGCTGTGATAATTAGAGCCATATAGCCATGGGAAAAACAGAATATCATTTTTCCGTGTAGCTCCCTCTGCAACACATTCATTTAAGACTTTGTAATCCTGTAAGCGCTGATTGAAAAAGTGCCGGGTAAACCAGGCTAAATTACTGGCGGAAGTGGGACTGCCTTCATGAACAAAATAGGTTCCCGGAATGCAGTATTTTCCCCAGACATAAGGGTAATCAGCAGGCATGATTTTATCAAAGACACGCGTGGATATTGTCCAAGTTCCTGCGACAGCACTGAGTTTATCTTGCTGGCTAACACCAGATGCTAATGCGGCGCCTACAACATCGAAAAATCCGCCAAATACAGGGGTTCCTTCGACTAAGCCGCATGCTTTGGCAGCTTGGTGGGTGACACAGCCTGCTAACTCCGCAGAATTAATGACAGGAGCGAGTTTTTCACTCACTTCATCAATACCAAACAGTTGGCACAGTTTTGGATCATAGTTTGAGGTTGTGGGGTTATATAACTGACTTCCTGAAATATTGGTTTCTTCACAGGTAATTTGGTCAGTAAGTCGGTAGCGAATATAGTCGTGAACCATCAAAACATAGCGCCCATCGCGGTAGTTATCTGGCTCATGTTGCTTTAGCCAGCATAATAAGGAAACCGGATGAGATGCCCAAAGTTGCTGTAAACTTAACGGATAAGCGTGCTTTGCCGTACCATTTTGATGCCATTCATCGACAATATTTTGAGCACGGGAATCGGAAGAAACAATTCCATTGCGTACAGGTTTTCCATTTTTATCCAGCAAATACAAACCTTTGCCATGAGATGAAAAGCTAACGCCAGCAATTTGGGTTGGGTTTAGTCGGCTATTATGAATAGCGTCACGAATGACGCCACAGGTTGCCTGCCATAACATATCCATATTACGCTCACTGAAACCTGCTTGAGGGCTTTCAGTAGGAAAAGGACATTCAGCGACCACAAGCTCTTGACCTTCAGGGCTGTAAATTCCCGCTTTAATGACGGTTCCACCCAGATCAACACCCATAAAAAATGTGTTCATCTTTTGCTCCTTATGCGTTATTCCAGCCTGCTTGTCGCATCTTATCTTCAATCCAATGGCGTGCATTGATAATTTCGACGAGGGGCTCATCGGCTTTTTCGGTCCACATTTCAATTAAGAACGTACCGCGATAATTTAACCGTTTAAGAAGTTTGAATAACTCGACAAAATCCACGCATCCTTCACCGAATGGGACATCACGGAACTGACCTTTACAAGTTTCAGTCACGGCGTAAGTGTCTTTGAGGTGTATAGCGACAATATTTTCGATGCCTTTGGTCAGCTCGTTTTCAACATCATTGCCCCATGCAGTTAAATTGCCGACATCGGGATACACTTGGAACCACGGAGAGCGAATTTTATCGGCGAGGGCTTGCCACTTAGTGATCGAATTCATAAATGGCGTATCCATGATTTCAACCGCGCACATCACTTGGGATGCGGCAGCAATCTCAGAAATCCATTTCATGCCCTCTTCAAAGCGGGCGATAGTTTGAGCATCTTGTTCTTCATAATAGACGTCATAGCCTGCCAATTGAATAGTTCTAATCCCTAAATCTTGTGCCAATTTAATGGCTTTGAGCATTAATTCACGAGCCATTTGACGTGTTTTTTCATCATGGCTGCCAAACGGAAAACGGCGGTGCCCTGATAAACACATTGTAGGAATACGCACGCCAGTTTTCTGAATGGCGGCAACGATTTCGAGGCGTTGTTCCATCGTCCAATCTAAGCGAGCGAGACGTTCATCAGTTTCATCCACAGACATCTCAACAAAATCAAATCCAGCAGCTTTCGCAATGGCTAATTTTTCTAGCCAGCTACTTTGTTTAGGCAGGGCTTTTTCGTAGATACCGATTGGGTTCTTGCGTGAAGTATTCATCATTATTTCCCCTGTTAATTAATTTTGTGCGGAAGCTTTATTCAGGCGCTGATTACGGTTCATTGCACGTTTAGCGCTCCATTTCTCTTTGAAGAATTTAAATGCTAGGGCAAGGATTAATGTGATACCCCAAACCGCCAGATTGAAGTGCAGACTAACGCCCAGCAGACTTAAGCCAGTAGCAATCACTTGCAGTACCAGAAGCGCGCAGAACACGCGGCTCACTTTACCGACACCACCGAATGGGTTGGTGCCGCCGAGCACAATCGCCAGAATAGTTAGCAGTAAATAAGAATCGCCGTACCCCATACGTGCAGAGTTAAAGCGCGCCATCATGATCAATCCTGCTAAGACACACAGCAAACTTGAAATGGTATAGATGGCTATCATCACGCGGTCGGTACGTACACCACTAAACCAAGTGGCGTTAATGTTGCTGCCACTCATATAGATATTTTTACCTAGACGTGTGCGGCCTAAAAACAGGGCTAACAAAATGGCGGTGACAATGAAAATAATCATGGCAATCGGCATGCCCAAGAATGTATCGGAACCAATCGCTCTAACGACAGGTGGCATTCCGCTGAGAGCAGCCCCTTTGGTAAGATAAACACCGATGCCGCTGATAATAGTCATGGTGCCTAATGTTACTAAGATCGGGTGAGCCCCAATATGGGAGATCATCAGCCCCGTTAAGCAACCAATAATCACCGCAATGACGGTAGCGCCAATCAGAGCAAAGCCTAGCCACATCAACTGTGTAGCCGTACTGGCGTCCACGGGTAAATAGTTGATGAAGACCCAAGCCATAAATAGCCCAGTCAGGTTTGCCGTACTAATAATGGCAAGGTTTAATCCACCGCTAAGCATAGGAACAAACATAGCAAAGGTTAATAAGCCAAGTTCTGGTAGCTGGAAGGTAATACTCAAAAAGGTATTTTGAGTAAAAAAATGCCCCGGCATGGCGATACTGAATGCGGCAATCGCGGCGAAAAAGATTGAAAGCAGTCCGATAACAGAGCCATCAATTTTAAAAAAATCTTGTTTTTTCATGGTGATATTCCTGTTAAACAAAACCTACGTCCGTCTCTTTGCGTTTTTTGTAGTGAGTGATACAAATTGCAATGAGGATAACCATACCGATAACGATATTGACGAAGTAGTTCGAGACACCGATGAGGTTCAGACCATTTTTCAAAATACCGATCAGGAAAACCCCCATTAATGTGCCAATGACGCTCCCACGACCGCCCGATAAACTGGCGCCACCAAGGACGGCGGCGGCTAAAACATCTAGCTCACCCCCAACTAAGGCACTGGGAACAACTTCACTCATTCGATAGGTTTGTAACATGCCACCGATCGCCGCCATGGCACCGAGGTAGCCATAAGCGAACAGGTAAATGACAGAGACACGAATACCAATTCGGGATGCCGATTCTTGGCTACCGCCGACCGCATACAGTTGGCGTCCAATATGGGTTTTATTCATCAGAACCCACGTTAGAAAAGCGATACCCAGCATAACGATAAGTGGTAAGCCAATTTGGTAGTATTCGCCATCGACTTCAAAAGGCAGGATGGTGACTGGATCGACCCACCAGTCAGGGAGATCGTAGATACTGTGCCCATTAGTCAGCCACATCAACATACCGAATAGCAAAGATTGCATGCTGATGGTGATAATGATCGACACCACATTGAGGGAGTAAATCAAAATCGCATTAATCAGACCAAAGGCAATACCAATGATAATGGCGAGCATAATGCTGAGCGTGGGACTTTCGAGAAGACCTTGCAGCAAAAAGGTGGCGATAACGTATTGCACAACGGAGGCAACCGCAGCGAACGAGATATCAATCCCGCCAGTGACCAGCACCACGAATAATCCCAGAGCAAAAATTCCTGTCACGGCATAGCTTTCACTGAGGTCGAGCAAGTTTTGGATGGTTAAGAATTGTGGGCTCATCAAGGTAAAAAATGCCACCATAATGAGGATCACCCAAGTCAGCCAGCCTTCAACAGACTGTGGACGTAGTTTTTGCCAATTAGCCATTGATGATTTCCTCCAATTGTTGCTCCGTCATGGAATCTGTCACAATTTCTTTGACGATAGATCCTTGCTTCATATGTAAAATTCGATCGCAGTTGTAAAAAGCTTCGGAGGCTTCATCGGTGATCAGCAAGATTGAGATCCCGACACCAGACAGTCGATGGATCAGCTTATAAATACTGTCTTTTGCGCCGATATCTACCCCCACGGTTGGAGCATCGAGGATCAGCACTTTGGGGCGAGTCAGGATCCATTTAGCCAGCACCACTTTTTGCTGATTACCGCCGGATAAGGTGGATAGCGGATTATTGGGGTCGGTGACTTTAATGTCTAAATCGGCGATCCACTCCTGCACAATTTGTTGGCATTTTTGCTCATCAATTAAATGCAGAGGGGTTTTTAAACGATCTAAAATCGACAGCACCATGTTATCAGCGATAGATTGTTGCAAAATTGCGCCGAGAGTCAGGCGGTCTTCTGACACGTAGCCAATGCCGTGTTTGATGGCTTGGGCATTGTTTTTGAATATGATTGGTTTATCTTCAACAATCATTTCGCCGCTATCTGGGCGAGTGATACCAAACAATGATAGCGCGAGTTCAGTTCGCCCAGAGCCTAGCAATCCGCACAAACCGAGCACTTCACCACGTTTTAGGGACAAAGAAATATTCTGATATTGTCCTGCACGGCTTAGGTTTTTTAGCTCTAATACGGTATGGGTTTCTTCTGCGTTATTCGGTACTTTACGTTCATGAACAATATCTAAGCCCGTCATCAGTTCGGTAATTTTTCGGGTTGTTAGCCCTTCAGCGGGCCATGTTCCAATTTTTTGCCCATCGCGGATCACGGTAATACGATCTGAAATTTCTTTGACTTCTTCCAGTCGATGGCTGACGAAAACGACGGTAATACCTTTGTCTTTTAAGTAATTCACTGTCGAGAGTAATTGGTTTACTTCGGTGCGAGTCAGGGATGCAGTTGGTTCATCCATAATGACAAGGCGTGCATCGGCAACCAGAGCGCGGCAGATAGCCACTTGTTGGCGTTGAGCGATAGGTAGGAACTGAACAGGGGTGTCTGGGTCGATAGTGAAAGATAACTCATCAAGGATCTGTAACGCTTTTTCCCGCAGTTTTCCACGATTGAACCAACCAAAATAGCCGTTTAAATTGAGTTCAAAGGCAATATTTTCGGCAACGGTTAGGTTAGGAAATAGTGATAAATCTTGGTAGATAACTTGCACCCCAAGATCACGGGCTTTATCCGGGGTTAGCCGAGAATAGCGTTTTCCATCGATTTCAATTTCGCTACCTTCATCGGGCGCATAAACACCACTGATGGTTTTGATTAAGGTACTTTTTCCGCAGCCATTGGTGCCAGCCAAACAGTGAACTTCACCTTTGTTCAGAGTTAAATCGATATTGCGTAATGCACGATGGCCGCCAAAGCTTTTGGAAAGATCCCGAAGTGTAATAAGTGGGGTTGATTTTTCGGCTGTCATAGTGGAGTCCTGGTGTTGACTTTTTCATCATGAATTGAGCTGCCGCATTATTATTTTTACTTGCTAACCCCCAGTTACGCACAAGGTACGCTTCTAGGGATTAGCATATTGACTGCTCGCGGTAACTCAAATTACGTTAAACAAAAATAAAATTGTTAGCGTATTTTTTATTATTTACTGCGTTGGATTACAGACCGACTTCCACCAATTTTTTGGTATTTTCGATATTTAAGTTCACCGGCTTGTCGCTCAGAATCGTGTTGCCACTGACTTTAATTTCACCCATATCACCAATAGACACACCGTCTTTGATTTCTTGTCCATTCATCATTGCGGTAGCCACTTGAACAAAGACCTGACCTGCGACTTTCGGGTTAGAGATGTAGCCACCATCAATGGCGCCTTTTTCTAGTAATTTGATACCTTGACCCGGAGTGAATGTACCAAATACACAGGTTTCAGCATTTTTACGGCGTTTATCGATAGCACGACCAGCACCGATTGGACCTTGAGAACCAAATGACATAATGCCTTTTAAGTCTTTATGTTTTGATAGCAGGTCATTCGCGGTGCGCATTGAATCATCAACGGACTCGGCAACGCCAAAGCGGTCATCAACCATCTGCATTTTTGGATAGTGAGCTTTTTGATAAGCAATTGCGGCATCAGCCCATTCATTAACTAATGGTACTGTCAGGCTGCCCACAAACATGGCATATTTACCTTCTTCGCCCATGCACGCCGCCATATCTTTCATATGGTTGGCACCCATGCTTTGGGTATCGAGTAATTCAAAATCCCAATCTGCATTTTTCTGATTTGGCGATTCGTGAGTAATCACTTTGATGCCCGCTTCTTGTGCGCGCTTCAGGACAGGTTCAAGGACTTTGGCATCATTAGGAACGACACCGATAACATCCACTTTCTTGGCAATTAAATCTTCAATCGCACGAACTTGTTCTGCGGGATCCGCGGTGGTTGGTCCGACTTGGAATGCGTTCACGCCTAATTTTTGACCTTCTTCTGTGATCCCTTGCTCCATAACATTAAACCAAGGAATACCACCGACTTTTACTACAACGCCCATGGTAAATGGCTTTTGTGCTTTTTGTGATTCAGCCATGGCAATATTGGAAAACAGTGCTGCGCCCATTAAGCAAGGTAAAACTAACTTTTTCATATTCATAGTTATATTCCTTCGAGATGATGAACGTAAATAAGAGCACGCCATCAACATAGGGTTAATGTTATGTCTAATCGGATTTATATAAGCAACATCGATTAATCTTTAAATTAATTAATAAATGTTGTAGTGCCTGGTGTCATTCTTATTAATATTTCAGTTTTAACATCAATTAATTTATAGGGTTTTAATACGTTAATTAAAATTAATACTTTTAGTTATATAAATATTATTTATCACATTCAATAATATTTAAATTAGGGAATCGCTGATTAAATCTCTTATCATTAAGCTTATTGGTGATTAATACATTAATATCATTTAAGGTACAAACTTGACTAAACGCATATTTATCTAATTTACTATTGTCAGCCAATAGCACGCGGTTTTCAGATACCTGAACCATAATATTTTTGAGCTTGGAGTTTATTTCGCTACCATCGCGAATACCATTTTCGATATTAAATCCTTGGCACGATAAAAATAAGGTTTTGATTTGAAAGCTACGAATAATACTTTCTGAAATCGGGCCATGGAAATCGTCGTGGCGCTCCGAATACTCTCCGCCAATACCAATTACTCTGACACGATCACGGCAAGCGAGAGCTTGAATTATCTTTACTGAGTTAGTAACTACCGTGATATCAATATCCGGTATTTGTCGGGCTAAAAACCAACACGTACTGCTGTTATCCATCATGATGCAATCACCAGGCTGAATAAACTTCAGTGCGGCTTTAGCGATTTTCATTTTGGCCTCGGGGTGTTCTTCCGTTCTTTTACGGAAAGACTCCGCACCATCGACCATTTGACCGAGTTTGACTGAAGATGGTAACCCATTCAGTACTGGACTTTCGTCCTGTTCAATTGAAACTGCGCCACCAAAGCTACGAATAATTCTATTTTTTCGCTCAAGGGTGGTTAAGTCTCGGCGAATAGTCTCTTGTGAAACTTGACATAATTGAGCTAAATCACGCACTAACGCCGATCCATGCTGAGAAACATGAGAACAAATTATTTTATGGCGTTCAGCTTGTAGCATCTCAAAACTCCTATTCTTTCCATGGTATGCATTGTGCCTGTGTTGATTTTTATTTGTCGTGATTCGACTCATGTAATCCCAGTCAGAAATAAATAAAGAATTTTATGGTTAACCTGATCACTAAATAAATGAAATAAATAAATTCAATTGCATTAATAATGTGATCTGAATTACTGAATTGAGTGATTTACAGCCTTATTTTGGCATGGCGATAAAAATAAAAGCTCAAATTCGGGCATTGCTTTGTGGGGAATTTATTTCCGTTTAAGCCTGATGATGACCGAGTATGACTGATATTGGGCTATTTGTTAATTAAATGTAAAGATGCAAGCTTTTTAAATTATCCAAATCTGTTTACCTTAATACCAACGCAGAAATTATTTATCGACAGAAAAGAGAATATAAAATTCCCATCTGTTTGATATTGATATTAAACATTCGCACCTGGGGAGGTAACGATGCTGGAAAAATTAAAACAGCAAGTATTCAACGCGAATTTGGAATTACCCAAACATAACCTCGTGACGTTTACTTGGGGGAATGTCAGTGGGGTTGACCGTGATGCAGGGCTGATGGTGATCAAACCTTCTGGCGTGGATTATGAAACCATGCAAGCGGAAGATATGGTTGTGGTTTCATTGACCACTGGTGAAGTTATTGAAGGTAAATATAAACCGTCTTCTGATACTGATACGCACTTAGCGTTATACCAAGCATTTCCTGAGATCGGTGGAATTGTTCACACTCATTCACGGCATGCCACTATTTGGGCGCAAGCGGGTTTACCTCTTAGTGCATTAGGCACCACCCATGCTGATTACTTTTATGGTGAGATCCCTTGCACCCGTCAAATGACAGAAAGTGAAATTGCGGGTGAATATGAAAGAGAAACTGGCAATGTGATTATTGAAACATTTAAGCAATTAGGAATTTCTGCAAAGGATATTCCAGCGGTACTGGTTCATAGCCATGGACCTTTTGCTTGGGGTAAAGATGCTGATAATGCAGTACACAATGCGGTGGTATTGGAAGAAATTGCCTACATGAACTTATTTACTCGTCAACTGACGCCTAAAATAGGGGATATGCAACAAGAGTTGTTGGATAAACATTATTTACGTAAGCATGGAAAAAATGCTTATTACGGACAAAAATAAATCTCATTTGTTTTATGACTAAACAATTTTGAGTTAATTATCTTTTATTGTTAATGAATTATTAAATTGTTTTCATTTGTTTGAAAGAGTTTTTCTTATTTGTTTATATTCAAAACCACGAAATTTATTTTTGTGGTTTTTTCGTATAAAAATATTTTTAACAGGGTATAGGGTTAAATAGAAAGTCGGTTTAAACTTGGCGAGCATATTTGCTAACCCAGAGTAGAAAGGCAATGTCTAATCGATTACTAACGCTATTTTTTTTCCTATTATTAGGTCCGCTTTCTATTTCTTACGCGGAAGATACCAATGATAACAATGTTGTCATCATTGGCTCAAAAGCGATTAATATTGATAATTGGGAGGTCGTTGACCTACCGCCTAAATTGATTCAGACAAAACAACCTGAGGTTATCTTCGCCCCTATTGCTGGAAAAATGCGCGTCGTTGGAGAGCTTAATCCAGACCATGGCTTTTATGCCTATAATCCCAATGGGAGCTACAATGCATTGCAGTTTGGCAATGATTACGCTTACATAAAAACAGCTCAACTTTCTAATAAAAAACCCCGTAATCTACCTAGTGATGACCGATTAAATGATCTTCAAAACCCAGTTTATGATTACCTCATCACAACACAAAAAACCCCTGTGTATGCGGGAATGAAAGAGAATAGTCCTCAAATTGCTTCTTTATGGGAAGACCTACGTTACCCTGTATTGGCACGGATGATTAATACCGATAATGATGGGGAAAAAACTGCGTGGCTAACCATTCGATTAGGGGATCGCTTGGGCTATATTCGCTTAGATGATGTCTCGATTGATAAAGGCATTCCAATTCTAACCTATCACCATATTCTTGAAGACAGCGAGAATAAAAACTTCCGCCATACTTCAACGACGACATCTGTGGCCGCTTTCCGTGAACAAATGGATTATCTGAAAGAGCAGGGATACCAGACTATTTCTTTAGATGATGTTGAAGGTTATTTGGAGAAAAAAGCGAATTTGCCGGGTAAAGCAGTCGCATTGACCTTTGATGACGGACTGAAGTCGGTTTACCGTTATGCATTGCCAATATTAAGAAATAATCAGCAGCAAGCGACGTTATTTGTGATCTCTTCAAGAGTCAAAACGAAACCGCAACAATGGAACCCAGATTCTCTGCAATTTATGTGTAAGCAGGAGATCAAAGATAGCCAAGATGTTTTTAATATCCAATCGCATACCCACTTTTTGCATCGCTTAGATAATCGCAATAACCCGATTATTTTTAGCCGTAAAGAGCATACGATAATGTTGGATTTTAAACGTTCAATGAAAGAGTTAGCTAAATTTGAACCAAATCAACGAGCCCTTGCTTATCCATTTGGCGCTTATAATCAAACAGCAATTCAGGCAGGAAAAGAGGCAGGTTTGCGTCTTGCAGTGACAACAATTCAAGGTAAAGTTCGCCTTGGGGATAATCCTTTTGCCTTAAAACGTTTGTATGCTTATAGCACCGACCCGATCAGTAAATTTGCTCTGATGGTTGGGAATGGGGAAGAAACTGTCGTGAATAAAAACGTGGTGGTTGATAAATAAGTATTAAAAACCTTGAGCCCTAAAATAACGGGCTCAAGGCTGAGTTGTTGAATGTATAGCTGGGAATAACTACTTAACGCATTTATTACAGGCTTCTTTCTGGACAATATCAAAGAAGTTATTGCCTTTGTCATCGACAAGAATAAAGGCAGGTAACCCTTCTACTTCCATTTTCCATACTGCTTCCATACCTAATTCTGGATACTCTAAGCAGTTTAAACTTTTCACAAATTCTTGTGCCAAAATAGCCGCGGAACCGCCGATACTACCTAAATAAAAGCCACCGTGTTTTTTACAGGCATCTGTTACGGCTTGAGTACGATTTCCTTTTGCTAACATCAGCATACTGCCGCCATGAGATTGGAACAGATCCACATAAGGATCCATACGGTTACCGGTTGTTGGACCTAATGAACCTGAAACCATCTCTTCGGGTTTTTTGGCAGGACCCGCGTAATAGACCATATGATCTTTAAAATATTGCGGTAACTCTTCGCCATTATCTAAACGTTCTTTCCATTTTGCGTGAGCAATATCGCGACCAATAATCAGGGGACCACTGAGAGAAACACGCGTAGAAACTGGGTGCTTACTTAATTCAGCCAGAATGTCTTTCATTGGACGATTTAAATCGATATGGACGACAGTCCCTTCGGTACTATGGCGCATTGACTCTGGGATATATTGGGCTGGATTGTGTTCCATTTTCTCAATCCAAATCCCATCTTGGTTAATTTTTGCTTTGATGTTGCGGTCTGAAGAACAGGAGATTGCCAGCCCAATAGGGCAAGAGCCACCATGGCGAGGTAAGCGAATGACACGTACATCGTGAGCAAAATATTTGCCACCAAATTGGGCACCAAAACCAAAATGACGAGTTGCTTCGAGTAACTCATTTTCCAGTTCGATATCGCGGAAGGCTTGACCGTATTCATTACCGTGAGTCGGTAAATTATCATAATACTTAGTGGATGCCAGTTTGGTGGCTTTGAGTGTTGCTTCTGCCGAGGTTCCACCGATGACAAAGGCAATATGGTATGGCGGACAAGCTGTCGTGCCTAGATTTTTCATTTTTTCGATTAAAAAGGCTTTCAATCGAGCAGGCTCTAAAATGGTTTTAGTTTCTTGAAATAGTGCCGATTTATTGGCTGAACCCGCACCTTTATTGACCAGTAAGAAATGATATTCATCACCCTCAGTGGCAAAAATATCGATTTGTGCCGGTAAGTTTGTTCCTGTATTCACTTCGGTATACATATCTAAAGCGGCATTTTGCGAGAAACGCAGGTTTTCTTGTTGGAATGCGTTATAGATACCGCGAGATAACATCTCTTCATCATTGCAGTCAGTCCATACCTGCTGACCTTTTTTCGCCACAATGGTAGTGGTTCCCGTATCTTGGCAGTTTGGTAAAACTCCTTTTGCGGAAATCTCAGCGTTACGTAGCAACTGTAGAGCAACATATTTGTCATTTTCACTGGCTTCAGGATCATGCAAAATTGCAGCGACTTGTTTTTGATGAGCCGCTCTTAAAAAGAATTGGGAGTCACAAACTGCTTGTTGGGCTAACACGGTTAAGGCTTCTGGCTCAATTTTTAGGATGTTTTTTCCTGCAAACTGTTCAACAGAAACATATTTATCGGTTAATTGATAATATTCAGTTTTATCCTCAGATAATGGATAAGGTTGTTGATAGAAAAACTCTTTATTAGCCATATCACTCACTCACATTTTAATTTTAGCGGAAAATATAAAAAATAATCTCTTTCTAGATTTTTTATTCTGGATAACCCACTTTAAAGGGGTATGAATAATCATTTATATTCGTAATAATCAAAAATTCATAAGAATAATTTAACCATTATATTCAAAGGGATGTGAAAATTAATATGACTTTGGTTAAGGTTTAAGAAGATATAAAAATTCCAATGAAAAGCTTGAAGTTAATCACATAAATAAATTCAAAAATTAGGTTTAACCATTTGTTATTAATGTTATTTACGAAGCCTTAAATTAGTCATTATTCATTGAATTTATCTAAAAGTATTATTGTCGGTTATCAGCGATATTATTCTTTAATTGAGTTTTAGCATTTGGGATATAATTCATGGTAGATTTCGCGAAGTATAAAAAGATTTAAATAATTGCTTAGTAAAATATCAAAGTGGAAATAATAAAAATCTCATAACCCACTGAATTAAATATTATTTAATTGCTATTTATTGATTGAGTTATAATGAAGTTTGATAGATTGGCACGTCATCATGATAAAAGGGTCTACGGGACTTATTTTTATTATAAATCGCGTTTATTTGTTGTAAATTCATAATGAAAGGCTAACAAAGTGTTGAAAATGGCTTTCAATTTTCATTAACAGTGTTTATCATGCTGAGCTTAATGTTTTTCTAAAATGGCGCTACTGGTTTTGGGCTTCGCTGGGAATTATCCTGGGGGCTTAACAGTCTTTAACGGTGGCGGTTCTATCTGCATTATTCCTAGGGATAGAGTGAAATATAAATGACTGAGACAACCTCTCTCACACCACTCGTAGAATTAAAATCTTTAAATAAAGGTTTTGATGGCAAACAAATTATTTCTGAGCTTGGCCTAACTATCCAGAATGGGGAGTTTTTAACTATTCTTGGGCCTTCTGGTTGCGGCAAAACGACAGTTTTACGTCTCATTGCTGGATTAGAAGATGTTGATGATGGCCAAATTATTCTTGATGGTCAGGATATTACAGATATTCCTGCGGAACATCGTTTCGTGAATACTGTATTCCAAAGCTATGCATTATTTCCACATATGACCGTATTTGAAAATGTGGCGTTTGGTTTGCGTATGCAAAAAACGCCAAAAGATGAAATTCAAAAACGGGTGGAGCAAGCCTTGCAGATGGTGCAATTGGCTGATTTTGCAGAGCGTATGCCGAATCAACTTTCGGGTGGTCAGCAGCAGCGCGTGGCAATTGCTCGTGCGGTGGTGAATCGTCCAAAAGTCCTGTTATTGGATGAATCTTTGTCTGCGCTGGATTATAAACTGCGTAAACAGATGCAAAATGAGCTGAAAGCCTTACAGCGCAAGTTGGGGATCACGTTTATTTTTGTCACCCATGATCAAGAAGAAGCACTGGCAATGTCCGATCGCATTATCGTCATGCGTGACGGAAAAATTGAGCAAGATGGGACGCCTCGTGAAATTTATGAAGAGCCTAAAAACCTGTTTGTAGCTCAATTTATCGGTGAAATTAATATTTTTGATGCAAAAGTATTATATCGCATTGATGAACAACGCATTCGAGCCAATGTTGAAGGCCATGAATGTGATATTTTCACTGATCTTCCTGTGACTGAAGGGCAGCATTTAAACGTGCTATTGCGCCCTGAAGATTTGCGTGTTGAAGAAGTGAATGATGCGGACAATCATCCTGGGCTTATTGGTTATGTGCGTGAACGTAACTATAAAGGGATGACTTTAGACTCCGTGGTTGAGATGGAAGATGGCAAAATTATTATGGTCAGCGAATTCTTCAATGAAGATGATCCTGATGTCGACCACTCCCTTAACCAAAAAGTTGCTGTGACTTGGGTTGAAAGCTGGGAGGTAGTTCTGGATGATCATTCGTAAGCATAAAATTTTACAGAATGTGATTATCACCAGCGTGGTTGCATGGTTGCTGCTATTTGTATTTCTGCCAAATATCATGATTATTGGCACCAGTTTCCTGACTCGCAGTGATAACAATCTAGTCGATTTGATTTTTACTTGGGATAACTATATCCGTTTATCGGATCCGATGTATGCCCAAGTGATGCTACATTCGTTGAATATGGCGCTGATCGCCACATTCTTCTGTTTGGTTATTGGCTACCCCTTCGCCTATATCTTGGCGAAATTACCTAAACGCATCCAACCTTTAATGCTGTTTTTGTTGATCGTACCATTTTGGACAAACTCCCTGATCCGCATTTATGGGTTAAAGGTTTTTTTAAGTACCAAAGGGTATTTAAACGACTTTTTATTGTGGATTGGCATTATTGATAAGCCGATTAAATTAATGTACACCCCTGAAGCGGTGGTGCTCGGCTTAATTTATATCCTGCTACCATTCATGGTCATGCCGCTCTATTCCAGCATAGAGAAACTCGATAAATCCTATTTGGAGGCTGCAAGGGACTTAGGTGCCAGTAAATTGCAAACCTTCGTGAAAATTATCATTCCACTGACGATGCCGGGAATTATTGCAGGTTGCCTGCTCGTGCTGTTACCCGCTATGGGACTGTTCTATGTGGCAGACCTAATGGGAGGAGCGAAAAATCTTCTCATTGGTAACGTAATAAAGAGCCAGTTCTTAAATATTCGTGATTGGCCATTCGGGGCGGCAACCAGTATTTTCCTCACCGTGATGATGGGGCTATTGCTGTATGTGTATTACCGAGCTGCTAAGCTTCTGAATAAAAAGGCGTATGAAGAATGATCGGTCGCATATTCCGTGGTGGTTTTATGACCATTATTTACGCGTATCTTTATATTCCAATCATTATTCTGATTGTGAACTCCTTTAACGAATCGCGTTTTGGTATTCAATGGCAGGGCTTTTCCACCAAATGGTATGAGTTACTCAGTAATAATGACAGTTTATTAGAAGCAGCGGGGCACTCCTTAACAATGGCGGTGCTTTCGGCGACATTCGCGACAGTTATCGGCACATTAACCGCCGTTGCATTATTTCGTTACCGTTTTAGAGGGAAACCTTTTGTGGGCGGTATGTTATTTGTGGTGATGATGTCTCCAGATATCGTGATGGCGATATCATTGCTGGTGCTGTTTATGATCCTCGGTGTTTCCTTGGGGTTTTGGTCACTGCTGTTTTCCCATATTACGTTCTGCCTGCCGTTTGTAGTGGTGACCGTATACGCCAGATTGAAAGATTTTGATGTAAAAATGTTGGAAGCGGCACGGGATCTTGGTGCGGGTGAATTTACTATTTTACGTAAAATTATTTTGCCTTTAGCGCTGCCTGCCATTGTTGCGGGTTGGCTCTTAAGTTTCACGTTATCCATGGATGATGTGGTGGTCTCCTCCTTTGTGACGGGACCAAGCTATGAAATCTTACCATTGAAAATTTACTCAATGGTTAAAGTGGGGGTTTCCCCTGAAGTGAATGCATTGGCGACAGTCTTGTTGCTGATGTCATTGGTCTTGGTTTGTTTAAGTCAGTGGGTCATGCGTGATAAACACGGCAAAAATGCCGCGGCTAAATCATCCAAGCATTAGTTTATAAAATCGAGGGTGTCATTGTGGCACCCAATCTTTTAATGCCATCAGGCAAGAGGGTGGGCTCCAATTGAGCCTATTAGATAGATAAAAGCACTTTGTTGAGGGAAATCAGTGATGAAAAAATGGTCCTATCTGTTAGCCGCAGGGTTAATGGCTGCAAGCATTGGCACGGCAACTGCCGCTGACGATAACAAAGATGTACTGTATTTCTATAACTGGACAGAATATGTTCCCCCCGGTTTATTAGAGCAATTTACTAAGGAAACTGGGATCAAGGTGATTTACTCCACCTACGAATCGAATGAAAGCATGTACACTAAATTGAAGACCTATAAAGAAGGGGCTTATGATTTAGTGGTGCCATCCACGTATTTCATTGCAAAAATGAGCAAGGAAGGCATGCTGCAAAAGATCGATAAACAAAAGCTCACTAATTTTAAAAACCTCGACCCCAATCTAATCCATAAAGAATTTGACCCAAATAATGACTATTCTGTGCCATATATTTGGGGTGCAACAGGAATTGGAATTAATGGGGATGCGGTTGATCCTAGCACGGTGACTTCATGGGCTGACTTCTGGAAACCAGAATATAAAAATAGTTTGCTCATGATGGATGACGGGCGCGAAGTGTTCCAAGTGGCATTAGCGAAGCTAGGTTATTCTGGCAATACCACAGATCCAAAACAGATTGAAGAAGCATACAACGAGCTACAAAAATTACGTCCTAATATTCTTGCATTTAATTCTGATAACCCTGCAACACCATTTATTGAAGGTGAAGTGGATGTTGGTATGTTATGGAATGGCTCCGCTTTTGTGGCGAGACAAGCAGGCTTACCTATTGAGGTTGTTTGGCCGAAAGAGGGCGGTATTTTCTGGATGGACAGCTTAGCTATTCCTGCGAATGCTAAGAATGTCGAGGGAGCACATAAGCTGATTAACTTCCTATTACGTCCGGAAATAGCGGCACAAGTTGCTGAGTCGATTGGTTATCCAACTCCAAACTTAGCTGCAAAAAAACTGCTGCCAGCGGAAATAGCCAATGACCCATCACTGTACCCAAGTGAAGAGGTGTTGAAAAAAGGTGAATGGCAAAGTGATGTTGGGAATGCCAATGTTCTGTATGAAGAATATTTCCAAAAATTAAAAGCTGGGCGTTAATTCGTATTCAGTTTGTATGAAATTTAAGAGGCATCACTTCATGTGATGCCTTTTTTTATGTCTATGATTAATTTACTGAATTGTGGTTCACAAATTTGACGAAGCTATCGACCCAAGGTTGTAAGAAATCTTTACTTTTTGGGGATATATTACCTTGCTCATCAACCATACCCTCATACCATTTTAAATAACATTCTGGTTGATTCATCGTTGGCATATTTAAGAATGCGAGGCTATTACGTAAATGTTGTTGTGCAATAGCGGTACTTATATTACCAATCGAAACCCCGAGAATTCCCGCAGGAATACTATCCCAGGAATTATCACCCCAAGGACGAGAACCTTGGTCAATCGCATTTTTCAATACACCGGGCATGGAGCGGTTATATTCAGGCGTTGCGAAAATAATTCCATCTGAGGCTTTAATTTGTGCTTTAAAATCAGCCACTACGGCAGGCACATTCTGGTCTGCTTCTTGGTTATAGAGAGGTAGATCTGCAATTTTTATAAATTTAAAAGTGAAATTGGATGGGAATAATTTGGTGATGGCTTTAGCGACTTTTAAGTTATAAGAGTCGGCACGTAAACTACCAATAATCACACCGATATTATACTGATTGGACATAATCAAAACCTCTTTTCATGTTATGTAAATACACACAGTTCAGATGCTTTCTTTGAAAATAGATATTTCTCACATAATTAAACAGTATAACCTTCGGTGCAACAAGACTAAGTTAAATTTAGTTATCAAGAGTAAAAAAATAGGAGGTATTTCATTGTTATATTTTTTTATATTTTAAAAATAACATTATATTTCTTAGTTTTTAGGCAGGGATACTGTGAAGTAAATTACACTATTCGCATTTAATTCACCTCAATATTGTGTTCATTGATACGAGTCAAAATAGAACATACCGACTGGTCGGTATTATCCGTGCATGAATATACTTACGCCCCAAAGAAAAAAAGATCCCATAAAAAGGCAAGAAGAGCTGTTAAAGGCGGCTCGAGTGATTGCTGGTCGGGAAGGCATTGCCGCACTTTCGCTTAATGCGGTCGCAAAAGAAGCGGGTGTCAGTAAGGGTGGGCTATTACATCATTTTCCGAGCAAGCAAGAGCTGATACATGCGCTGTTCATTGAGTTACTCGATATTATGGACACCCGTATCGCGGTGATTATGACGAGTGATATCAATACAAATGGCCGTTTTTCTCGTGCTTATCTGCATTATATCGGAGAACTAAAAGAGTCTGATGAGAGCTTCCAACTTGCATTTCTATCATTAGCGATGCCGATGGAACCCGTCTTACGTAAATGTTGGCGTGACTGGATGCTACAGCATTTAGAAGACGGTGATGAGTTTGATAATAGCTATTTAGGGGCTTTAGTCCGTTATGCGGCAGACGGTTTATGGTTATCCGCCTTAACAGAAGGACCCACACTATCTGAGCAAGAACGAGATGCGATTATCCACCGGCTGACGCAAATCTCTTTTGAAGAAATACCTTTTGTTTCCAAATAGCAATATTACGTCTAGTAATAGAATGAGGCGATAATGAAATATAAGATCAATGCCTTCATTATTTATGATGCTGTTGATGGCACTTTATCTTTAAAAGAAGATGAGGTTGATACTCAATTGTCCATTACAGCCAATGCATTATTGTTTTATTTGATTAAAAGAAAAGGCGTTGTTTCACGTGATGAAGTGCTTAAAGCTGTTTGGGATGATAATGGCCTAGTTTCATCAAATAGTAATTTAAATCAGTATCTCAGTTTATTGAGAAAAACATTTCGTCAATATGGTATTGAAAACATTATAGTGACTGTTGCCCGAGGCCGTTTAGAATTTAATTCTGAGATATTATTGGAATTAATTGATGAAGAAACATTAAATACAACCCATCTTTTAAATAGCTTAAGTGAGATACAAACGGCTGAAGTTATTCTTACCCCAGCAACAGATCCTATCGAATTAATACCTCAAGAATTACCTAAATCTATTCATCCTCAAAAAAGAGAGATTTGTTGGTATCTTGCGAGTGCCGTATTGTTAGGTTGTTCAATCCTACTTGCCACTATGAATTATTTTTCATCTCAGCCTTCCGCACCTATTAGTTTACCCACATTGGAGCATGCCAGTTGTGATGCATTATCTACAGAGAAAATGATTAATGGTGTCGTTGCCGAGAATTATGAGCAAAACTTTGACAAGGTGCGAAATAACTTAAATCTTGACTGCAAAGATAAGGAACGATTTGTTTTCTTTTATGGCGATAAATTGCAAAAGAACGGCCTAGGGCGCGTATTTTTGGCGCACTGCGCTGCAAATGAGTCTAATCCATTTAGTTATTGTGATAATTATTTCTATTATTCTTGGAAACCATGATGAAAATATCAGGAAAATTATTATGCTTCTTGAGTGCAGCCATTTTTGTGGTCGTGGTTATTTATACACAATCTATCGTGTTATCAAATAAAAATTCAGGCCTTATGGCATGCTCCACTAAAGGGATTATGCGCTTCGAAAATATGAAAGATGAAAATGTGAATGGCAATATTCATTTTAATTTTGGGGCAAATGGTCAGGGATCTATTGTTGTGGAAGGCTATACAACCTCGAAAGCGGGATGGCTTTATTTACAGCGTTACGTCAAATTTAAGTATACAAGTAAACGTATTTCACCAACGGAGCGTCACTATAATATTAGTCAATGGGAAGCCAGTGCATCTTCCATCGATGAATCTCCCAACGTTATTTTCGACTATTTTATGCGAGAAATGTCAGATAGCCACGATGGCTTGTTTATCAATGTCCAGAAGCTAAATGATAAAGCACTACTGCTCAGTTCAATTAATTCACCGTTATTTATTTGCACACCTCAATTGGGGAGTAAGTTTGATTGAATATCTGGGATAACCAGATATAGCTCCAACGTGATGCGTTAGCCACTCATCTGCTCACCTCTCCGGCTTTCTTATCTACCTATCAATAACCAACGAATGGCGCCATTCTCTGAGTGACCATTATCCATATTTATCCGTGTTGCATTTCATCTAATTAGCATGCTTTACGTATATTCCAGCAACGTAGCGACGGGATGGGTAGTGAGCAACGCCACACTTATTATTGACCAAATTACCTTCTAGCATCAGCCCAATCATATCTTATTAACAATTAACCCTATAAATCATCAGTGTATTTTTCTTTCTTTTTTTTATGCCATATAGATACGTGAATTTTTTATTTTTTTAGCATGATTAAATAAATCAAAGGCTAAATATCGATAAATTTAAGTTTTATGTTCTAATTATCTTCATTTTGCGGATTTATATTTTGTTTTATTTTTTGAGGGATATAGTGATTTTGACGCCAAAAAGCTGCGTTCAATTAATCACCGCGCAGACTCAATTGGCACAAATGTTTACCCACATTTAAGAGACATAAACCTTTTTAAATATGGCTCTTGATTTTTGAGGGTAGAGAAAAATGTAACAACGTCTTCCTGGAGGAAACAACAATGGGTGATGCATTAGGACTTATTGAAACTAAAGGTTTGGTGGCTTGTATCGAAGCAGCTGATGCAATGTGTAAAGCCGCTAACGTTGAACTCATCGGTTATGAAAATGTGGGTTCAGGCCTCGTGACTGCGATGGTGAAAGGTGATGTTGGCGCAGTAAAAGCGGCAGTAGATTCTGGTGTTGAATCGGCACAGCGTGTTGGTGAAGTGGTGACTTCGTTAGTCATCGCCCGTCCACATAACGATATCAACAAAATCGTGATTAAGCATAAAGCATAGCTTTTTCGGGGGAATAGATGGGTGATGCATTAGGTCTTATCGAAACACAAGGGTTAGTCGCTTGTATTGAAGCTGCCGATTCAATGTGTAAAGCCGCCAATGTGGTGCTGATTGGCTATGAAAATGTGGGATCCGGTTTAGTGACTGCGATGGTGAAAGGGGATGTTGGCGCGGTTAAAGCCGCCGTGGATTCAGGTGTTGAATCTGCCTCTCGGATTGGCACCGTCGTGACATCTTTGGTGATTGCTCGCCCTCATAGCGACATCCAGAAAATCGTATCTCAATATAAAGTTTCAGAATAAACAGGAAATATTCTTATGAAAGAAGCACTTGGACTAATCGAAACGAAAGGATTGGTAGCGTGTATTGAAGCTGCTGATGCGATGTGCAAAGCCGCGAATGTTGAGTTAATTGGCTATGAAAATGTGGGGTCGGGATTGGTGACCGCCATGGTGAAAGGTGATGTAGGGGCCGTCAATGCAGCAGTTGAATCCGGTGTTGAAGCGGCTAAACGTGTTGGCACAGTAGTGACTTCACGCGTGATTGCAAGACCACACAATGATATTGGCAAAATTGCACAGCAGCATAAAGCCTAATCATTGATAAATTAAATATAAAACAACAAGTTAATAAGTTTAATCTTTTGACTCCGGTACGGGGGAAGACATGGTTGCATTAGATAAAGATCTGCAATCCAGACAACTGGCTAGAGAGCTGGTTAGAAATGCGAAACAAGCACAAAAAATCTTTGCGACTTTTTCGCAGGAAAAAATCGACAGTATTGTTCAACACATTGCGACAGAATCTGCACGTCATGCAGAGGAGTTGGCAAAAATGGCACATGAAGAAACGGGTTTCGGGAAGTGGCAAGATAAAGTCCTGAAAAATACCTTCGCTTCTGTGCGTGTGTATGAACATATTAAAGATTTGAAAACCATTGGCATCATCAATGATGACAAGATCAAAAAAGTCATGGATGTGGGGGTTCCGTTAGGCGTGATCACGGCATTAGTGCCTTCCACTAACCCAACCTCAACCATTATCTATAAAACATTGATTGCCCTGAAAGCGGGTAATGCGATTGTCTTCTCCCCTCATCCAAATGCAAAGGCCTGTAGTTTTAGAGCGCTCGATATCGTTAAAAAAGCTGCACTTGAAGCAGGTGCGCCAGCGGGCATTGTCGATGGCGTCACTATGCTCACATTGGAAGCAACCAAAGAGTTAATGCATAGCAAAGATGTTTCTTTGATTCTGGCAACCGGAGGAGAAGGCATGGTACGCGCAGCTTATGCATCCGGAACACCGACTATCAGCGGCGGTCCTGGCAATGGTCCTGCTTTTATTGAACGTAGTGCAGATATCAAAAAAGCCGTCAGTGACATTATTACCAGCAAGACGTTTGATAACGGTGTGATTTGTGCTTCTGAGCAGTCCATTATTGTTGAACGCTGTATTTATAACGATGTTCACCGTGAATTGCTGGCTCAGGGTGCTTACTTCATGAATGAAGAAGAAGCGAAGCGCATGGCATCAATGTTACTCAGAGCGAATGGCACCATTAACCCTGAAATCGTGGGTAAAGATGCGATTATATTGAGTCAGCGAGCTGGATTTAGCGTACCCGCGAATACGCGCGTATTGATTGCACTGCAAGATACCGTTTCACCTAAAAACCCCTATTCTCGTGAAAAATTGTGCCCAATCTTAGGGATGTATATCGAAGAAGATTGGCGTTCAGCATGCCATCGTGTGGTCGACCTACTGACCAACGAAGGTTTAGGACATACTTTGGTGATCCACACGCAAAATGAAGATGTTATTCGTCAATTTGCCCTCGAAAAACCGGTTAACCGCATCTTAATTAATACCCCAGCAGCCTTAGGGGGGATTGGTGCAACCACCAACATTACACCTGCACTGACATTAGGTTGTGGCGCGGTGGGTGGCGGATCTAGCTCAGATAACGTCGGTCCAATGAATTTACTCAATATCCGTAAAGTCGGTTATGGGGTGCGTTCAATTGAAGATTTAAGACAACCGTCATCGACGAATCCCCCATGTTACACAGCACAACCCATGGTAGCTGCGCATTCTAGCCCGACTCAAGTGAGTATTCTGGATGATGAACGTTTCCGTCAACCGCAGGCTGCGGGCATTCAACAGGGTTCTATCAGCAATAATCCTGCGGATGATCGATTCGGTAATACCGGAAGCCACGCGGCTGTTGCTGAAACGGTTGCGGCGCAAGGGGATATCACGGAAGAGAATGTTGAGCAGATTATTAAGGCCGTTCTCGGGCGCCTGAATAAGTAATTCATTGAGATAAGGCGGGATAAATCATGATTTTGGCAAAGGTAATCGGGCATGTTGTCGCAACGCAGAAATGCCAAGAACTGAGCGGCAGTAATTTATTGATGGTCACGGCGCTTGGGGATGACCTGAATCCGTTGAAGGACAGAACGTATGTGGCAGTGGACAGTGTTGGTGCGGGCATCAATGACATTGTTCTTGTCGAAGAATACCTTGCTTTGAATAAAGACAAATACAAAGCCATGTCCGTGGTTGCCATTGTTGAAAAAGTGTATCGAGACGGTAGGGAGTAAATAACGCATGAACCAGTTTTTGATTAAACCAAAAGTGCAATTCGGTACGAATGCTTTGGATTATTTATCACAAATCAACGCACATCATGCCTTTATCGTGACCGATAAAGCGATGGTGAAATTTGGGTTAGCCGACGAGGTGACTCGTCGATTATCCCAACAGGGAATCTCATTTTCTCTGTATGACGATGTGGTGCCCGATCCAGAAATTTCATCCATCGTAAAGGGCATGAAAATCATGGATAGCCAATATCCTGATTTAGTGATTGCGCTGGGTGGTGGTTCGGTGATTGATGCTGCAAAAGCGGTTATTTACTCCCTATGGCATACCCGCCAAGACAGTCATAGAGCTAAACCTCATTTTGTGGCTATTCCGACAACTAGCGGAACAGGCTCTGAAGTCACGTCTTTTTCAGTGATTAAATCACACTCAGAAAAACTGGTATTAGTTGACGAATTCATGCTGCCGGATGTGGCGATTTTAGATCCGATATTAGTGAAATCAGTACCAGCAGCAATTACCGCCGATACAGGAATGGATGTGCTATGCCATGCCCTTGAAGCTTATGTTTCACGCAGTGCGTCCGATTTTTCTGATGCATTGGCAGAAAAAGCGGTTCAGCTGGTTTTTGCCCATCTGATTGAGTGTTACCGAGATGGCAATCATTTAGTTGCTCGCGAGAAAATGCATAACGCATCCTGTATTGCGGGAATGGCATTTACCAATGCTTCACTTGGGATCACCCATAGTTTAGCTCATGCATTAGGCGGTGTTTTCCATATTCCACACGGTCGCGCAAATGCTTTATTAATGGCTCAAGTCGTTGCTTTTAACTCAGATTTAGACGGTTGTTGTGACACGGATGCGGCGAAGCGTTACGCCTCACTGGCAAAAAAATTAAATTTACCCGCATCAACAGTTCGAGAAGGTGTTGAAAGCTTAATTGTCGCGATCAACGTACTCAAAGATGAAATGAATATACCGAAAGGTATCCATGCTACAGGCATCAATGAAACTGAGTTTAATACCCGTTTAAGAGAAATGGTTGGACAAGCATTGCGTGATAGTTGCACTCCAACGAATCCACGGGACGTCAATGAAAAGCAGCTAGAAGTACTGTACAGACAGTCTTTTTAATAGTTAACGCTGTTTATGTGAAAAATAACGAACTAGAAAGAACATCAGGAGAGGCTAACATGGCCAAATATGCTTTGACCCCACGTGTAAAAACACTGGCTGAACGTTTAAGTACTCGTAATTGCTCAATTATTACCGAACGTGCGAATATCCTTGAAACGGTAAGAAACCAATTAACTGGCGCCCCGCAATCCATCAAACCTGCTCAGCGTTTTTATGAGTTTATTCGCAGTTTTCCCGCTTTTATTGCTCAAGATGAATTGATTATTGGTAGCCAATCTTCAACACCTCGCGGAGCTATTTTTCATACTGAAGATGAAGTGCATAGCCAGAGTATCTATGAGTTTCTAGCGGGTGATAGTGCCATTGCTGCACCGGATTATTTAGTGGTACTGAATGTAGGTTTTGCGGAAATTAAAAACCAGCTCGAAAATCGTGTCAGAAACATTGGTAGCGCCGTGAGCCGCAACAGTATCGATGAAGCAAACAACTGTAGAGCTGCGATTTATGCTTGTGATGCGGCTATCCATTTTGCTCAATCATTAGCACTCAGAGCTGAAAACTTAGCGGCAGCTGAAGCGAATCCGTATCGCCGCGCAGAGCTACAAGAGAGTGCCGACATTTTACGTAATGTGCCCGCTAAGCCAGCTCAAACTTTCAAAGAAGCCTGCCAAGCTTTCTACCTATTGCAACTGATTTTACATCTGGAAAATGGTAGCTATGCGGTGAATCCAATGGGCTTCGATAAAGCGGTTTATCCATTCTACCAGCGTGATATTGAGCAAGGCCGTTTAACACCAACTCAGGCGTATGAAATTGTTGAAAGTTTATGGCTAAAATTGGCCGAGCTTTCTGAAGTTCGTGCGACTCGTGCCATTGATGGTTATCCGATGTTCGATGCATTAAAAGGCGGTATTTATCTTAATGATCCGCAAGTGTGTATCAATGAACTTTCAGCAATGCTGCTGTCCGCCCATGAAAATATCAGTGGAATTAACGGTGGATTAAAAGTGCGTTTATATTGTGGGCAAGCTAGCGCTCAGCCTCAATATTCTTCACCATCTGCTAACTATGTTGCTCCGTCTGCTCAGCAGGAGACGGAATTTAAAGTCATGGAAGGGTTAACACCTCGCTTACAGCGGTTGCGTAATCATTATTTACAAGCGCGTCCAAGTGTCTCCATTTATCGCGCACTGGCATTCACTGAGGTGGTGAAAAATAACCCTGGCTTACCACCGATTTTATTGCGAGCGAAAGCATTCCGCCGCGCTTGTGAAACTGCGCCGATCCTTATCCAGCCTGAAGAGTTGATCGTGGGGCATCCATGCGGGAAAGCACGTGCTGGCGCATTCTCGCCAGATATCGCATGGCGTTGGGTGGTGGATGAGTTAGATACCATGAGTACCCGCCCTCAAGATCCATTTGTGATCTCTGAAGAAGATAAAAAAGTCATTCGTGAAGAAATCGCGCCATTCTGGGAAGGCCGTTCTCTGGATGAAATCTGTGAAGCGCAATACCGTGAAGCCGGTGTTTGGGAATTCAGTGGTGAAACCTTTGTCAGTGACTTGTCTTATCACCAAATCAATGGTGGCGGGGATACCTGTCCGGGCTATGACGTTTTACTGTTCACCAAAGGGATGAACGGAATTAAAGCCGATGCTCAAGCGAAACTCGCTGAATTAGATATGCAAAATCCTGATGACATTGACCGTATTTATTTCTACAAGGCTTCAATCGAAACCTGTGAAGGGGTCGTAGCTTATGCTCATCGCATCGCTGAACATGCTCGCGAACTGGCTTCTCAAGAGAAAGACCCTAAACGTCGTGAAGAGTTACTGACCATCGCGCAAGTCAATGAAAATGTGCCAGCGAACCCACCGAAAACATTACAAGAAGCGCTGCAAAGTGTCTGGACTGTGGAATCGTTGTTTGAAATTGAAGAGAACCAAACAGGATTGTCACTGGGGCGCTTAGACCAATATTGCTTCCCGATGTATGAGAACGATATCAAATCAGGCAATTTAACTCAGGATCAAGCATTAGAGCTGCTTCAGGCATTTATCATCAAATGTGCTGAATTGATGTGGATGTCCAGCGAGTTAGGCGCAAAATATTTCGCAGGTTACCAGCCGTTTATCAACTTAACCGTCGGTGGTCAAAAACGCTCTGGTGGCGATGCTTGTAACGATTTAACGTACTTGATTATGGACGCTGTACGTTTTGTTAAAGTTTATCAACCTTCATTAGCATGCCGTATTCATAACCAATCGCCTCAGAAATACATGGAAAAAATCGTCGATGTAGTGAAAGCCGGTATGGGATTCCCTGCGTGCCACTTCGATGATTCCCATATCAAAATGATGCTGCGTAAAGGTTTTGATTTTGAAGATGCGCGCGACTATTGCTTAATGGGCTGTGTGGAACCACAAAAATCAGGTCGTATTTATCAGTGGACATCAACGGGTTACACCCAGTGGCCTATTGCGATTGAGTTTGTTCTGAATCGGGGGCGGATGGTGCTATTCGATAGCCACCAAGGTTTGGATACGGGTGATTTACGTAACTTAAAAACATTCGAAGATTTCGATAATGCCGTGAAAGCACAGATAGCACACATTATTCGTCTTTCTGCGATTGGTACCGTAATTAGCCAGCGAGTTCACCGTGATGTTGCACCAAAACCCTTGATGTCTTTGTTGGTGGAAGGCTGTATGGATAAAGGGAAAGATGTCGCCGCTGGTGGCGCGATGGTTAACCATGGTCCAGGGCTGATTTTCTCTGGTCTAGCGACCTACGTTGACTCCATGGCAGCGATCCGCAAATTGGTTTATGAAGAGGGGCGCTATACCTTAGAGCAAGTGCGTGATGGTTTATTGGCAAACTTTGAGGGTTACGAAGAGTTACGCCGTGATTGCCTAAATGCGCCGAAATTCGGTAACGATGACAATTATGTTGACCAATATGCACTGGATATTACGGAGTGGACTGAGCGCGAATGCCGCAAGTACGACATGCTGTATTCCACATTGAGTCACGGAACGTTATCCATATCCAACAATACCCCAATTGGCGAATTGACGGCGGCAACGGCAAATGGTCGTTTAGCATGGATGCCTCTGTCGGATGGGATCAGCCCAACGCAAGGTGCTGATAAACAAGGTCCAACCGCAATCATTAAATCCATCAGTAAGATGAACGTCGAAACCATGAACATCGGTATGGTGCATAACTTTAAGTTCTTGAAAGGCTTATTGGATACGCCTGAAGGTCGCAATGGGTTAATTACCCTATTGAGAACCGCATCCATTTTGGGTAATGGTCAAATGCAATTTAGTTATGTTGATAACGAAATGCTGAAAAAAGCCCAGCAAGAACCAGAGAAATATCGCGACTTAATCGTTCGCGTTGCGGGATACAGCGCTTACTTCGTTGAATTATGTAAAGAGGTTCAGGACGAAATCATCAGCCGTACAGTGATTGAAAAATTCTAAGCCTAATATTGGCAGGTATAGTGTTATACCTGCCAATACATAATAAAAACAACAAGTTTAAGATTGTTTTGGAGATGCAATGATGAATGCAGCGACAGAAATAAAGGGGCGGATATTTAATATCCAGAAATACTCGATTTATGACGGTGATGGTATCCGCACGCTGATTTTCCTCAAAGGATGCAATATTCGTTGCCCTTGGTGTGCGAACCCTGAGGGGTTAAGTAGCCAGTTTCAAGTGATGTTTTCCCACGATAAGTGTGTAGGTTGTGGTAAGTGTGTGGATGTCTGTCCTGCGGGGATCCATTACATGACAACCAACGAACAGGGAGAAAAAATTCATCGAGTTAATCGTAGCATCGACTGTATTGGCTGCCGCAAATGCGAAGAAGTGTGTATCTCTGATGCGTTAGACATTATGGGAAAAGATGTCACTGTCTCGGAAATGATGGAAATCATTATGCAAGATTATGATTTTTATATTTCTTCTGGTGGTGGTGTCACGATTGGCGGTGGCGAGATGAGTTTACAAACCGACTTTGCTGTCGAGCTATTGCGTGAATGCAAAAAAATGATGATCAACACGGCGGTGGAAACTCAAGGCACCACATCTGTCGAAAATTATGAAAAATTAGCGGAAGTTGTCGATTTATTTCTGTTTGATTTGAAGCACATCGACACAGTACAACATAAAAATTTATTCGGTATTGGTAATGAAAATGTGCGTCGTAATTTCGAACGGTTAATGGAATTAGGGGCCAATGTGGTGATGCGTATGCCGTTGGTTCGTGGATGTAACGATTCTTTTGATGCCATTACTGGGGCGATTGAATATGCCATGGAATTGTCAAAACGCGGTAATTTAAATCGCATCGATATCTTACCTTATCACCAGCTTGGTCGCGGAAAATACGACAAGCTCGACATGATTTATCCCATCAAGAAAGACCCTACCTACAGTACCGAAGAGTTAGACCAATTAGAGGCTTTCTTTAAAAAATTCGATTTTGATATTCGATTGGTTCGTCACTAAGTAGGAGAGAAAGATGAAAAGTTTAGGTGTGATTGAAACGTATGGACTGACGTCTGCAATACAGGCCGCAGATGCAGCATGTAAGGCGGCGAGTGTAGAGATTGCGGGTTATCGAAAAATTGGTTCTGGGCTGGTTTCTGTCTATTTTCAAGGGGAAATTAGTGCAGTAAGAACCGCGGTTGACCATGGTGCATCGGTTATTAGCCATCAAGACTTATTAAAAGGCACACTAGTGATTGCTCGCCCTGATGAGAGTGTTATTGCCAAATTATTATCAGTAACCCATGAATCGAGTGAGCACGCGCAACGCGTCGAAAAAACGGAGATTGTTACACCGATTGTTGCTCAGGTTGAAAGTGTGATGACTGAGGAAAAAGTGGAGCAGCGCAAAGGTAAAAAATCATGATAAACCAGCAATTGATGGGGAAAATTCTATCGCGTTTGTCTGTGTCAAATGCGGTTCCAATGATGGATAGTCCCATTGCAATTCCTGTTGGCGTTTCTAATCGTCACGTTCACCTATCAGATGAAGATGTCGAGGTTTTATTTGGCAAAGGTTATCAACTCACACCATTCAAAGAATTAAAACAGCCGGGACAATTTGCGGCTAAAGAGTGTGTGATGGTGGTGGGACCTAAAGGTTCCATTAGTAAGGTGCGTGTATTAGGACCCACTCGTCCTAAAAGTCAGCTCGAAGTCTCAAAAGCAGATTGTTTCACATTGGGAATAAAAGCACCCGTGCGTGAGTCGGGCGATTTAAATACATCGGGAAGCGCTTTATTAATTGGGCCAGCAGGTCACGTTAATTTATTGGAACAGGTGATTTGTGCACAGCGCCATATTCATATGAACGTCATGGATGCTAGAACACTAAATGTCTCCAATGGGCAGCGAGTGTGTGTGCGTACTGAAGGTGAGCGCAGCCTAGTATTTGATGAAGTTGTTGTTCGAGTAGATGCAAGGTTTTCTCTGGAATTTCATATTGATACAGATGAGGCTAATGCAGCAGGGCTACGCAATAATGACAGCGTATTTATTGTCAGTTAAGCGATAAACGAGTGGTGGCAATATGAATGAAAAATTAATTGAGCAGATCGTATTACGGGTACTGCAGCAGATGAAACGGCGGGTGTTGGTTTTATTGTCTCCGAGCCAAGGGTATCAACAGGCGGTCTACCAGCGTTTAGTCCAATTACCGGCAGTTTCTTTTTCTTTCTATGCCACCAAGGAGATGTTAACGAAATCGAATATCGAACAATGGCAGGAACTTGGGCAATTATTGGATTTAACAAGTTTTAACGCTGAGAAAATCACTGAGTATCACTGTGTTTTTTTACCTTTCATCGAAACTAAGACATTAAATGAAGTGGTAAATGGCTTATCAGTGAGTGAAGAAAGTCAGTTTGTTTTACACGCTCTATCACAGAATATTCCAATAATGGCATTGAAATACCATTGTTGCCCTGATAGTGAGTTAAACCAAATATTAGGCCTAAATAAAAATGAACAATATGGAAATTTAATAAAAGAGAATATTAATAAAGCAATTTCATTAGGTATTCAATTCGATACATTTAATAATATTGAAAATAAAATACTCATTAAAAATGATGAGATATCGAATGAAAATAAAATAGACCAGAATCGCTATATTACTTTGAGAGAAGTAATGAATGACCCAAAGGAATATTCCCTAAATAAAAATAAATTGACAGACTCGGCAATGGATTATTTAAAGTCTCTAAAAAAATAAATTTCATTTCAATTTAATATTTTAAACGTCTATCTATGTAGGAGTATTATCTATGTCCTCTAAAGCAAAAGCGTGGCTTTGGATGCTGGCGGTTATTATTTCTGAAACCTCAGCAACATCCACATTAAAAATGTTCGATAATAGTGAAGGAACAACCAAATCATTATTATTAGGTTTAATCGTCGTTCTTTATGTCATTTGTTATTACTCTCTTTCTCGCGCAGTAAAATATATTCCCGTTGGGTTAGCTTATGCGACTTGGTCAGGTACCGGTATTTTAATGGTTTCTACATTAGGCATGATTTTTTATGGGCAGCACCCTGATATGGCAGCAATGATTGGTATGGGCGTGATTGCTTCAGGTATCGTGATTATGAATCTGTTTTCTAAAATGGGCGCCGATGAGGAAGAGCCAGCTGAAAATTCAGAGGCATCAATATCTTCAACGAATAAAGTCGCTCATTAATAAGTAAAGAGGAAAAGAGAATGTTTACTGGATTTTTATGGCTGGCGCTGTCGATTGGTTCAGAAATCACTGGCACATCAATGATCAAAAAAACCAATAGCTTTAGTAAATTAGGCCCATCAATACTCGTGATTATTGCCTATTGCTTATGTTATTTCGCGTTAACCCGTGCGATGGGTTATATCCCAGTGGGTGTGGCATATTCATTATGGTGTGGTTTTGGGATTGTCGGTGTCACATTAGTTTCTATGATTTTATATAAACAAAAACCCGATGTTCCAGCGGTGTTTGCGATGGGGTTAATTATCTCTGGTGGTATTATTATGAACACCTTCTCAAATATGTAGTGAGCAGCACAATACTCATATAGGCATTGATTATTACTTGTCTAATCCGGTAATAATCAATGCGTGTTTTACGATATAAAATGAATGTTTGGCGCTAAAAGAAATTTTCTTTCCTATGATAATTTAACTGCCTATTGGTGGTTTTATTTAGGAATTAAGTGATGCAAGTTATTGAGTGGGATGATTTCACGAAAGTTGAATTACGCGTTGGTACTATTATTCGCGCTGAAATAAACAATAAAGCTAGAAACCCAGCTTATGTTATGGATGTCGATTTAGGGAAATTGGGGATTAAACGTTCAAGCGCTCAAATCACCGTGCATTACACCCCAGAAGATTTAATTGGTAAACGTATCCTATGTGTGTGTAATTTCGAGATTAAACGTATTGCAGGCATAAAATCTGAAGTGCTAATTACCGGTGCTCCTGATGAAACGGGGGCGATTGTATTGGCCGAATTTAATTTACCTGTCCCTAATGGTTCCCGCTTAGCCTAATCAGTGATACTGCATTTTATTGATTAAAGCAGCTATACTCCTATTGTATTTTTCTCAGTAGGAGCTTCCTTTGTTGTTACCTGAATTGCATTTTCGCCAATATTCTGACGAAGTTATTTCTCATCAACATGATGGGCAGTGGCAGGTGGTATTTGCGTTATCAGGCTCCATGGAAATTAATATGCACCGCCAACACTGGCTATTGAATGCAGGGCAAGGTGTCGTGATCCCGCCAAGTGTCAGTCATGCTTTTAGTGGGGAAATCGGTAATCAAAACTATGTGTTAGAAATGCCCGCGACAGCGCAATGGGCATTGAATGAGAAAATGACGCACTTTTCGCTCACCCCTGCTGCGATAGGATTGCTTAATTGGCTGCAAAATTTCCCACAAGCTCCTGAGCAAAATTTTTCTGTCGCACGTTTATTATTGGCTCAATTAAAGTCTGAGAATCGTTGGATTGATCAGTTCAGTCAGTGGATTGAATTGAGATTACATTTACCGCTTAGCTGTGAGGATATTGCTTCAGCATTTTTTATGTCTATCAGTACGTTGCAGCGCAAGATAAAAGTCGAAGTAGGAATGACTGTGATGCAATTTTTATTGCAAAAAAGAATGGAAGCAGCGGGTAGTCTCTTGTTGACCCAGCAGGCGATTGAGCAAATTGCAGCATTAGTGGGGTATGATTCGCACTCCGCATTTGGTCAAGCATTCCGACGATTTTATGGCAAAACGCCCCAAGAATATCGATCCCAAGCATTAACCTATCGCTAAATTTATTTAGATATTAAATGGTGGGATAGTCTTGTTGAATATTCACCATATAAAAAATCAGTATTGATATTGGCTTGCTTTAATTTTAATTCGAGCAAAGCTAATTGTTGACTTATTGCCATATATTTAGGGTTATCAGGTGAAAGTTGCTGCAATATATGCAGTAAATTTAAGGCTTCTTTTTTCTGTTGTAGTTCAGGAGGTAGATACCCTGAGTTTTTCAGTATGCGATATCCTGCCCTAAGTTCTTCCGGCACTTGGCTATCATCATCGAGTTGGAGTGGCTTACCTTCCCCATTCAGATTTGATAACTCCCCTTTATTTAATGCTTCTTGAATATGGCGCTCAGCCCAAAGATCAATGACAGACATGATACTCAGCTTAACTGTGAATGAGCTCTATATTATAGCGTTCATTTTAGTCGTTTTAAAATGAACTTTAATGATAGTAACTTCATTTATAATTTCTTTGTAAATCAATGTGCAAATTTTAAATTTCAAAAATAGCGGCTAGGTATATTAAATAAAATAAAACAGGTAAAAACTGATATATAGGTAGTAATAAATAAGGGAAAATAGCTTATTAATATGATGAAATTGTTAGCTTAAGCACATTTTTCATAATTAATTATATTTTATTTTCATAGTTAATTTTATTGGCATTAATGAAATTTTAAAAAGCTAATATCGTATTTTGTTGGTCTTAATGGTGATTGTTAGCAAATGCGTTCGATTTGTATCAGATTTGTTGATTTTAAATTGTACTTTTGTAATTAGGAGAAGAGAAAAACATTGTGTAATGTTCGTTTTTCTTGTTTATAAGGAGAAAATATGGAACAAAAAAAGCAAGAAGGAAGCCGTTTTTTACGAACGGTTGAGTGGTTAGGCAATGCACTGCCACATCCTGTTATCTTATTTATTATTTTAATTGCTATTTTATTGATTTCCTCAGCAATAGGTCAGTATTTTGGTGTTAGTGTTCCAGACCCTCGACCAGAAGGCGCAAAAGGTCGTGCAGAAGATGGCATTATCCATATTGTTAGCCTATTAGATGCCGAAGGTATTCGTAAGATTCTGTCTAATGTTGTCACAAACTTTACCGGATTTGCGCCTTTAGGCACGGTATTAGTGGCGCTATTAGGTGTGGGAATTGCAGAACGAGCAGGTCTACTATCCGCAGCAATGCGTCTAATTGTTATTAAAGCGCCTCGCAAGCTAACGACTGTAGCAGTTGTCTTTGCTGGGATTATGTCTAATACCGCAGCAGAACTGGGTTATGTTGTTTTAATTCCGTTAGCAGCAATTATTTTCCACTCATTAGGTCGTCATCCATTGGCTGGACTTGCTGCTGCATTTGCTGGTGTTTCTGGTGGTTACTCTGCAAACCTATTATTAGGCACTGTAGATCCTCTGTTATCTGGGATCACGCAACAGGCCGCACGTATTATTGATCCAACCTATGTGGTAGGGGCTGAAGCCAACTGGTACTTTATGTTTGCGAGTACTTTTCTGATCACTATTTTGGGTTACTTCATCACTGAAAAAATTGTTGAGCCACAGTTGGGGCCTTATGAGGGGGGTGGCGTTGACGAAGATGAAGATAAACTCCGAGCATCTGCTGAAGTTACTCCTTTGGAGAAGAAAGCGTTATTCTGGGCATCGGTGACATTTTGGGGATTAGCTGCGATTTTGGCAATGATGGTTGTTCCAGAAAATGGCATTCTACGTAACCAAGAGACGGGACTTGTCAGTAACTCACCATTTTTAAAAGCCATTGTTGTCTTTATTTTTATTTTCTTTGCTGTACCTGGAATTGTGTACGGCTATATTGCGAAAACCCTGCGTAGTGATAAAGATGTGGTTGATGCAATGGCCGGCGCGATGAGCACACTAGGCCTCTATTTAGTGATTATTTTCTTTGCGGCTCAGTTCGTTGCCTTTTTTGGTTGGACAAATATAGGGCAAGTTATTGCGGTTAAAGGGGCGAGTTTCTTGAATAGTATCGACCTGCATGGTGGAGTGCTATTCATTGGGTTTATTCTGATTTGTGCATTCATTAACTTAATGATTGGTTCTGCTTCTGCTCAATGGGCGGTCACTGCACCGATATTTGTTCCTATGCTGATGTTAGCGGGATATTCGCCTGAAACTATTCAAGCGGCATACCGTATTGGTGATTCAGTGACAAATATTATTACGCCGATGATGAGCTACTTCGGGTTGATCATGGCGATTGTGGTGAAATATAAGAAAGATGCTGGAATTGGTACCTTGGTTTCGATGATGTTACCGTATTCAATTATCTTTTTCATTGGTTGGTCACTATTCTTTATTATTTGGGTTTTCGTATTAGGTATCCCTGTTGGCCCAGGCTCTCCTATTTATTTCAATCAAGGAAGTTAATGAAATAAACTAATTTATTTTATAGAAAGGGTGGATACATCATTATTCGCCCTTTTTACTAATTAATCTCTTATATCGATTATCATATTAATTAAAAAAAATAAAAATAGAATTTTATTGTTCAGTATATAAGGATGAATATTTAACTTCACGCAGATTCCGATTTGTTAGATAAGTATTTTTATTCTAAAATTATATTGTGTAATGGATTTTAACTCTCAATGTCTATGAGTTTATTGCTTTTAACGTTATGTAATTAAAGCTATTTATCTTTCTGTGTCAGTTGAGTCATAATAAAGGTAATCAATATGGATAGAATGACGCTATCAGCTAAATTATTTTTAGCTTCGATTTTTACTGGTTTATTTATGTTCCCAATTTTTTGTTATATGCTCATTTTTAGCTAATATTAAAATGACACATAGATAAAGTCATCAATTTATATAATAGGAAATATTGAAAATATTCCCTATTTGTCATGGTATTGTCATTTACTAGCGATGTGTTTGTCATGGTTCCGTCATGTCATCGCTATATTTCTGTCATTTCTCGGTGATAAATTCTCTCTCGAACATACACTGCGTGAATTCGCACATTTTTGTGTAAATTTCGGCGGTGTAAATCTCAGTAATCATAAAGAGAGAAAATGGCATGGCATCGATAAAACATTCTGCTCTAGCAATGATGTTAGGTTTTGCTTTCACCAGTCAGGGAATGGCCGTTACAACGATTCCTTTTTGGCACTCAATGGAAGGTCAACTCGGTGAGGAAGTGAATTCCCTTGTGACTCGCTTTAATGACACTCATCCAGATTACAAAATTGTTCCAACCTATAAAGGGAACTACGAGCAGAGCCTTGCAGCAGGGATTGCTGCATTTCGTTCTGGAAACGCACCCGCTATTTTGCAGGTTTATGAAGTAGGTACGGCGACAATGATGTCATCGAAAGCCATTAAACCGGTGTATGAGGTTTTCCAAGATGCAGGAATCAGCTTCGACGAATCCCAATTTGTTCCGACAGTATCCGGTTATTACAGTGATGCTAAAACGGGGCATTTACTCTCCCAGCCATTCAACAGTTCCACGCCAGTGCTGTATTACAACAAAGAAGCGTTTAAAAAAGCCGGATTAAACCCAGATGAGCCTCCTAAAACATGGCAGGACTTGGCGCAATACACCGCTAAATTACGTGATTCAGGAATGAAATGTGGCTATGCCAGTGGGTGGCAAGGTTGGATCCAAATCGAAAACTTCAGCGCTTGGAATGGGCTACCAGTCGCCTCAAAAAATAACGGTTTTGATGGCGCTGATGCGGTGCTGGAATTTAATACCCCAGCTCATGTTAAGCATATCGCCCGTTTACAAGAGATGAATAAAAATGGCACTTTCAGCTATTTAGGACGTAAAGACGAGCCAACCGAAAAATTCTATAACGGTGACTGTGCGATTATCACAGGTTCTTCTGGTTCCCTCGCAAATATCCGTAAACATGCCAAATTTGATTTCGGTGTTGGCATGATGCCATACGATGCAGAAATTCCAACGGCACCACAAAATGCAATTATTGGTGGCGCTAGTTTATGGGTGATGAATGGTAAAGATCCTGCCACCTATAAAGGTGTTGCACAATTTATGCAATTTCTTGCAGAGCCAGAGAATGCGGCTAAATGGCATCAAAATACCGGCTATTTACCTATTACGACGGCGGCTTATGAGCTGACTCAGAAATCCGGTTTTTATGATAAGAATCCTGGCGCTGATATCGCCACGCGCCAAATGTTAAACAAAGCACCACTGCCTTACACCAAAGGCTTACGCTTAGGCAATATGCCACAAATCCGTACTATTGTTGACGAGGAACTTGAATCAGTTTGGTCAGGTAAGAAAACGCCACAACAAGCGATGGATGCTTCTGTTGAACGTGGTAACCAATTACTGCGTCGTTTCGAAAAATCCACTCAGCAGTAAATTCTCAAGCCCCTCTTGGGAATAAGGGGGGCTTGGTATCACTGAATCAGAGTTTATTGGGTTATTTATGTCATCATCTCGTCCCGTTTTTCGTTCCCGCTGGTTACCTTATGCTTTAGTTTTTCCTCAGCTCATTATCACGGTGATTTTCTTTATTTTGCCGGCAGGACAAGCCCTTTGGTATTCACTGCAAAATATCGATCCCTTTGGGTTATCAAGTGAATTTGTTGGATTGGAAAATTTCACTCAGCTATTTAGTGATAGCTATTACTTAGATTCTTTTTATACCACGATGATTTTTAGCGCATGGGTGGCGGGAAGTGGTCTACTGATTTCCCTTTTTTTGGCTGCGTTAGTCGACTATGTGATTCGAGGAAGCCGTTTTTATCAAACCCTCATATTGCTACCTTATGCGGTTGCCCCTGCGGTTGCCGCAGTATTGTGGATGTTTTTATTCAGTCCCGGGAGAGGGTTGATCACCTATGGATTAGAATCTTTAGGGTATTCGTGGAATCACGCTCAGCATAGTGGTCAAGCCATGTTTTTGGTGGTGTTAGCCTCAGTTTGGAAGCAAATCAGCTATAACTTTTTATTTTTCTTTGCGGCATTACAGTCAATTCCGCGCTCTTTGATGGAAGCGGCGGCGATTGACGGTGCAGGTCCTATTCGACGCTTTTTTAAAATCTCATTACCGCTCATTACGCCCGTGAGCTTTTTCTTGCTGGTGGTGAATCTGGTCTATGCCTTTTTTGATACTTTCCCTGTGATTGATGCCGCCACAGGAGGCGGTCCTGTACAGGCGACGACGACGCTGATTTATAAAATCTATCGTGAAGGTTTCTCGGGATTAGATCTCTCTTCATCCGCAGCGCAATCCGTGATCTTAATGTTTTTAGTGATCATCTTAACTATCGTTCAATTTCGTTTTATCGAACGTAAGGTACGTTACCAATGATTGAAAAAAATCGTGGGCTCGCTATTTTCAGTCACAGTATGCTGACGTTAGGTATCTTGATTATTTTGTTCCCTCTGTATGTGGCATTTGTTGCCGCCACGTTGGATGACAAAGCGGTCTTCGATACGCCAATCACGCTGATCCCTGGCTCTCATTTATTGGAAAATATCAGCAACATATGGAATAACGGTGTGGCGGCTAACAGTGCCCCATTCTGGTTAATGTTAGTAAACAGTACCATTATGGCGCTGGTCATCGCCTTTGGAAAAATCACTATTTCAATGTTATCGGCATTTGCCATAGTTTGGTTCCGCTTCCCGTGCCGTAGCTTATTTTTTTGGATGATTTTCATCACATTAATGCTGCCAGTGGAAGTGCGTATTTTTCCAACGGTCGAGGTCATTTTCAACTTAAACATGGTGGACAGCTATGCGGGACTCACGTTGCCACTTATCGCGTCTGCGACAGCAACGTTTTTATTTCGTCAATTTTTTATGACTTTACCCGATGAATTAATTGAAGCGGCACGTATTGATGGCGCTTCTCCGATGCGCTTTTTCTTCGATATTGTCTTGCCATTATCCAAAACCAATTTAGCGGCGCTTTTTGTGATCACTTTTATCTACGGTTGGAATCAATATTTATGGCCAATCCTGATCGTCGCTGATCCGAGTCTAGGAACCGCTGTTGCAGGGATCAAAGGCATGATCGCCTCTGGAGAAGGAACCACTCAATGGAATCAGGTGATGGCGGCAATGCTGTTAACCTTAATTCCTCCTGTTGTTGTTGTATTAGCGATGCAGCGCGCCTTTGTGCGCGGCTTGGTCGATAGTGAGAAATAACCATGGCAGAATTAAAACTACAGGCTGTTAGCAAAAGTTGGGATGGCAAAACCCAAGTGATTAAACCCTTAACGGTGGATGTCGCTGACGGTGAATTTATTGTGATGGTGGGACCATCCGGTTGTGGGAAATCCACGTTATTGCGTATGGTCGCGGGGCTGGAGCAAGTCACCAGTGGGGATATTTGGATTGATAGAAAACGTGTCACCGATCTTGAACCAAAAGAGCGCGGTATCGCGATGGTATTCCAAAATTATGCACTTTATCCCCATATGAGCGTGGAAGAAAACATGGCGTGGGGGCTGAAAATTCGCGGTATGGGGAAGGAAATTATTCGCCAAAAGGTGGCTGAAGCGGCGCGTATTTTAGAACTTGATGGCCTGCTTAAACGTCAACCTCGTGAACTATCAGGCGGACAGCGTCAGCGGGTAGCGATGGGGCGTGCAATTGTCCGTGACCCTGCGGTTTTTCTATTCGATGAACCGCTTTCTAACCTAGATGCCAAACTACGCGTGCAAATGCGTCTTGAACTGCAACAACTTCATCGCCGTTTAAAAACCACCAGTTTATATGTGACTCATGACCAAGTTGAAGCCATGACACTTGCACAGCGCGTGATGGTGATGAACAAAGGTATTGCTGAGCAAATTGGTTCTCCGGTGGAGGTCTATGAGCGTCCTGCGAGTCGCTTTGTTGCAAGCTTTATTGGCTCTCCTGCAATGAATTTATTGGAAGGTACTTTGAATTCTGATGGAACTCGTTTTGAGCTGGTGGGTGGAATATCTCTTCCGCTGGGTAAGTCATATTTACAGTGGGTAGGGCATGGGTTAACGTTAGGAATTCGACCTGAACATTTACAGCTTAGCTCCGCGTCTAAAGGGGGCATTCCATTGATTGTAGAAACGCTGGAGATGCTTGGTGCTGATAACTTAGTGCATGGTCAATGGGGCGGACAAAAAGTGATTGTTCGTCTTGGTCATGAACAGCGACCGCAAGTCGGTACTACGCTGTGGCTTGATATTCCGCAAGCCCATCAGCATTTTTTTGATACTCAATATGGACACCGTTTATGAGTCATTGGCCTTATCCAAAAATTGTCGCCCACCGAGGCGGTGGAAAATTAGCACCGGAAAATACGCTTGCCGCCATTGATGTGGGAGCGAGCTTCGGGCATACCATGATTGAATTTGATGCCAAATTATCTCGTGATGGCCAAATTTTTTTACTCCATGACGACACTCTTGAGCGCACCAGTAGCGGAGCTGGAATTGCGGGAGAGCTTGATTGGGAACAATTAGTTAAAATTGATGCAGGTAGCTGGTATAGCCCAGAGTTTGCTCACGAGCCTCTGCCATTATTATCGCAAGTTGCTGAGCGTTGCCAACAGCATGGCATGATGGCGAACATTGAAATCAAACCAACTACGGGTTTAGAAACCCAGACTGGCACCGTGGTTGCTCTGGCGGCTCGTCAATTATGGCAAGGTCAAACAGCACCGTTACTTTCTTCATTTTCCGTTGAGTCTCTTGAAGCGGCTCAAGCCGCAGCACCTGAATTGCCACGCGGTTTATTGCTGGAGGAGTGGCGCGAGGATTGGCGTGAACTGACAACACGTTTAGGCTGTGTCTCTATCCATTTAGATTATTTGTTATTAGATGAAGATAGAGTTCGTCAATTAAAAGCCGCAGGACTGCATATTCTCGTGTATACGGTGAATGACCCTGCACGAGCGAAATTATTATTAGATTGGGGCGTGGACGCTATTTGTACTGATCGTATTGATTTAATCGGTCCAAATTTTCCCGCAGAGTAAATTAAAAAATCTTTTTATTTTGAATTACACCTCAATGAGCAATACGCAGATTGGGGTATTTTTTTATGGATGAAATAAGTAAATAATTCGATTAAAAACAATGCATTAAATTGTTAACTAATTCTCGGTAATTAGGACTAACTTTTTCTCACTCTCCTGAAGATATTGGTTAGTATCTCGTCATCTTCCGAACCAAGATGAGGCCGAGATGGCGACCCAATCAATTGTAGCTCCTCATGATTCAACCTTTAAAGGCTTTATGAGCAAAGTGGATAATGCGCGGGATTTTTTTGAAGTCCATCTTCCTAATCGCATTAAACACCTTTGCAATTTTGATACGTTGAAATTAGCCAGTGCTTCATTTGTGGATAAAACGCTGCGCTCTCGCTTTTCGGATATGCTCTATTCCGTGCAAACGCTCAAGGGTAAGGGGTATTTTTACTTCTTGGTTGAGCACCAATCTTCTCCCGATAAGCTGATGGGATGGCGGCTGATGCATTACGCATTTTGCGCGATGAACCAGCATCTTCAGCAAGGGCACCAATCTTTGCCGTTGGTGGTTCCCATCTTGTTTTATCATGGAAACCAATCCCCTTATCCCTATTCCCAATCATGGACGGATTGCTTTCAGTGGTCTGATTTAGCTCATGATTTGTATTGCAATCCACTGCCGTTAGTGGATGTCACGGTGGCATGTGATGATGAACTTATGAATCACCGAAAAGTCGCTGCGATGGAGTTAGTTTTTAAGCATGCATCTCTACGGGGTGACGTATTCGGATTATCGGAACGCTTAGCTCAGGTACTTAATAATAATCAGAATCATCAAGATGATGTTATTTTGATCATTAATTACCTCTTTAGCGTTATGGACACTCCTGCTTATACTCATATAGTAAAAACATTGGTTGACCAAACAGAAAAGCATCAGGAAACCGTGATGAATATTGCACAGCGATTGAGAAATGAAGGAATGGAAAAAGGCATGGAAAAAGGAAGGAAAGAGGAACGAATGATTAGCCAACAAAAATTAGCGAATGAACGTCAACATTATCAGCAACAAATGGCACTAAATCTACAACAACAAGCGATAATGAGCTTAAAGTTAGGTTTGAGTGTCGATATTATTAGCCAAATTACTGGGTTATCTCCCTCTGATATTCATGCGCTTCGTTAATCAGTATGAAAATAGTAAAAGTTGGGCTCCGTAAAGACAGAGCCCAACATTTTTACAGACTCAAAGTGTGATTAGAAATTCACTTTCAGTGTTGCATTAATACCACTTGAACTCACATCACTATTGTACTGACCTTGGTAAGAAACTCCGAAGGTAGTTGATTTATTCAATTGAGCATCAACACCTAAGCCTACACCGAATAGGTTATCCAGTTTTCCACCACGTAAAGTCGCTTCACCGGAATTAGATAAATACAGTTGAGCTTCCGGGCGGTTATCGCCAAACAGGTGGCTTGCAGAGACATCGCCTTTCAGAGCCATATTGATGCTGCCTGCGGTGAATGGATAACCACCACGTAAACCAATGGTACCCACTTGGATATCTTGATTGTCAGTTTTAGTACTGAACTGCATATTGCCCACTTGCTCATTGATACTGTCTGTTGAAACATGTAGCCAGTTAAATCCAGCATACGGTTCAATAGAGTATTTATCATTATTCAACTGGGTATAAGCACCTTCCAAGAAGAACTGAGTGATTTTTGCATCATAGCTGGTGGAGTTATAACCTGAAGTTTGTCCGACCCATAATGTGCGTTTAGCATCACGATCTTGGTTAGTGTGAGTAATACCATAGTTTACTGCGGCTACATCTTTGATGTTGGAAACACCATACAGACCGACATGGAGGTCATTACTGTCAATTTTTCCGTATTCGTGAGCTTTATAATGGGTTGAACCAGCCCCGAAGAACAGACCTGCTTTGGTATTTTCAGTGACATCAATTTCTGCACCGACTAAGCCTGCGTAGAAATCCACGTCCATATTGCTATAACCGTAGTCCAGATTGCCCCATTGACCTACACCAGTCATCCATATACGAGCATTACTGTTTTCGAGGTTAGCATAGCGACCATGACCGACACCAATAGCCTGATCTTTCACGGTACGGGTTAAGCCTAATACGTTCACTACACTTGCTGTGTTCGCATTCAGTAGCATGTCGTTGCCCAATGATTGATAGGTGCTGCTCAGGTCATTTGCGCTCATTGGTAATACAGCATCAAACAGCTGGCCTTTTGCATTACTGTCTAATGTATTCGCAATAGCACGGCCATTTTCATTGTTTGCAAAGGTCGCTAAAGTTGTATCGCCTTTTTTGCTAATTGAGCCTGTAATCGTATTATTTTTTACAGAAACATCTTTTTGGAATAATGCGTAATCATCCGATATCGCATTATTTGGCGTTGCTGCTAAGGCTTTAGCTTTTGCACGGCTATCCACTAGATTATCTGCATTCACCGTACCTTGAACGGTATTGCCATTCAGATAAACATCTTTTAATTGGCCGACATCACTTGCGGCGACATCGAGTTGAGCACCTTGATTTAAAGTCAGATTACCGACATTTGCATTGTGACCCACAGCAACCAAATAGGTGCCTTTATCATTGATATTGATGTTGGCTTTATGACTTTGATTAGAAGTCAGCTGACCTTTTTGAGTGAACGTGTCGTTATAACGGTCGATCACACTGATTGTACCGCCGTTCACATTCACATCCGCAGTACCGAAAGATTCAGTGAAGCCATACAGTGTGCCTTGTTCAACGGTAGTACCGCCACGATAAGTGTTGTCGCCAGTCATGACCAAAGCGCCTTGACCTTTTTTCACTAATGCACCGTCATATAAACCCGCATCGATTTTGGCTTGAATAGCTTCGGCGCGTTTTTGGTAATACTCTTGACGCCATTTTTTAGCATCATTGATATCAACAATATGGGATGCAGGATCTGGATTACCATCGTTAACAACGAAGTTATCACCTAATTCGTAATTTCCTCCCGCATCGATACCGTTATTTTTATAGTCGGTTAACCATGCAAGATCTTCGACTTCACGCTGATCGAGTGCTGCTTGGGAAATATCGTTAGTCCAAACATCAAGTGGGGTGGAATCTAAGTTATATTCGAATTTACCTAGGAATTGACCCGGACCGTACATGCCTTTTTCTAAATCTGGTGTACCCCAGCCGTAGCGCTCATCGGGTACGCCATCTGCGGAAGTCCAATTTTTATACAGAGAGCCGTCAGGATTATAACGATTGGCAGTGGTAAACATCACATCGCGAACTTGCAGGGCATTCATGGATTGATAACGAGACATCAACACACCCATAGCGCCGGTAACATGTGGGGCTGCCATAGATGTTCCGCTAAAGGTATCCCAACCTGGATTACCCTCTTCATCAACAACAGTCGAGTAGATAGCACGGCTTGGTGCAACGACAGTCCACCATTTTGCATTGCCCGCTTCGTTGAACATACCTTCTAGTTCATAGCCAGTTTTAGCCGCATTTTGTTTCATGCCTGCAACTGCAATCCAATGTTTTTCAGCTTGTGGATTAAAGTAAGGGTAGAGAGGACGATAGTATGGGTTAGCAAAATCACGGTTACCGGTGGTAAATACTTGAACCACATTGGTGCCTTTCACCGCATCATAGGCTGCATCGACAAAAGAAGGTTTGTCGCCATACACTTTTTTGAAATAGAAATATTCGTATTCAGTTTGCTGAGTGGTATCAGCAGGTAAATGAACGGTGGTATTACCTCCGTCAGGGCCGGTTGTTTTTACTGTATTTATAATCCGTGTATTGGTACCCCAGCTGTTATTAATCACCTGAGCACCGTCATCGACCATTGCTTTCCAGCCAGTATAGAAATATTGATAGTCTTGATAAGGACCATAGTTATTGCTATCTGTTGCGCCAGTATTACCGACATAGACATCAGAACCCCAAGCAACACCGTGCATACCATTTCCATCACGATTTGCCCCAACAGTACCAGTAACATGGGTTCCGTGGGTATCATTGACGCCTTTTATCCAATTACCATCGACATCAAATGGTTGATCTTTTTCATAGTTTCCTCCCATTTCCTGTGGATAGCGCATGCCTGTTGAGCCATATTCACCTTTGGCTTTTACTGCATGGAAGCGGGAACCGCTGAGTTCCTCATGAGTTAACAGTGCACCAGAATCCATTACACCAATTTTAGCGCCTTGCCCATGATAACCAAGAGCATAAGCACTGGAGGCATTCATTGCCGCCAGTCCCCAGTCATTTTTATATTCTTGGCTTTCCCAACTCTGTTTGTCACCAATTTGTCCCGCTTCTGAATATGCGAGGGTATAACCGGAAAATAGCAGTGCAGAAGTAATAACTGAAAGCTGAAAAAGCTTTTTATTTACGGAAACTTTATTTTTATGATGAGTATATGGTATTGACACATGTGCTTTGTTCATTCTGATACCTTTGTTATAAATAAATTAATAACGATAATTAAGAATCAAAAAATAGAATCGCAGCGATGATGTGTGTTTTATAAAAATAAATGTTTGAACGGCATCTCAAAAACTTCCTTTTTATCTAAAAAGTAGATTTATTGACTGGTTAATCACATATAAAACAGGTTAATAGCACGGGTTTAGAACAAATAGCATGATAATTAAATGAGTAAAATTAAAGGGTTTATTGTTTTTAAATATAATTATTAATTTTTGAATAGATTTATTGAGAATAGAATAGAAGTGATAACAATAGCATTAGATTATGTAACAAATTTAAATGGAATAGATAGTGTATTTTACTTAGGTATTAATTTTTTGATGAAAAATAAAGAAATAAAAAACTATTGATAATTTTATTGAAGAGGAAATTGCTGATTTATTGCCAATTAAAAAAGAGCACCCCATAATTTTAAATAGGGTACTCTATTTATTAGTAGAATCGCATTTATTTATACAGTTGGTTAATTTCTTTCACCGTTGCTAAACCACGCTTCGCTTCTTTTTCTGCAATCTCAACAGACAAACCAATATAAGAACGAGGGTCGAGCATTGCTTTGATTTCATCATTACTAAAAGCTGCGGTAATTGTTTCGTTTTTGATTAAATTGGTATAGAAGTCCTCACCGTCAGCGGCAGTCTTAATTGCCTCTTCATAGAGTAGTGAGTGGGCTTTATCTTTGCCGAGTTTTTCCGCCATTTTCATCATTACGTATTCAGTATTATCGAGCCCTTTATTTCTGAGTACGTTATGCAACATTCTATCTTCGTGAGGAACGAGGGTTCTTGATAGCTCCTCGGTTCGTAATAGAATTTCAGTTGTCAGCTCTAAAGCCTCTTCAATTAGCCCATCAAAGAGCATGTATGAGCTGCTATCACCTTCATACGGTCTAACTGCTGAGTACATCCCAACACTCGGTAAAGAGTATAATTTTTGGGAGTTCGCAATGATCCCTTTGGCTAATTTAGGGTTAATTTTGTGTGGCATAGTGCTGCTGCCAACCGTGCCTTTGGTAAACCCTTCAGAGACTTCAGCAATTTCTTCAAGTGTTGTGCTATAAACTTCTTCACCAATTTTATGGCAGATATTCGCCATCAGGGCTAAGTTCGCCATGTACTCTAATTTATGGGTACTTAGATTTCTGGATGGAACCTCCATTGCATGCATACCGGTTAACTCAGCTACCCGTTTTTGCACTTCTAAACCAATGCCCGGCATTGAGTTAAAGGCTCCAACAGCGCCCCCCATCATGATGGTAAATACGCGTTTCTCACATTCACGCATGCGTTGGTAGCAATCAATAAAATCGCTGATCCACACAGACACTTTATACCCATAAGTAATTGGAATTGCATGGCGTCCGTGAGTTCTACCCGCCATGACCATGTGTTTGGTTTTTTCTGCCAGCCCTGATAAGTTTTCGATGATCTCACCTAACAGCAGCATAAATTTATTATGCACCGTCTTCATCATGTACAGCTGTGAACTTTGCTGAATATTCTGAGTGGTAATCCCATAATGGATATATTTTCCACTTTCCTCAGAACAGGCGTTCACTAACACTTTTAAGAAAGGCACGAATCCATGGCCGATTTTTTGATAAATCCGGTTCATTTCTTCGAAATCAATATTCTCAATCACTGCCTTTTCTTTGATTTCATCGGCAGCAGACTGGGGAATGAACCCCAGCTCAGCTTGTGCTTGAGCTAACATGGATTCAAACATCAACCAAGTATTGTATTTGGCTTCATTCGATAGCAGCGCTTTTATGCCACGGTCATCGATAGTTTTACTTTTAGAATCATATAAGGCTCTCATCATATATCCTTTTTATTTCTTCATTGCTTCATCAACAGCGTTGCGAACAAATTCAACTTTCGGTCCATAAACGACGTGGACGTGGTTTGCCGATGGAAAGAAGAATGCGGTACATCCTGATTCCAACATTAACTCTTTATCGATCTGGTTAACTTCACCAACATCAATACGCATACGGGTAATACAGTTATCAACGTTACGAATATTTTGTTTGCCACCTAGGGCTTGAATCAGAATTTCAGCAATTTCCCCATAACGTTTTTCTTTAATTAAAGTATTTTTCAAGTTACTAGATTCTTCACGACCCGGTGTTTTGATATCAAATTTCACTATCGCCCAGTAGAAAATAAAGTACGTTGCGACGGCTAAACAGCCACCAATAATCACTAAGAATATCCAGTTGGTATGTTCGTACAGTAATCCGAAAATAGTGAAGTCAAATACTGTGCCTCGAATATAACCAATAGCGACACCGGCGAAGGAGAGCAGCACCGCCCCAATTCCCACTATAATGGCGTAAATTAAATACAGCAGCGGTGCGATAAACACGAAGGTAAATTCGAGAGGTTCCGTCACGTTACCGAGCATGGCGGTCAATACCATGGTTACCAGCATCGATTTGACTTCAGCGCGGTTCTCTTTCTTAGACGTTTTATAAATGGCTAACGCAATGGCAGGGAACAGGAACAGCGTCACCAGCATTTGCTGTTGTGCCATAAAGCGCGTCAGGCTTGGCATCATCGCCCAGTATTCACTGTCAGGACCTTGCTTAAATAGGACTTCAGTCAGTGCAGGAACAACGCCAACAAATGTTTGTCCATCAATAACATAAGTACCACCGGATTCTGTAAATCTAAATAGCACGTTCCAAACGTGGTGTAAGCCAAATGGAATAAACAGTCGTTCGCCACCCGCAGTAAAGAATGGTCCTACAGGGCTGAGGAACACAGCCGAGAGTTTCATTAAGCCTTGAACGAGTACTTCCCAGATAAACGGTAAGGTTGCGCCCACCATGATCATCAATCCGATCATGATGATGGAGACGGATTTTTTACCAGAGAAGAAAGCAAAGGCTGTTGGGAGTTCAAGATTATAGTATTTATCTGTTGCCCATGCGGCGATTAAGCCCGTGATAATCCCCCCCGCAGCACTGATATTCAGGGTTTGTATCCCGAGAACCTTGATTTGCCCAACTTGTCCCATGATAGCTGGGTCAGCGAGTTTACCTGTGAGCACCAGCCAGATGTTCATAGTGATAATCAAGGCGAGATAGCCGACAACGGAGGCAAAGACGGCAATTCCTTTATCGCGTTGGCTCATCCCATAAGCGACACCCATTGCAAATAGCAATGGAATATTATCGAAGATGACGCCAGCAATAGAGCGGATACTGATTAATAATGCGTTAACAGTTTCATTGCCGAGGAATGGGAATCGCGCAATCATATAGGTTTGAACTAATGCACCACTGATCCCCAGTATCATACCTATTGGAGCCAACACGCCAATGGGGAGGAGTAGGGTCCTACCAAAGCGTTGGATTGACTCACCAAACTTTCTTTTAGCCATATTTTTTCCTTATGACGAAGAATATTGAAATTAGGGAAATACTAGCACTGGGTTTTTTAAAAGAAATGATATTGCGGTTTTAAATATTATCTCAGGTCATTATTTATGACCTAGGTCATTTTAGTTGGGTAAATAACGAGAAAAAGAATAGGTAGATATTAATAAAGTAATATCGTTAAATAGAATTTAATTTTAATAAAAAATAAAAAGGTAGCTTTAATTCGAACTTAACAACATATTTTCTAGTTCATTAATCAATAGGTCGACAAGGATAAAGAACCCCGTTCTCGATTTTGAATCATCGCGCTTAGTATCATAACTATCAGCAAAACAAAATAAGCTATTGGTGGAGTAGGCGGTGAGTTCATTGGTATGGAATGCGGTCATGCTAATAATATTGGCATCTTTGAGTTGCACGATTTTTGCAGTTTCAATGATCTTTTTAGTACCCCCCGAAAGGGAGATGAAAATGACGGTGTCATCCTTGTTGACTAGGCGTGTAAAAGAGTCAGATAGATTGTAATCATTGATAAAAAAGCAATGTAAACCAAGAGAGAAGAGTAGGTGCTCTAGGTCGTAGCCAACAGCTTTACTCGTTCCTCGCGCAACAATAAAGATATTACGTGAATGGCGTAAGGTTTTTGCACAATCATGAATTTGCTCTTCATTAATCAGTGTAAAAGTTTTATGGATATTATTTTCTAACTGTTTTTTATAAGAAGCAGGATTTTTTTTCTCTGCTTTATTTTGAGATAATATATGGTTATTAATCTGGAATTTAAGTTCTTTAAATCCACTAAATCCTAATTTTTGGGATAAATTAATTATCACCGTTTTAGACACAAAGGTTTTAGCAACTAATTCATTAATATTTAAATAGGGAATATCCGCGATATTATCAGTAAGATATTTTAATACTTTTTTTTCACTGACAGTTAGGTTGTCATAGTTTTTTAGAAAATCCAGCATATCCCACCCGATCAATTTAGTTTCAAAATCCCATCAAAGTACAAGGGGCTAAATAGTATTTATGATGACGTTGACACTGTGTGAAGTGAGCAAAGGCCCAAGAGATTGGATTATACGTTAAAGCCATATTTTATGCAGGTTTTCAGCTAGGATTTTTCGAGACAATGGGATGATTAGAGAAATACGGGATTGTTTAGATAGCTAGGATGAGGGGGAGAGATGAATTATCAATGTTTATATAAGCAAAAACCCGCAATTAAGCGGGTTCTTTAAATAGTGGTGCCCGGACTCGGAATCGAACCAAGGACACGGGGATTTTCAATCCCCTGCTCTACCGACTGAGCTATCCGGGCAACGGGGCGCATTAAACCGTATTAGGCTGTTCTCGTCAATGCATTTTTGATAAAAAAAACCTTTTTGTGATCGAGTGTTTTCTTTTTCGACAAAAACAGCCTGTTTAACGCGCGAATGGTTTTTTTTAGCTTAAAGCGCCTTTTTTACGGCACAATGCGATGCTTAAAATATCTTCAGAAAGTTGCTGAGCAATTTCGACATCATTAATATCTCGATTGACCAACAGACGATTTAAACAGCCTTCAAGGACTAACTCCATTTGATTGGCGACCAATTCGGCATCTTCAATATCAAGTTCATCTAACAATTGCTTAGTGAAGTTAAATGAGTTGGCTTTTTGCAGGCGGCTAAGCTGATGAATTGGATGCTCAGCATCCGGATAGTAATTACAGGCGGAAATAAATAAGCAGCCGGGGAAACGTCCTTCACGGACTTTCTCTGATAATTGTTGGTAGCGAGCCATTAATTTCTGTTGTGGGCTGAGTTGTTCATTTAATAATGTTTGACGCTGCCAAATTTCAATTTGTTGTCCATGATAACGCAGAGCGTCATAAACCAGTGCTTCATCGTCAGGCCAGAATTGGCGGAGCGTGGTAAAATCGGATTCGACTTCAGTCAGTAAGTTTTCGGTGGATGCAGATAAACCCTGTTTTTCTAGTTGGTTTAGTGCATGACTCAGGATCGTGTCTCGCTGGATACTCATTATTATCTCCATCACCAGATTTGCAGATTTTTTCTCATCATAGCAATGATCAAAACCGATTTATAGGGATTTACTTTGTTATAAGTTCAACGGTATTTGAGGAGGAAGGATGGGGGGAAGGGATTAAATTGACAAAAATAGAGTGGCAAAAGAGATAGAGAGGTAAGTTCCTCTCCATGACTAATTATTTGTTTTTATTAAAAATAAATTGTCTAATTCAATAATTTATTTTCCATATCAATATCGATATAGTAAAAATGGAAAATATTTTGTAGGAAATCATCAATATCATGCTTCTTTAACTCTAAAGCATGCAGAATTCCTAAAAGACTTTGGATCGTAATCGCATTAACACCGCGCTCATAGCGAGAAATCTGCTGTTGGCTAATGCTTAAGCGTGAGGCGAGTTCAGCCCCCGTTAATCCAGCCCCCTTTCGACGACGTTTTAGAAATGTCCCGATATACGTCGAGACTTCGATACTATCGAATTGTTGATCAGTGAGCATGATACCTCCATGCGAGGATTATTAAGATAATCGCATCAATAATTAAAAAATATTATCTTTAGTGAGTCGAAGTTGTCTAATTTTGATTGTTACAATCATGGTGTGTATTTAACAAGGAAGCCCCCATTATTACCAATTTTTATCGCGGATTGATTGACTCATTTCGATAGACTAGAACTATTGTACTCACTCCATTCATGGATAGTAACTTTGAATAATTGGTTATATATTTTGTAAATTCACCTTATTTAGAAATATAATATTAAATTGACCGATTTTTTTATTTTAATTTGGTTTTAAATTCGTATCTATATAATCGTAAATTTAATCAAAAAATAATAATAGAATATGAATAAAGCAATGGATTGTTACACTTATATATATATTATTAATACAAGTGTTTCGTAAGAAATATTCATATTTAATTAGTAATAAATAAATCGTTTTTTAGTGTTTTTGATGATTAGATTAAATAGGTTATTTTATATTTGAGTGCATCTTAGAGATATAAAGGACAGCTAACTGATGAAAATTATCGTCGCCCCAGATTCATTCAAAGAAAGTCTAAGTGCTAATGTTGCTGCGCAGTCGATTATTCGTGGTTTTCGTCACGTATTTCCGGCAGCAGAATATGTGGCATTGCCTGTTGCTGATGGTGGGGAAGGGACATTAGACACACTGATTGCTGCTCTGCAAGGGGATAAAGTTACGTTGACCGTTCGCGATCCTCTAGGGGCCCCGATTACTGCATATTATGGCTTGTTGCCAGAAAAACAGACGGCGGTAATTGAAATGGCGCAAGCAAGCGGTTTAATGCTGGTGGCACCTGAACAACGTAATCCAATGCTCACTAACAGCTATGGGACGGGACAATTAATCCTCGATGCTTTATCCCGAGGAGCAAAACGCATTATTTTAGGGATTGGTGGTAGTGCAACTATCGATGGTGGTGTCGGTGCACTTCAAGCATTAGGCGTCAAATTTTATGATGAAAATCAGAAGCTTCTTGGTATTGAAGGCAATATATTAAGCCAAATCGACCAGATTGATATTTCCTGTTTAGACTCCCGCTTACAAGACTGCATTATTGATGTCGCCTGTGATGTAACTAACCCATTGGTGGGACAACAAGGTTCCGCAGCTATTTTTGGCCCTCAGAAAGGGGCGACTTCAGAAATGGTGATAATGTTAGATCACGCGCTGAATCATTATGCAGAGCTTATTTTACAGTTGACTGGACACGATTACCGCCACCTACAAGGCGGCGGTGCCGCTGGTGGTATTGCCGTTGCGGTTGCCGCATTTTTAAATGGGCAATTAAAATCGGGTATTGATCTCGTCATGGAAGCGCTGAATTTAGAGCAGCATCTGATGGATGCAGATTTAGTGATCGTTGGTGAGGGGAGCATGGACGGGCAAACTGCCGGAGGCAAAGCCCCGATTGGCGTAGCAAAATTAGCGGCTAAACATCAAGTTCCGGTGATTGCATTGAGTGGTGTACTCGGTGACGGCGCAAGTTCTTTGCATACGCAAGGCATAAGTGCGTTATTTAGTATTTTACCTCGCTTAGACACCTTAGAAAAAGTATTGGGCGAGGGGGAGCACAACTTAGAAGTTGCTGCATCTAATGTGGCTAGAGTGATTAAAATTGGTCAATCACTTTCATCAGAAATTAGATGAGGATAGCGTGAAGTGATCTCAAAAAGGTTGGGTAGGATTTTTAGGTAAGTTTTATCTCTGTTTTGACGCTATTTATTTTATATGCGCTTTTTCCTATACCATGACGTTACGTAATTTGATAAATGGTAGGATTAATAAAAAATAATAGGTAAATAAACAGATGCTCAACTCGACTTCGCTGGTTCCTCTCAAAATAGTGGCATCCGGTGTTGCATTACCTTCACAGCAAGTTTTATCAACAGAGCTTGATAAACGCCTAAATAAATCCAACGGCTATGTTGAAAAACGCTCAGGTATTCGCTGGCGCTATCATGCTTCAAATACCGATAGCCAAGCCGAACTTGCCGCGGCAGCGATTCAAGATGCATTGATCCGCCAAAATATTGCCCCATCCTCGATTGATGCATTGATTTGCGCCTCGGCTATCCCTGTTCAAGCACTACCTTGTAGCGCGGCACATATTTTATCTTGCTCATCACTACTTTCTGGAATTGCCTGCTTTGATATCAATGCTAGCTGTGTGAGTTATTTATCCGCTTTGCAAGTCTCTGCTGGGTTATTGGCGACGAATCAATATCAGCGAATTGCCATTGTTTCCGCGGATATTGCTTCCCGAGGAATTGATTGGGAGCATGAAGAGTCATCATTAATTTTTGGTGATGGTGCAGCTTGTACGATTGTGGAACGGGGCGATGGTCATAGTGGCATATTGTCATTTCGTCTGGAAACGTATCCAGAGGGCTTAGACCTGTGTGAAATTCGGGCCGGTGGTACGCGATGTAATCCACGTTCAGGCATGCAAGAAAGTGACTTTTTATTCCATATGAAAGGCAAACCGCTGTTTAAGATGGCGTCTGCGATGGTGGAAGATTTTATGCAGCGCATTTTATCCGAGGCGGGAGTGAGTTTGTCACAAATTGATACGGTGGTACCTCACCAAGCGAGCCATTTATCCCTAGAGCATATGCGAAAACGACTGGGTGTCACTCCAGCGCAATTGGTGGATATTTACGCCACAAGAGGTAATCAAGTGGCGGCATCGATTCCTTCAGCATTACATGAAGCTATTATTACTGACCGCTTTTATGGAAAATCGTTAGTCATGCTGGTGGGAACGGCTGCGGGTCTAGCTTTATCTGCGATGGTGATAGTGCCATGAGAATTCTCGTCACGGGAGCGACAAGTGGGTTAGGGCGTAATGCGACGGAAAAGTTGCTGCGAGACGGTCACGAAGTGGTCGCCTGTGGACGTGATTTGGCGGTAGGTCAGTTATTGATGGAAGCCGGTGCGAGTTTTCGTCCCATTGATCTGGGGACGTTAACACGAGAAGCGGCTCACGAACTGATGGCAGATTGTCAGGGAATTTGGCACTGCGCGGCATTATCGGCACCTTGGGGAGACAGACAAGAATTTGAAGCAGTGAATTGGCTAGCCACACGGACATTAGCTCAAGCCGCCGCAGACCAAGGTATCGAAAGATTTGTTCATATTTCCACGCCAGCAATCTATTTTAATTTTACCCATCAACAAGATATCCCTGAGTCGACAACAAACCGCCAATTTGCCAACGATTATGCTCGAACCAAATTTCTGGCAGAGCAGGAAATTGCCAGCATGGTGCCTCGTTATCCAGCAACCACATTTGTAATTTTGCGCCCTCGAGGGCTATTTGGCCCTTATGACCGAGTGCTGTTACCACGGTTAATGGCTCAAGTTCGTGCTCGTCATGGAAAACTTATTTTACCCGGTGGTGGGCAGAATGCCTTTGATTTGACCTACGTCGAAAACGTAGTGGATGCGATGATATTGGCAACCCAAAAACCGCTACAAAGCGGCTCGGTATTTAATATTACCAATCAAGATCCACAGCCATTGATTACCACGCTTCGAGCGCTATTTTCACAAACAGAAACCCAGTGTCAGGTGAAATCAGCACCTTATCCATTGTTATATGGACTGGCATTTTGTTTGGAGAAAATAGCGGTTTTACAGCGCAAAGAGCCATTATTAACCCGTTATAGCTTGGGTGCCGCCTATTTCACAATGACGTTGAATAATGAGAAAGCTCAGAATGAGCTAGGCTACTATCCTCGTTATTCAATGGCTGAAGGGATTGCTCGTACCGCTCAGTGGCTTAATCAACATCAAAAGGGTGAGAAATGATGAATATTCGGGTATTTGAAGTGGGGTATTGTACTCATCCCGGCTGTGTTGCTCTCAAAGGCGCCAGTATGAAAGCCTGTAAATTCCCTGCGCGAGCGTGGTTGATTGAAGGAAATGATCAACGTTGGCTATTTGATACCGGCTATGCCGACCATTTTTATGATCATACTCGTCATGGCATTATTCGTTTTTATCGTGCAGTCACGCCAGTCTATTTTGACGCCAAAGATGCGTTAGTGTCACAACTCAACGCTGATGGAATCACACCATCGGATATTACTGGTGTCATTATTTCTCATTTCCATGGTGATCATATTGCTGGGCTGCGTGATTTTCCTAATGTGCCATTCATATGCTCTGGGGAAGGCTGGGAAAAAACACGGAATTTAACCGGATTTTCGGCGCTACGTAAGGCATTTGTTCGAGGGTTAATCCCCGAAGATTTTGAGGTGAGAGCGCAGTTCTATGAAGGTTTTAAGAAGATAGATTTACCCGCTGAGCTAGCCGAATTGGGATATGGCTTTGCCATCAATGCAGAGAAAACGTTAATTGCAGTGCCGTTACCGGGGCATGCGGCAGGGCATACCGGGCTGTGTGTCGCAACGGATAATGGATGGATTTTATTAGCTGGGGATGCAGCATGGTCGCCGACTAATTACCGAGAAATGCGTGGTCCCATGGCGATTGCCAATTTAATTATGGATGACAGCCAAGCTTATTACGAAACTCTAAATAAACTGCATCATATTGATAAACGGCATATACCAATCCAATTATGCCATGAGGGTGATTTGTGAAGCTGCTGAAAATTTTGTGGTATTACTGGCGAGCGCGCAGATTGAAATTTAAAGACAGTGAGGCTTTAGAGCGATACCAGCAAGGTAAACTCTCGAAATTTATTCAGCGCGATTTGTGTCACAGTCCCTATTTTGCAGGTTATTGTGAGCAACCACTAACTCAATGGCCTTTGATGAATAAGGTATTGATGATGAAGCACTTTGATAGCATGAATACCCAAGGACTCAAGGTTGATGAACTGCTAGCTTGTGCAAAACGCAGTGAATCCTCACGGGATTTTTCACCCACGGTTGGGAAATTCAGTGTGGGATTATCATCAGGTACCTCGGGGCGTCGAGGTGTTTTTGCCGTCAGTCCGAATGAGCAAGCACAGTGGTCAGGAATTATGTTAGCTAAAATGTTGCCTGAAGGACTGTTTGCGGGTGAGCGAGTTGCATTATTTCTTAGGGCTAACAATAATTTATATGAAAGCGTGAGTAACCGCTGGCTGTCATTTCAATTCTACGACCTATTAGGGGATTTTGACGAAAATTTGTCATCTTTAGCTCAATGGAAGCCAACTATTATTGTTGCACCTGCTCAGGTGCTGGTTGAAATTGCTCGGCGTCAGCAGCTTGGTGAGTGCTCGCTAACCCCAAAGAAAGTGATTTCAGTGGCAGAGGTGCTTGAGAAAGAAGATAAAGAGAAACTTCAACGGTTTTTTTCTGCGGTGGGAGAAGTGTATCAGGCAACAGAAGGGTTTCTTGGCTGCACCTGTTCCCATGGAACTTTACATCTTAATGAAGCATTTCTCCATATTGAGAAACATTGGCTGGATGAACGCCGATTTTCCCCGATTATTACGGATTTTACGCGCAAAACTCAGCCTATTGTTCGCTATCAACTGGATGATGTGCTGGTGATACGGGAAGCACCATGCCCTTGCGGTGATGTGCAAACCGCCATTGAGCGTATTGAGGGGCGCTGCGACGACCAATTAATATTAAAAAATTCGCAAGGGGAACCGATTCGCTTATTTGCGGACGCGTGCAACCGCGTTATTTGCAATACATTGCCCACTGAAACCGATTTTCGACTGCATCAAAAAGGACTTCAATTTACCTTATCGGCGCAATGCGATGATGCTGAGTTACAGAAATGTCAGCAAGCACTAACTTACTATTTTGCGCAGCAAGGTGCGGAAACCTCCAATGTGCAGTGGACACTGAGGCATCATTTGCCAGTGTGCTCGATGGCGGTGAAGCGACGCCGTATCACGCGGGAGGCGGAGTGATGAAATCCTTTTCATTAGTGTTACGAGGCAGTTATTTATTACTTGGCTGGGGAACAGTAGGCATTATTTATTCTTTTACTGGGCATTTTCACGATGCTGCGCACCTTATTTCCCCGAGTATTATTGATAATTATATTGCCTATTCCCCAAGTGCTATTTGGCTGTATCTATCATTTTTCCTGTTTATTCCTTGTGGCTATCTGTTGTCTGAGTCAGTAAAAGTGAAGCCGCTAATGTGGCAAATGATCTTGTGTGCGGTGCTATCTGGGGTGGTTTATTTACTCTATCCAACTACTGCGATTTTCCCTCAAGAGCTCGGTAATGGATTGACGCAACAAGCCTTAGTCGGATTACTGCAAGTGGATACACCACAAAATATGCTGCCATCTTTGCATGTCTCTTTAACCTTAATTTCGTTGGTTGCGTTATGGAGACAAGGAAAACCCATTCAAAATTTACTGTGGCTAGTGTGGGCGTTAGTGATTATTTTTTCTGTCTTGCAGCTTAAGCGGCATCTGTTTATTGATGTCGCTGGTGGTGTTGTGTGTGCATTAATCGCTATTTTAGTGATTCAGTGTTTCAGGGAGATAAGGTGTAGAGGAGGCAACAAATGAATGAATTAACGTTCCCCGTTATTTTTATGTTGCTGATTGTCATGGCTGAAGCCGTGATTATTGCGCGGCAGAAACGCGCTTCATTTAGTTGGCGGGATGTGGTTTTTAACCTTAATTCCGGGCACATCATGCTGTGGTTGTTTCGTGGATTAGAGCTATTTTGCTATGGGTTTGTGGTCACTCATTTTTCATTGGGGATTGTTGATCACTGGCCGATCTGGCTGGTGTGGTTATTTACCTTAGTGGCTTGGGACTTTGGCTTCTATTGGTTACATCGTTTGCACCATCGCTACCGGTTATTGTGGGCGGTACATGTTGTTCATCACCAAGGGGAACATTTTAACCTGTCCCTTGGGGTACGTAACTCGTGGTATTCCTCCTTGACCTCGATTCCATTCTTTTTACTGCTTGCCTTACTGGGCGTGCCATTAGCGGTATTTATGGCGATTTCCATTTTGCACTATACCATCCAGTTTTTTAATCACAGTGGTGTGATCCCCCGTTTCCGATGGCTAGAAAAATTGATGGTGACACCGCACCACCATCGAGTTCATCATATTAAATCGGGTGGATATGCCAATCGTAACTTTGGTGGCAGCTTTATTATTTGGGATAAACTATTTGGTTCATTTTCTGAACCTCCTGAAACCCCTCATCAATACGGTATTGGGGGAGAATCTGCGACCCAAAATCCATTTGTTGACAGTAACCGTCCTTTTCTCCGTATTTTGGGTATGAAAAATGGGCTGAAACAGCCGCGTGAAACCCATTATCAGATTAAGGAAATCTTCTTGGTAAGCGGTACATTGTTGCTATTCACATTGGTGATTGGCTACATTTATTTGTATGGCTACGGTTTTAATGGCACCACTGGCGTGCAAGTTGGGCTCTTTATCTTGTTAGCCTTAGGAACCGTAGCATTGTCGGGGTTATCAAGCGGTTATCTATGGGGTAAATGGAGCTGGTTTTTGGTGGCGACGATGATTGCGGCGTGGGTGTTAAGTGCAGGTTGGTTAATGCCATTTTGGTTGGTTGTGAGTGGCGTATTGTGGCTGCACAGTTTATTGGTGCTGGTAGGATTCGGAGTGACTAAGGTGGATAAAACCGATGCGCAAACCGAGTGATTTACCACCACTTTCTTTTCGTCATAAAGATGACTTGGCGTTTCATCGCGCATTACAGCAAGCCGCAAACGGGTACCTGCAAGAAAAGGGTGACCACCGTTTTGCGAATGCCAAGGTATACCTGAAAAATACGCTATTAATTCTGGCTTGTTTTAGCTGTTATTTCTTAATGATGACCTCTCAGGGGGGAATCACTTTTTTTATTGGCTATCCACTGTTTATATTTTTTGCTTTATTACTGGCGATCAATGTGGTGCATGATGCCTCCCATAACGCAGTATTTCGGCATGGCTGGGCAAATCGGTGGCTGAATTTTTGGGTGACTATTCCCCTTGGATTAGACCCAGATTGCTGGCGGGTTCGGCATATTCTCTTTCATCATACCCATACGAATATTCGTCATTATGATTTGGATATAGAAGAAAACTTTTTACTGCGGCAAACGCCTTATCAACGCTGGTATCCATTTATGCGTTGGCAGCATTTATATTGGCCGTTGATTGCGGCGATGACGTTTCCCGCGCTGATTTGGGGATATGATTGGTTTGACCGCTTTCATTTCACACGTGTCGCGCCGAAAATGCGCCATCAGGGAGCTAAAGGTATTTGCTTGTTTTTGCTGAGTAAAGTACTGCATCTTTGTTTGGCTCTGTTATTACCGTATGGGTTTTTATCCCCTTATGGTATCGGTATCGGCACATTATTGACGGTTTATCTGTTTAGCCAGATGCTCGCCTCGCTAATTTTTGTGGTGCTGATCCTCGGTACACACTGGGCAAAAGCTACCTTTTATACCGCACCAGAATCAGGGCGTATGGCGCAGGGTTTTTATACCCATACTTTTTCAACCACCTACGATTGGCAAACCACGCCCAAATGGCTGACGTATTGGTTAGGTGGGTTGAATTTACACCTAACGCACCATATTTTTCCCAACTGGCATCATCGACATTATCCGGCTCTCGCCAATATTATTCAGCAAACCGCCGCACAATTTGATATGGATTATCATTGTGTTGATGCCAAAACCCTGTGGCGTTATCAGCAATTGTTTTTGAAGCGAATGGGAACGGGGGAAGGGGTTATATCGTGATGGTATTTCGAGAATAAAAAAACCGTGGTTTTAATGCCACGGCTTTTATCATTCGATAATTAACTTAACGAATATTGACTACAACATCATACCGCCGAACAGGAAGCCGAAGGTAACGGCAAATGCGACAGCGATAGTACCCGGAATAAAGAATGGGTGGTTGAAGACAAACTTACCAATGCGAGTTGTACCGGTGTCATCCATTTGTACCGCCGCAACCAGCGTTGGGTAAGTAGGCAGAATGAACAGACCAGATACCGCAGAGAAAGATGCGATTGCAGTCAGTGGGCTAACGTTCAGAGCCAGTGCCATTGGCATCAGCGCTTTAGCGGTAGCTGCTTGAGAATACAGTAGAGCAGAACAGAAGAAGAAGATAACCGCTAACATCCATGAATGTTCATGAATCAGGTCACCCGCAGTTGCTTTGATCCAGTCTAAGTTGTGCTGTACGAAAGTATCACCTAACCAAGCAACACCTAAGATACAGATACAGGCGCTCATACCAGCTTTAAAGGTACTTGAGTTCAGGATTGCATCAGTGTTAACACGGCACAGGATAGTGATTAATGTCGCAACAGTCAGCATGATAATCAGGATAGCGTTAGTGGTATTCATCAATGGTTTTTCAACCAGACCCACGCTTGGGCTATTGATGATTGCATAACAAACTACGCCGACAACGCCGAGTAAGAACAGCAGAACAGAAGATTTTGCACCTGGTTTGATTTCTTTGACTTGGCTACCGCGCAGTTCAACTAAACCTTCAGCTAAACGTTTTTGATAGATTGGGTCATCGGACAGTTTAGAGTTAAATGTCCAAGAAACAATAAATGACATTAAAATAATGGCAAGGAATGTCGATGGTAATAAAACACCTAACAGCGTGATATAGCTAACTGTGTTACCTGCACCAACCATTGCTGGGTTTTCCATGACTGACGCCATGTAAACAACCGCTGCAGAAATTGGGGAAGCAGTAATACCAATCTGAGCTGCCACTACCGCAGTAGACAGTGGACGACATGGTTTCACACCTTGCTCTTTCGCAACTTCTGCAATAACTGGCAGAGTTGCTAATGAGATATTACCGGTACCTGCGAACAGGGTCAGGAAATAAGTCACGATTGGGGCAAGAATAGTGATGTATTTTGGATTGCGGCGCAGTAATTTTTCTGTTTGAGCAACCAAGTAATCAAGACCACCTGCAATTTGCATTGCAGAGATAGCGGCAATAACAGCCATGATGATAGAGATTACGTCAAATGGAATGGTACCCGGTTTCACGCCAATAGCAGCGAGTACCAGAACACCAAGGCCACCGGCAAAGCCGATACCTATCCCACCAAGACGGGCCCCTAAAAAAATGGCCAGCAGAACAATGACAAATTCTACGGCTAACATAGTGTTTACTCCTCGACAAAATGAAAATTATGAAACTATTATGTTAATTATTTGTGTGTGCGTTCATGAAAAAAGGCACGCTATCCGGTGGAAAGTCGTGCCCTTATTCTTAAGAATTATCTATGAAACTCATAAATAATTAGTCATCAAATCTTTTTGCTTTATATGCTGGATGTTTTAGGTTCTCTACAGAGAAGATATCATCCAATTCTGCTTCGGTCAGAAGTCCACGTTCTAGGACAACTTCACGTACGCTCTTACCAGTTTCAGCACAGATTTTACCAACGATATCGCCGTTATGGTGACCAATGAATGGGTTTAGGTAAGTCACGATACCGATAGAGTTGAATACGAACGCTTCACAGATTTCTTTGTTTACTGTGATACCGTTGACGCATTTCTCTACTAAGTTACGACATGCATTGCTCATCAGTGAAATTGATTCAAACATTGCTTGACCGATTGCTGGTTCCATTACGTTTAACTGTAATTGACCTGCTTCAGCAGCCATGGTGACACAGATGTCATTACCCATAACTTTAAAGCATGCTTGGTTAACAACTTCAGGGATTACTGGGTTAACTTTTGCTGGCATGATAGAAGAACCTGCTTGTAATTCTGGCAGATTGATTTCTTTCAGCGCCGCACGAGGACCAGAGGAAAGTAAACGTAAGTCGTTACAGATTTTAGACAGTTTAACGGCTAAACGTTTCAGGCTAGCGTGAACAGTGATGTATGCACCACAGTCAGAAGTTGCTTCAATCAAATCTTCTGATGGTACACATGCTAAGCCTGTTACTTCAGCTAATTTCTTAACGGCTAATTCTTGGTAACCAGGCGCTGTATTTAAGCCAGTACCGATAGCTGTTGCACCTAAGTTAACTTCGAGCAGTAAATCGATGCTACGTTTTAAGTTTTTCTCTTCTTCTTTTAAAAGAGTCGCGAAAGCATGGAATTCCTGACCAACAGTCATTGGTACTGCGTCTTGTAACTGAGTACGACCCATTTTCAGGATGTCTTTGTACTCTTCAGCTTTTCTTTCAAAGCCTTCTTTCAGGTAAACAACAGAGTCGATTAATTTCAGAACAGAGTTGTAAACTGCGATACGGAAACCGGTAGGGTATGCATCGTTGGTTGATTGGCTTTTATTTAGGTGGTCATTTGGGTTTAAAAACTCATACTCACCTTTTTTATGGCCCATCAGTTCAAGACCGATGTTTGCCAGAACTTCGTTGGTATTCATGTTCAGTGATGTGCCCGCACCACCTTGGAATACGTCAACTGGGAACTGATCCATGCATTTGCCTTCGTTCAAAACAATATCACATGCTTTGATGATGGTATCTGCGATATTACGAGGAATCGTGTGCAGTTCTTTGTTAGCAAGCGCGGCTGCTTTTTTTACCATTACCATGCCACGAATAAATTCTGGGACATCGTTAATAGTGCGGTCGCTGATATAAAAGTTTTCAATCGCACGCAGAGTATGAACACCATAATAGGCATCAGCTGGAACTTCTTTTTTACCTAACAGGTCTTCTTCGATACGAGTATTGTTTGACATGAGAACCTTCTTAATTAGATTACAGTTACTGTCCGTTTATGCGCTTTAAAAATATATCCTAAAACTAAACTTATAGGTGTTTACCACCTACTACTCCGTTATCAGCATTATGTTCTACTGACTTATGGGTAGATCATATGCCTTTTATCACTCCATACCTTGAACCTAGATCATTTTATGGATTGATTAGTGAAACAGAATTCATATTGTGTGATTTAAATCACGGATAAGCATAATTAATGATATTTCTTCGTGAGTTGAAAATCGTTATAAGCGACCCAATTATTATGGCTATACTAATGAAAAAAGCGAATACTGATGATAGTCTCTTAGAGATAGTTCACAAAGGTTTTCTTTTAACCTCGAAAAACGCAGTAGCTTATTGATATAAAGGAGTACTTGTGCGCTGGTTACCACTAATTTTGATAGGTGTTTTGGTCTATATAGAGTCGGTGATTTTTGTCCGAGTCGCTGATGAAATCGGTGTATTAATGACACTTATTTTAGTGGTGCTCACATCCTGTTTAGGGGTTTCACTTGTGAAAAACCAAGGGATGAAAAATGTAATGCAAATACAACAAAAATTAATGAATGGTGAAAGTCCCGCCGCTGAAATGATTAAAAGTGTGGCGTTGGTGTTAGCTGGATTTTTACTAATTGTTCCAGGATTCTTTACTGACTTTATTGGTCTACTTTTATTATTACCGCCAGTACAAAAATTATTTGTCATGCGTTTAATCCCGCATATTAAATTTTATCAACCGGGTAATGGCTTTCATGGTACAGGCCGTAATGGTTTTCAAGATGGCAATACTTTTGAAGGTGAATTTCAACGTAAGCAAGATGATGCATCTTATACGATAGATAGCCCTAATCAGGGTGATAAAGAGGATAAATCTGCCGAGTCTGATAAAGATGAGCGTCCGAAGTACTAATTCCATTGTTTTTGTAGGGAGATAAATAATGAAAAAATTTATCTCCCACCCCTTGAAGTCTGATAAACCAACCCCAATCTCCTGAATCATGGTACTGGTGAAGATCATCTTGGTATCGTCCTTTTACTCGTATGGACTTTATTTGTAGGAGAACTATTAATGAACATTCGTCCATTGCATGACCGCGTTATCGTTAAGCGTAAAGAAATCGAATCAAAATCTGCTGGTGGTATCGTTTTAACTGGCAGTGCTGCGGGCAAATCAACTCGTGGTGAAGTTATCGCTGTAGGCCAAGGCCGCATCCTGGAAAATGGTGAAATCAAAGCGCTGGATGTGAAAGTTGGCGACATCGTGATTTTTAACGACGGTTATGGCGTAAAAGCTGAAAAAATCGACAATGAAGAAGTGTTAATCATGTCCGAAAGCGACATCTTAGCAATTGTTGAATAATCATTTTCACTTAAAACTTTCATCAAACGAAAAGAATTTAAAGGAAAGAAATAATGGCAGCTAAAGACGTTAAATTTGGTAATGATGCACGAGTAAAAATGCTTCGTGGTGTCAATGTTCTTGCTGATGCAGTTAAAGTGACTTTAGGCCCTAAAGGTCGTAACGTTGTTTTAGACAAATCTTTTGGCTCACCAGTTATCACTAAAGACGGTGTTTCTGTAGCACGTGAAATCGAATTAGAAGATAAATTCGAGAACATGGGTGCTCAAATGGTGAAAGAAGTTGCTTCTAAAGCTAACGATGCTGCGGGTGACGGTACAACTACCGCAACAGTTCTGGCTCAATCTATCATCACTGAAGGTCTGAAAGCCGTTGCTGCGGGTATGAACCCAATGGATCTGAAACGTGGTATCGACAAAGCGGTTATCGCAGCTGTTGAAGAACTGAAAACACTGTCAGTTCCATGTTCAGACACTAAATCAATCGCACAGGTTGGTACTATTTCTGCAAACTCTGACGAAACTGTGGGTCGTTTAATCGCAGAAGCAATGGATAAAGTCGGTAAAGAAGGCGTTATCACCGTTGAAGAAGGTACTGGTCTGGAAGACGAATTAGACGTGGTTGAAGGTATGCAGTTTGACCGCGGTTATTTATCACCTTACTTCATTAACAAACCAGAAACTGGTGTTATTGAACTGGAAAACCCATTCATTCTGTTAGTTGACAAAAAAGTTTCTAACATTCGTGAATTACTCCCAGTATTAGAAGGTGTTGCTAAAGCAAACAAACCACTGCTGATTATCGCGGAAGATGTTGAAGGCGAAGCACTGGCGACATTAGTGGTTAACACCATGCGCGGTATCGTGAAAGTGGCTGCGGTTAAAGCACCTGGTTTCGGTGACCGTCGTAAAGCAATGCTGCAAGATATCGCTATCCTGACTAACGGTACTGTTATCTCTGAAGAGATCGGTATGGAGCTGGAAAAAGCAACGTTAGAAGATTTAGGTCAAGCAAAACGTATCGTGATCAACAAAGACACCACTATCATCATCGATGGTGTCGGTGACGAAGCGGCTATCGCGGGTCGTGTTGCTCAAATTCGTCAGCAAATCGAAGAATCTTCTTCAGATTATGACCGTGAAAAACTGCAAGAGCGCGTTGCTAAATTAGCTGGCGGTGTTGCGGTAATTAAAGTCGGTGCTGCGACAGAAGTTGAAATGAAAGAAAAACGTGCTCGTGTTGACGATGCTCTGCATGCAACTCGCGCTGCGGTTGAAGAAGGTGTGGTTGCTGGTGGTGGTACTGCTCTGGTTCGCGTTGCTGCGAAACTGGAAGGTATGAAAGGCGACAACGAAGATCAAACCGTTGGTATCCGTGTTGCACTGCGTGCAATGGAATCTCCAATGCGTCAAATCGTCACCAACGCAGGTGAAGAAGCTTCTGTAGTTGTTAACAAAGTTAAAGCGGTTAATGGTAACGAAGGTTACAACGCGGCAACGGATACTTATGGCGATATGATCGAAATGGGTATCTTGGATCCAACTAAAGTGACTCGTTCTGCACTGCAATTCGCTGCATCTATCGCAGGCCTGATGATCACTACTGAAGCAATGATCACTGATGCTCCTAAATCAGATGCACCAGACTTAGGTGGCGCTGGCATGGGCGGCATGGGTGGAATGGGCGGCATGATGTAAGCCATTCGGCAAACATCTTGCTCAAGTAGCCGTTAACTAAGTTAGCCGCTACCAGCCAATATAGACCGGCATTGTTAGTTTCTCTAGCAGTGCCGGTTTTTTATATGTATTAAATTGATATTTTTGCGATCTGCATTCATTGGGACTATCACTTATTTTTGCGTTTGCATGGCTCATCGGGTTATATTTAACGTAAGGTAAAAAATGGTTTAAATAAGTAAAGAACATCACGAGCGTCTTGATAGTTTTGTGATAAACTCTGAGCGATTGGTAGTTTTTAAAAAGTTTACCGCTGCATCTAGTAAGCGAATTCACTGCCATAAAACAGAATTTTGAGTGATTGGAGCGATAAAGGTTCTACAACCAGCTGCAAAAACACAATAAAAAATGAGGGAAAACATGCGAATTAAAGTCTTGCTTGGTGCTGCTGCATTACTAACTTTAGCAGGTTGTACATCAACCAATGATCTAACTGCGGCAGGCTCACAAGTTCGTTTTGTTGAAAATCAACCGGGAAGTGAGTGTCAACTTCTTGGTCAGGTAATTGGAACTCAAAGCAACTGGCTGAGCGGCGTTAATAATGAATCTAGCTCTATGCGTGGAGCAGCGAACGATTTACGTAACAAAGCAGCGGCAATGGGTGGCAATGTCATTTTTGGTGCGTCAAGCCCAAGCGAAACCGTCCTCTCTAGCTTTGTTCCCGTCGATAGCAAAATGGTTGGTCAGGTTTATAAGTGCCAATAATTTAAGTATCGTGAAGACCCGCTTAGTGAATAAGCGGGTTTTTTTATCTCTTTAGCTTTGTCGTAAATTCAAATCCAATAATGTTTTACTGGGCTCTCCGCCGATCTCTCGTGCTAATTTAGGTACCAAATAGCCCGAAACCTTGCTTAATAACTCACGAATTAATTCTCTTGCCTCGTTATCACTCACTAAAAAGTGGGCAGCACCTTGCACTTTATCCAAAACATGCAAATAGTAAGGCAGAATTCCGGCTTCAAATAATGCATTACTCAAGTTAGCTAATGCAGTGACATTATCGTTAACTTGGCGCAGTAACACGCTCTGGTTGAGCAGAGTAACTCCCGCACGTTTTAATTTTTGCATAGCATGAGTAAAAGAGTCGTCAATTTCGTTGGCATGGTTCACATGGGTGACCATAATCACGTGTAAACGCGATTGTTCCAAGCGCTTGCAGAGTGTATTGGTGATCCTTTCTGGGATTACAACCGGCAAACGGGAGTGAATTCTCAAGCGTGTAATATGAGGAATATCCTCAAGTTGGCTAATAAGCCAATCAAGTTCGTGATCTTTAGCCATCAATGGATCACCACCAGAAAAGATGATTTCATTGAGTTCACTGTGGTTTTTTATATAATCCACCGCCATCAACCAGTTATTTTTATTTCCTTTGTTATCTTCATAAGGAAAATGCCGGCGAAAGCAGTAACGACAGTTCACCGCGCATCCCCCTTTAACCAGCATTAATGCTCGGTTGTGGTACTTGTGCAGTAAACTTGGAATTTCATTATCCTGCTCTTCTAGTGGATCAGTAGAAAAACCTGGATGTATATCAAACTCTGTCTTTGCGGTTAACACTTGCAATAACAGAGGGTCTGATGGATCGCCTTTTTTCATTCGAGAAATAAAAGGTCGAGGAACGCGTAAGGGGAATAATTTCCGAGCCTCGTTGCCTTCTCGCGATGGTAAATGGTCTTCCAAATTGAGTATTTGCAGCAATTCATCAGGATTAGTGACTGCTTCAGCAAGTTGTTGTATCCAGACTTCTCTGGATGAGGTATTTTGAGTTATAATATCGACCATTTTTTGGCTATGCCATTTTTAGTTTATAAATAGAGGATCTCCATGGCTACTTATAGTACCAATGAATTCCGCTCAGGTCTTAAAATCATGTTAGATGGTGAGCCGTGTGCAATTCTTGAAAGTGAATTCGTTAAACCGGGTAAAGGTCAAGCGTTCGCACGTGTGCGTCTCCGTAAACTGATTTCTAACAAACTGTTGGAAAAAACGTTTAAATCTACTGACTCTTGCGAAGGTGCAGATGTCATGGATATGAACTTAACTTACCTGTACAACGACGGTGAGTTCTGGCATTTCATGAACAATGAAACTTTCGAACAGCTAGCAGCTGATGAAAAAACAGTTGGTGACAACGCAAAATGGCTGGTCGACCAAGCTGAATGTATCTTAACCTTATGGGACGGTCGTCCAATCGCCGTAACACCACCGAATTTCGTTGAGTTAGAAATTACGGACACAGATCCAGGTCTGAAAGGTGATACTGCAGGTACTGGCGGTAAACCAGCAACACTGAGCACTGGCGCAGTGGTTAAAGTTCCTCTGTTCGTACAGGTCGGCGAAGTGATTAAAGTTGACACCCGTTCAGGTGAATACGTATCACGCGTAAAATAATTGCCGAGTAGATCAAGCGAGTCATTATAGTGAGTGACTCGATGAGATCAAGAAGAGCCGGATACAGTTTTGTGCTGTATTCGGCTTTTTTATTGAAGAGTTAACAGCACTTAAATCCACCTTTACCTTTGCCGCCATAACGCGCATCTTGCCGCTCTTTGAAAAATTCCTCATAAGTCATCGGCGTTTGGTCAGGATGGGTTTGCTGTATGTGAGCAACGTAGTTGTCGTAGTCGGGGACGCCGACCATCATTTTGGCGGCTTGGCCCAAGTAACGGGCCGCCTTCCCTAAGTTCCCAAACATAAATCCTCGTCATATTTTGTGTTGTAGCGTTGTTAGCTTCACTTGGCTACCCTAGTCACATAGTTATCTATGTTCCCAGGGATATCCTCGCTTGCTGCCTAGCTACAACACAAACTATTTAGAGGATTGCATTGTAGCCAGTGATTTTGGAGAAAGAGAGTGAGTTTTGAAAAATATTTAAGAAAAATAAATGCTTAAAACAAAATTGCTCATCCCTCGATCTCCGTTGCTCTTAATGATGGCGGGTGTTCGCCACAATGTCTTGGTAGTTCTCTGGCATTGGCTCGTAAGGCACTTCGTTAGCCGTTGGCTCCTTAGATTTTAATGCTTTTAATGCGGTACGCAGAGAGAAAATAGCGAGAACCACGACGACAATCATGAAGAAAATCGTTAAGCCAGCATCTAAACGGTTATTAAAGATTAACTGAGTAAGCTGTGACTCCGTGTATTGTGGTGGAATGTTACCGCTGTCTAACATCGCTTGGAATTTATTGGCGACAGCTAAAAAGCCAACACGGGCATCTTCACTGAACGTCTTTTCCCAACCCGCAGTCATAGTACAAACTAGCAACCATGAGGTAGGTAATAGTGCGACCCACGCATAAGCTTGGCGCTTCATTTTGAACAGAACAACTGCACACAGCATCAATGCCATACCTGCTAGCATTTGGTTGGCGATACCAAATAGTGGCCACAATGTGTTGATACCACCCAATGGATCCACAACCCCTTGGTGTAAGAAATAACCCCATGCCAATACGCACAACGCGGTGGCAATTAAGTTTGCCGGGAGTGAATCGGTTCTTTTCAACGATGGAGAAATCACACCCAATAAATCTTGTAGCATAAAGCGCGCAGCACGGGTTCCTGCATCCACTGCCGTCAGGATAAATAACGCTTCAAACAGGATGGCGAAGTGATACCAGAAAGCCACATTCATCAAGCCACCTAAAGCACCATGGAGAATGTACGCCATACCTACTGCAAGGGTTGGTGCTCCACCTGCACGGGAAATAATACTGGTTTCACCGACATCATTGGCAATTTGAGTGAGTTGTTCCGGTGTAATCTGGAAGCCCCAACTACTAACCACTTGAGCGGCTGACGCCACCACATCTGTAGTACCGGCTGGTGCCAACATTGCCATTGGGCTGTTCATCGCAAAATAAACACCGGGGTCAATCACACAAGCAGCCACTAATGCCATGATGGCAACGAATGACTCCATCAACATTCCACCATAACCAATAAAACATGCTTGATTTTCATTGGCTAACATCTTCGGTGTGGTACCCGATGAGATTAAGGCGTGGAAGCCTGATACGGCACCACAAGCAATGGTAATAAATAAGAATGGGAATAAATCACCCGCCCACACAGGACCCGTACCATCAATATATTTGGTTAGCGCTGGCATTTGTAGACTTGGATTTAAAATTAAAATACCAATAGCGAGACCAATAATGGTACCAATTTTCAGGAATGTAGACAGATAGTCACGAGGTGCTAACAATAACCAAACGGGTAATACGGCAGCTACAAAGCCATATCCCACGAGCATCCATGTTAATTGAACGCCGGTGTAGTCAAAATAAGGTGCCCATGTTTCACTTTCTGCAACCCAACCCCCAGAGATAATAGCAAAAACGAGAAAAACTAAGCCTATGACAGAAACTTCACCAATACGACCGGGGCGAATATAACGGGTATAAATCCCCATGAAAATAGCCAGTGGAATCGTGAAGGCGACGGTATAGGTTCCCCAAGGACTGTGTGTCAGCGCTTTCACCACAATCATCGCGAGAACAGCTAAGATAATCACCATGATCATAAAGCAGGCGATCAGGGCAATAACCCCAGCTGTATTCCCCATTTCCTCTTTAACCAATTCCCCCAAAGAGCGCCCATCACGGCGAGTGGACACAAATAGCACCATGAAATCTTGTACAGCACCGGCAAGCACAACCCCTGCCAGTAGCCATAACATTCCTGGTAAATATCCCATTTGAGCTGCTAGCACCGGTCCGACAAGTGGACCGGCCCCTGCGATAGCGGCAAAGTGGTGACCAAATAACACTTTTTTATCTGTCGGGACGTAATCCAGACCATCATTATGACGAATAGCTGGTGTCATACGTGTTGAATCGACTTGTAAGACCTTTTTCGCAATAAACAGTCCATAGTAGCGATATGCAATAAGATAAATACAGACAGCAGCAACAACAATCCACAAGGCATTTATTTGTTCACCACGGTTTAGTGCAATATAACCGAGTGAAAAAGCACCGAGCAGAGCGAGAGCAATCCAAATCAATTGTTTACCCATAGCCTTCCCCATCCATTTCATTAACGAGTCATTATTATTTATTTAAGTAAAACTGAAACAGGTATAGCGAGAGTAAATCAAAAGAAAAAGTAGCTAAAACGAGACACCTAATTGAAATTTTAAGTAAATTTCATTATTGCAATTGGCGTCACTAAAATATGAATGAATATTGGATTTTATCTTGTTTTTGTCTATGTGGCGTTTTTGTTTTGAATTTTTATTTCAATAATTATAAGTTTATTGGTTTAATAAACTTATAATTAGGGTGTGGCGAATAGTGGGAATATAAAATCGTAGGGAAAAAATACCGTATTAAACTTTCCGGTATTTTAATAGGTTAGCTATCGCTGTCTCAGCATTTGAATAATTTTCTTACCAAATAGCGTTGTTATCAGACCTATCATGATCAAAATCAGCCCAGCGACTTGTATGCCATTAATATGCTCACCAAGGAATAATGCGCTGCTACTGAGACCAAAAACGGGAACGAGCAGTGAGAATGGGGCAACTCGCCAAGCTTCATAACGGCCTAATAAAACGCCCCATAAACCGTAACCAACAAATGTTGATAAGTAAGCAAGATAAATAATCACGCCAAATATAGACCAATTAAACCCGGCTAAACCTTGGACGATGGCAGTTTCACCTTCGAAAATCCATGAGCTTAATAGAAAAGGGATAATGGGGATCAGAGCACTCCAACTAACCAGTGATAGAGCACTACATTTTTCATCACCTTGTTTTTGCATAATAATACGGTTGGTGATATTGCCTGTCGCCCAAGATAATCCTGCAATTAATATAAACACTAAGCCGATCAGTGGAATATCATCAATACCGCCGGCAGTTGCCCCATTGGCTAAAACGGCTAGACCAGCGATAGCAATGAACATCCCAATAAAATGATTGAGTTGTAAGGATTCTTTTAAGATGATGGCACCGAGTAGTAAGGTAAAAAAGGCCTGAGATTGTAAGATCACCGAGGCAATACCTGCTGGCATACCGACATGTAAAGCGCAGAATAGAAATGCAAATTGCCCAAAACTGATAGTGAGTCCATAAATCAGTAATAACCTAAATGGGATATTAGGGCGTTTAAACAGAAAAATTGCAGGAAATGCCACGAATACAAAGCGTAGTGCGCCAAGTAATAAAGGTGGTAGGGCGGTTACGCCAAGCTTTATGATCACAAAATTGACGCCCCAAATGACGACGACACAGAGTGCTAATAATATATCTTTGATATTCATGGATATTTCTCAGAGCATGATTCGAGAGTAGTGAATACTGTACCTGTGGATTTAAAATCATGCGATGGTATTGGTGCTAGTGGATAAAATATAGTAGGAATAAGTGCAATATTATTGTTAATTTGGTGTTAATTATTATTTATCATCGCTTGAATCTCATAAATTGAATGTTTATAATGCATTTCTAATCATCGGTGTTCAGGACGACCTGAAATTACACATTCAATTACTGGGGACGACCCCGTTAAGTTAACGGGAAAATGACCATGGCTTGGATCATCCTTTTATTTGCTGGTTTATTAGAAGTTGTATGGGCAGTGGGCTTAAAATATACTCACGGTTTTACGCGCTTAACGCCAAGCATCATTACCATTCTTGCCATTATTGCAAGTATGGGCTTATTGGCTTATGCCATGCGAGATCTTCCAGCAGGAACCGCTTATGCTATCTGGACGGGGATCGGGGCAGTGGGTACCGCAATTGTCGGTATTATCTTTCTGGGTGAATCGGCGAATATCTTCCGCTTATTAAGCTTAGGGTTGATAGTACTGGGGTTGATTGGTTTAAAAGTCTCAAGTTAATCAATTGAAACAAAAATGGGAGAATGAATATTCTCCCACTTTTTTACTCAAAGAAAATATTATTATAAGTGACATAATAAGAGTTTTTACTTTTTCAAGACGATATTAGAAATGTTTTTTCTCTGAATCTGATAGTTAATATAACGTGAAGGCCAGATTTTTTCTGGGGTTGTCTCTAAAAAATCAGCAATAATTCTTTCACCCTTAGGCCAGCGTCGCGATAAAGCATTGTTTAATGTTGAGGAGTTTAGTCCAACAGATCTAGATATTGCTGATAATGTCGAACCTTTCTTTCTGATTGCGGCAATAATATCCGCAGGATGCCAATCTTCTTTCATATTACCCTCCGATAATTAAATAATAATTAATTTTAAAATTTAATTATGTATATTTTAATTGATATATATTTTGTGATTGAAGAGATATTAAGTTAGATAAATAAATTTCATTTTCAAATGCGTATTAATTTAATCTTTTGTTGTTAATTTTTTTATGTTAAAGATATTGGCGATTTAAAATATGAATATTTCATGTGTAATTTAAAAAGGAAGATTAAATGAATATTGAAAGTGATTTTTTGGAGAAATCATGTAATGGATTAAGAAATATATTTTCTAGTCAGTTTAATTGGGATGATATGGATTTATCCTTCAGTAGGGTTGATTTGTCAGAGAGGAAAATATTCACTATATCAAGTAATTATGAGTGGGTTTTAATCTATTGGAGCGATGATCTCGACCTTTTAATCAGTGAGCGACTATCATCGGGAATTCAATATTGGGATAATTACTCTAAGGCATATACAGATACTTTAGTAAAAGTAGATAAGAAAAAAATTAAAGTTGATCTCTGTACGAAATATGGGAATGTTTTTGAATTAGCATCAATTAATTCGAAAAGTAAATTATCGATAAAGGAAATTAATGCAATATATAAATATAGGGCTATTGTTTCAGACTATGCACAAAGTATTTGGCAGAAAGATGATGATTCTTTTTTACCACAAAGAGAAAATATTATTTTATCAACCGGGGGTAATGGTTCCAAAAATGAAGTAGATAATGATTTACTCGACATACATCAATATATGCGTTTCGGTAACATTCGTTTCACACGTAAAGAAATGATCACTATTCGTTTATTACTTTCCCACTGTAAGGTAAAAGAAATTAGTTATATTCAAGGCTGTGCGGAAGCAAATGAGCATAAGCGCATTCAGCGTATTAAAGAAAAATTAAATTGCCCACATGTTTCCTCAAGTGGATTATTTACGGTTCTTAAAGATCATGGAATTACATTAGCCTGTTTAGAAATGCTAGTGAGTTATCCCTAATTTTTTCATGAATATGTATTAAGGATAAAAATCTTACAACAAGGATGACACAATGAAATGGAAATATCGATTTGGTGCAGCTGCAGGAAATGCGCTGGAATATTATGATATTGCAGTATTTGCAGCAATATCTGTTTACCTGAGTGCCGAACTGGAGAAACTAGGTTATTCCCAATCAACATTAATGGTATGGGGTATTTTTGCATTACGTTTTTTAATTCGACCTATTGGTGGTGTAGTTATAGGGCGTTATGCCGATACTGCGGGGAAAAAGGCAGCATTAGTCCTAACAAGTTCAATCACGGGGATAGCGACATTATGTATGGCATTGTTGCCGATTCAATTACTAGGGGTCTATACGCCCCTTGCTATTCTAATTTTTCAGTTTGCTCTATCCTTTAGTTTTGGAGGGGAATATCCATCCTTGGTAACGTATTTATTCTCTGATGTGCAAGAAGATGAGCGAGCTAAAATTGCTGCGTTGATTTCTGGAAGCATAGTTGTAGGTGTTATTATTTCTACAGGATTAGTATTTTTTTTACAGCAAGTTCTTGATAAAGAAACAATGCATAGCATTGGTTGGCGGATCCCTCTATTGGTAGGCTTGTTCAATATAGGAATGAGTTTTTGGTTTAGAACGAAGCTACCAGAAAAACGGGCAAACAGACCAGTAAAGCGAGCGTTTAATTGGCTAGGCATTATTTACTTATTTTTGTTAACAGCGCCTGCTTCAGTTGCTTTTTATTCACAAAACCTGTCTGGTTCAGTTATTGTGAGGCATTTGAAGCATGATGTATTAAAGGATATTTTTCCTCTAATATCTTCCGGGCTTTTGTTAGCACTGATTATTTTAAGTTGTTGGTGGACAACAAAATATAGCACGCCATTGAGAATATACCGGATTGGAGTCGCTGCACTAGTGCTATTAGCAGCCCCGGTTTATTTTACGCTTCAGCTTGATAACCTAATGTTAGTTTGCCTTGCACAGCTCTCGATTGCAGGGTGTTCTTCAATGATATTGGCAAATTTACCTGCTGTACTTGCAAGAGTTGTTCATGGTAATACCGCAATGTTAGGTGCTGGCTATAATGGAGCTTCTGTATGTATTGGGGGAGTAACACCGCTGGTCATTACTTATTTGAGTGATTTTCACTTAGGGTATGCTGGATGTTTTATTGCATTGTGCGGCGCATTATTCTTCCTGACCCGTTGGTTACCCAAATCAAAAGAATTAGAGTTTAATTAAATGATTAACCCCGTAGCGAATCTGCGGGGTATTTCTTATTTACTAAGTAATTTTAAGAAGCAGTTATAAAGCAGCTTATTCAAAGTATCTTGGTTATATTCATGTGAAGTTGCTAGGTTATCCACCGCAGCATGCATTGAATGATAAATCATTGTGGCGATAAGTTCAGGTGGTGATGCCTGCCACTCTTGTTGCTGCTCACCAAGGGCTAATATTTGTTTAATTTGCTCTATGGCTCGCTGTTCATGGTTGTTTGTATGTCCATGATATTCATCGTGAAATAGCATATCGTGGAGCGATTGTTTTTCAACATAGTATTTAACGCTGTTTTCGCACCATGATTTTAACTGTGAAGACGCTGATTGATACTGTGAAAACGCCTCCGCAATGTGCCCTAAATACCAATCGATATAACGGGTGCGCAAGGCATCCATAATTTCGTTTTTAGATTGAAAATAATGATAAAAAGTCCCTTTTGCCACATCAGCTGCTGCGACAATATCACTCACCGTTGTTGCCACAAAACCTTTCGACAGAAATAATTGCTCAGCTGCATTCATTAGCTCATTCAAACGCTCTTCAGCGGGCTTAGTTCTTGGTTTCTTCGGTTGAGTGTCCATCTTGTTTATCTCTTAGCATTATTTCAGCGAATAGCCGCATCATAGCATTCAATAAAGTAATTCTAAATGTAGGGAACAATATTCTGAAGGTAAAAAAATACCCCAACACTCAATGAGTTGATGGGGTATTTATTCGTAACTTATATTATCGACTTAATGATTATAGAGTGAATACACCGATAATCGCGATAACACTAATGATTGCAGAGCTGCCGTAGAACACCCATTTTGTTGCAGGAACATGCACTTTAAAATCGTGCAGGGTGTGGTGGATACGGTGCATACCACACCATACAGGCAAAATAATCATCAGTAATAAGAAAATACGACCGATAAAGCTTTGGCTAAATGCCATAATGCGCTCATAGCTCAGCATTTCTGGTGCAACACCTAATGGGATTAAAATACCCAGTAAGATGATGACTGCAGGGCCAATAACGGCGCTCCACATACCACCGGCACCAAATAATCCCCAGAAAATCGGCTCATCGGAACGTTTAGGCGTTAGATTCATCAGATTCTCCTTCGATTAAAATAGTAATGCGATTGCTAAAATAGCCGCAGTGACGACGATAGTCAGAGCCCAGAAGCCTTTAACGATAGGTTCATCTGGCATTTTATTATCTTTTACAATAATAGAGACAGCTTTCGGTGCTAACTTAAACCACGTTGTGGTGTGTAGCAGTGTGGCAGCCAGTGTCACTAAGTTAATGATCAGAATGATTGGATTACTTAAGAATCCAACAAAGCCAGCCCATGATTCTGGACCACTTTTCAGAGCAAAGACTCCGTACAGGACTAAAATACTAAACCAGACCTGAAGAACGGAAGTGCTTTCGCGCATGATGTAAAAACGGTAAAAACCGAGTTTTTGCCACCAGTCGCCTTTCATTTCCCGTACATAGGGTTTACGTTTTGTTGTCATGACTTCAATTCTCCTTATCGTGGCTTCAGCATGGCGATAACAAAGTCTTGCGCGCTGGCAACTTTACCTTGCTGGATAGCGGCCGCAGGGTCGACATGCTTAGGACAGACTTCAGAGCAGTAGCCTACAAACGTACAGCTCCAAACACCGTTGTCACCATTTAACAGTGGCATACGCTCTTTTGCACCGTGGTCACGGTTATCGAGGTTGTAGCGCTCTGCTAATGTGATAGCCGCAGGGCCTAAGAACTCAGGGTTCAGACCAAATTGCGGGCAAGCTGCATAGCACAGACCGCAGTTAATACAGCCAGAGAACTGGTGATATTTCGCCATCTGAGCAGGAGTTTGCTTATTCGGACCTTCAGACAGTTTACGATCATTACCAATAATATACGGTTTGATCGCTTCTAAACGTTCGATAAAGCTAGTCATATCAACAACAAGGTCGCGCTCGATAGGGAAGTTACCCAGTGGCTCAACTTTCATTCCTTGTGGGTATTCACGGAGGAATGTTTTACAAGCCAGCTTCGGTACATTATCAACCATCATGCCGCAAGAACCACAGATAGCCATACGGCAAGACCAGCGATAAGACAGATCCGGCGCTAAGTTATCTTTGATATAACCCAATGCATCTAACAAAGACGTTTGCGCATCGTAAGGGACATCATAAGTCACTAAATGGGGCTCACTATCCGTTTCTGGATTGAAGCGCATGATCTCCATTTTTAAGTGTTGCATCTCACCCATTAGCCTGCTCCTTATTCGCCTTGTCTTGAGCTGCCCCTTCAGCACCATACACACGTTTCGCTGGTTGTGATTTAGTAATTTTCACATCAGAATACTCAAGGCGTGGTGCGCCTTCTGGATTATAGAATGCCAGCGTGTGTTTCAGGAAGTTTACATCATCACGTTCAGTGCAACCTTCGTCGAGACGTTGGTGAGCACCGCGGGACTCTTTACGATTAATCGCAGAGTGAGCCATACATTCCGCGACGTCTAAGCCGAAGCCCAGCTCGATGGTGTACAGTAAGTCAGTATTGAATACGCTGCTATGGTCAGTGATTTCGACTTTCTTGAAACGCTCTTTCAGTTCTGCAATCTTATCAACTGTTTTTTGCATCAATTCAGGGGTACGGTAGATACCGCAACCTTCTTCCATTGATAACCCTAATTCATCACGAATTTTCGCCCAGCTCTCATTACCTTTTTGGTTTAAGAGTTTATGTAGGTCGTTGTCAATATCACGAGTACGAGCTTCGATAGCACTTGCATTTGCTGGAGTTGCTTCCGCTGCATGACGTGCAGCTTCTTCACCGGCTAAGCGACCGAATACCACTAATTCTGCGAGTGAGTTAGAGCCTAAACGGTTTGCACCATGTAAACCAACAGACGAACATTCACCCACAGCAAATAGACCTTTAATGCGAGTTTCTGTACGTTGGTCGGTTTCGATACCGCCCATGGTGTAGTGCGCTGTTGGACGAACTGGAATTGGCTCGTTAACAGGGTCAACACCGACGTAAGCTTTTGCTAATTCACAAATGAATGGTAGGCGTTCATGTAGTTTTTCAGCACCGAGGTGACGCAGATCCAGATACACAACATCACCACGAGGAGTGCTGATAGTGCGACCTGCACGCCATTCGTGCCAGAATGCTTGAGAAACTTTGTCACGAGGACCCAGTTCCATATATTTATTTTCTGGTTTGCCCAGTGGGGTTTCTGGACCCATTCCGTAATCTTGCAGATAGCGGTAACCATCTTTATTGACAAGAATACCACCTTCACCACGGCAACCTTCAGTCATCAGGATACCTGAACCTGGCAGACCTGTTGGGTGATACTGAACGAATTCCATATCACGTAGTGGTACGCCATGACGAAGTGCCATACCCATACCATCACCTGTTACGATACCGCCGTTGGTGTTATAACGATACACACGACCCGCACCACCAGTAGCCATAACGATAGCATTTGCACGGATTTGTACTTTAGTACCTTCCATCATGTTCAGAGCAACTAAACCACGAGCTTGACCTTCATCGACAATAATATCGAGAACGAAATGCTCATCGAAACGTTGGATCTGAGGATATTTCAATGATGTCTGGAACAAGGTGTGCAGCATATGGAAGCCGGTTTTATCCGCGGCAAACCATGTACGCTCAATTTTCATCCCACCGAAACGGCGAACGTTAACTGAACCATCTGGTTTACGGCTCCACGGGCAGCCCCATTGTTCTAGTTGGGTCATTTCTGTTGGGCAGTGCTCGACGAAATAATCGACGACATCTTGCTCACACAGCCAGTCACCACCAGAAACAGTATCATTGAAATGATAGTCAAAGGAGTCATGGGCTTGAGTAACTGCGGCTGATCCTCCCTCTGCTGCCACGGTATGGCTACGCATTGGGTAAACTTTTGAGATCAGAGCAATCTTGATATTGGGATTTGCTTCAGCAGCAGCAATTGCTGCTCGTAAGCCTGCGCCCCCGGCCCCGATAATCGCTAAATCGGCATTGAAGGTTTGCACTGCGCTTCTCCATTGTTCAAGTGTAAATTAGTAAATTAATAAATTCTTTTAAATACTTTTAGTGCTTAGCTATCTCAATTCCAGCTTGCCTTTAGGCTAAACTGCAAAAAATCTTTTTCTAATCGTAGATATATAATAGCTAATAACGACTTATTATGTTGGTAATTATAGCGAATAGTGTCTGGGATAAATTTGATATAGAAAGGTGTTTTGGGTGATATTACCTACAAAATGTGATCTGCGTCTTCTTTTTGTAAATTGTTTCTCTCTCTAAGACGTTTAGAGAGAAAATGGAAATAATAAAAAGAAATATCAAATAATTATCATTAATCTTACACGAATTCCTAGCATTAAAAACCAACTAAAATCGTCGGGTTTAACCTGTTTGTAGTCGATAATAGGGTGCTTTTGGGGAAAATTCTAAATTCATATCGAATAGAAAATTGCGAATGAGTTCACTATTTTAAAAACGGTTTAACTTTTTTACTGAGAAATCATTTTTTAAATGTGCCAAGTAAGTAACGGGGGATTGTTTTTTTTAACAATCACATCACAAGTTATAAGAAAAAATCATGTTTTTGTTTTTTTTTAATCAATTGTTAAAAGTTGATGGGAAAGCTTTTTGCCTAATCGTATAAAGCAGGAGATAATCCCTCCATCTTTCTCACCTTACTTCGCTATTATCTATCGGTACTCAAATAGGGCGTTTTATCCACAATATTCCATTGTGTGTTGGGTATGAGGTGAGTACACTGCACGACTATGTTTATTTTGGAGTCATTTTAATGAGTGAAGTAGCGAATTGGCAGCCAACTGCCCCCATCGCTAACCTGTTACAGCGCGCAAAAATTATTGCGGAAATTAGACGCTTTTTTGCTGATCGCTGTGTACTTGAGGTAGATACACCCGCCATGAGTCAGGCAACCGTGACTGACATTCATCTTGTTCCATTTGAAACTCGCTTTGTGGGACCCGGCGCTGCTCAGGGCATTAACTTATATTTAATGACCAGCCCTGAATACCATATGAAGAGATTACTGGCAGCGGGGAGCGGTCCTATCTATCAAATGTCCCGCAGCTTCCGTAATGAAGAAGCTGGAAGACACCATAATCCTGAATTTACAATGCTAGAATGGTATCGTCCTCATTTTGATATGTACCGTTTAATCAATGAAGTGGATGACCTTCTACAGCAAGTTCTCGAATGTGACAGTGCTGAATTATTATCCTATCAGCAAGCTTTCTTACGCCATTTGAATATTGATCCGTTATCAGCAGAAAAAAGTGAACTGAGAGACGTGGCCGCACGCTTAGATTTAAGCAATATTGCGGATCAAGAAGAGGATCGTGATACGTTATTGCAGTTGCTATTTACGATGGGCGTTGAACCTCATATAGGTAAAGATAAGCCAGCAGTGGTCTACCATTTCCCAGCGACTCAAGCATCATTAGCCGTTATTAGTACTGAAGACCATCGTGTCGCAGAACGCTTTGAAGTCTATTATAAAGGTATGGAACTGGCGAATGGCTTCCACGAGTTGACGGATGTACATGAACAGCGCCAGCGTTTTGAACAAGATAATCGTAAGCGTGCAGCGATGGGATTACCTATCCAGCCGATTGATGAGCATCTACTTGCCGCTCTTGAACATGGTCTTCCTGACTGTTCTGGTGTCGCAGTGGGGGTTGACCGTTTAATGATGCTAGCGCTCAATGCCGAACGGATCAGTGATGTAATTGCGTTCCCTGTGACGATTGCATAGTTACTAATTAAAATTGTTATTGAAAATAAATGCACCCCAAAAGTTGAATATCAACAGACTAAGGTGCATTTTTATTGTTTGCATCGCCTACCTCAAATTGATTAGATTGCTTCAGATAATTCTTCTATATATCCCATTAGTAAGAATTATGATTGCTTTTAGTTTCATTTGCTGCTTTTCTGTCTCTACTTAAGTTAAATGCATTGAATTTGCATTGGTGACCTTCTGTCTTGATCTCTGTTGCGGGTTACCACGAAACTCATAGAGAAGGAATACAGAATGAGCTTGCTGGATGCTGCACAACGGTCACTTCAATCCCACAATCGCTATCAACTGGCTATTCAAGACTGCCAGACGCCATTAGATGTTGAGTCGTTCATTGGACGAGAAGCCATTAGTGAGACTTATCGTTACCAGATTACCTTTACGTCCCCAGACAAAAACCTGCAAGCCCAACGGCTTCTTCGTCGCAGCACTCACTTTACCTTTTCATCCCCGACTATCCCATTGGCCGCCTTAAGTTCGTTGAATGAACCTCAAAAACGGGTACATGGTGTGATCACGCATTTTAAGCGGTTGTCCGGTTCAGTGGATGAAGCTCTGTACCAAATTGTTATCGAACCATTTGTGTCGCTGCTACGCCATCAAATACGTTCGCATCGGTTTTTCCTCAATCAATCTGTGCCTGAAGTCATTGAGCTTATCTTGCGTGAACACCAAATGCAGGGCTGGGAATTTGAGTTTCACTTACAGCGCCAATACCCCAAGCGGGAGCAAATCAACCAAATCAATGAAAGCGACTGGCAATTTATTGAGCGTTTACTCAGTGAAGTGGGGATTTTCTATTCCTTTAGTCTTCAAGCTGACACGAAGACTGAGATAATTCACTTTGGCGATAGCCAACGCGCCTATGTGTATGATTTACAACTGCCACTCAATAGTCCCTCTGGCATGAGTGATAATGGCGTGGAGAGTGTGTGGGGATTATCACTGCGTCACCAAGTGGTCGAGCGCAGTGTCACCGCCAAAGATTATAATCACCGCCAAGCGATGCTAACCCTGCAATCCATTGAGACGGACATGACTCGAGGTGAAGGTGAGAATATCAACTATGGTGACGTTTACCACTACAAACCCCGCCACCTTGAGCGCGGTGAAAAATACCAACCCGAAACAGAAACGGCGCATTTTTGGTCACGACTTGACCATGAACGCTTTCTCGCACGTCAAACGGTACTGCGAGGAAAAAGTAATTCCCCTCGCCTGACGCCATTAATGGTTTTCAAAATCATCGACAGCCAATTGCCGTCCACGTTGCCCACGGATTTTCAATCGGAAATCTTAATCACGAGATTGCGTTTTTCAGGCAGTCGCAGCAGCGCGTTAGTGATTCAGTTTGATGCGGCGCCGTACACCGAAGCCTTGTGTTGGCGCCCGATCCTTAAGCCACGTCCGGTGATTGCAGGCACGTTAACGGCACGGATTACCAGTGTTAAAACCAACGATATCTACGCCCATCAAAATGAGCATGGCTTTTATTGGGTCAAATTTGATGCAGACCGTGATGAAAAACCGACGGGCTATGAAAGTATGCCCGTGCGGCTGGCGAAACCCTATGCGGGAGATACCTACGGAATACACTTCCCCTTAACTCGAATGAAGTCGGAGGGTATCAAACCTACAAGATGCTGGAAACGCTAGGTCGCCGTGATTTGATGCGGGAGCATGCTGCGTATCGAGATACGGTAAATAATGTCATGGCATCGACCCGAAACGGTCAGGTGTTAGCCCCAATTGATGTCGTTAACCCTGATGATATTCAGGAAGAAACCATTGAGGGGTTTAAGAGCGTGATTTGCACGTTAGTTTCCTCGGATTCTAATCTCTGGCAGTCGGTGTATGTCCACAGCAAGCTAACCTTAGTGGATGACACCTTTTTAATCCAAGGCTCTGCCAATATCAATTTACGCAGTATGGCATTTGACACTGAAATTGCGGTGATACTGCAAGATACGGACATCTTTCCTATTGTTAAACCGTTACGGGAAAGATTATGGGGGCTACATAAAGGAACGGGAAGTATTTTTTCAGATTTGACAGAAGAATTTAATGATTGGAAAAAAATCATAAGTAAAAACAAAGAGCTTAAAAAAGATAAAAAAATGCCCCAAGGTGCGTTAATTCCTTTTGAGGATAAAACGATTGGGTTAGAAAATACGGATTAAATTATGCCACTAGTTAAACCTTGTCTATTATTGTGTGCTCTAGTGCTACTTGTGAGCTGTAAACCTGTAGAGGAAAAAGAGAAATTGATGACCCAAAAGAACGAACCCGATTTAACGTTCACCTGTGTGTATGAAAAAAACACGCTACCTCCCGTTGATCCTGAAGCCGACATTTGGTTTAAACAAGCCCGTGAACTTGAAAAGGCCAATAAATCTCAACGGGATTATGCTCAAATTGGTGCACTTTACCGTAAAGCCGCAGAACGTAATCACCCTAAAGCCATGCTTAACTTAAGCAACTTAATCAGTTATGGCAAAGTTCCCCCCATTGAAGGTAAAGGCCCTGCTCAAGAGGTGTGGGACATTATTCAAAAAATGGCTAAATTGGATATCAGCTATGGTTATTACCAAATGGGGCACTACCTCGATACGGGTTATGGAGTCGTCGCTGATCGTACTAAAGCTTTAGCTTACTTTCGTCAAGCTGCGGATTTAGGCAGTCCCGAAGCCCAATATGTGATTGGCGATATTTTTGTATCTCAACGTTTATCGGACAGAGATAATCCAGCTTATCGCCCTGATATTGGGAAAAAAATGTTGGATTGCTCTGCAAATCAAGGTAATGGAGAAGCCGCATATCGTCTGGCAAATTACTTATGGAATGTTGAAGAAGATACTGGTGGAACATTAAAATATTATCAGCTATCTACAAAAAATGGGTATCGACATTCAGCGTCAACTTTAACTGGTGCTTTTGACCCAAAAACAATATTAGGAAGTATTGATTATCTTGGCGTAAAACCTGATAAAGAACGTTCATTACGTTATTATGCAATAGTCAAAGAAATCGACGCTTCTGATGAAATAGCCAAATTCCCCGATATTGATAAAATCGTTCCACTTCCCCCTGCTGAACTCCCTGAATGGGATGGCACGTTTGAATATAAAAAACAGGCAGAGGGGCAATAATCAAGATGAATCTCTCCTTTTCATCTCATCATCAATCCGTTGCTCGTAGCATATTTAAATGCGGTGCATTGATTTGTAGTATGTTGATGCTGAGCGCTTGCAATCCGATGGATAAAAAGGAAGAGCCGCCGGCTCAAAAAACCGAACCGGATTTAACTTTTACCTGTGTACAAGAAAAAGACAGTTTTCCACCATTAGATCCCGAAGCTGATGCTTGGTTTAAAGAAGCACGTCGCTTAGAAATTAAAAAAGGTCCTAAAGATTTTGGTCATATTGCTACATTGTATCGTCAAGCGGCTGAAAAAAAACATTACAAAGCTATAGGTAACTTACAGAATATGATAGCAACAGGTCAAGCTGAACCTATGATAGGTAAAAAACGCTCTGAAGAGGTGATTGATTTAGTTGAGCAACTGATACAAATGGATATTCCCTTTGGTTATTACATTATGGGGACTTATCTCCAAAGAGGTTTCGGAGTAAAACAAGACTCAGATGCAGCGATGCGTTATTTTTTAAAAGCCGCAATAATGGGGAATCCAGAAGGACAACTTGCCATTTCGGAGCAATTCCTTAATGCGAGAACTCCGTTGTATCGTTTGGACTTAGGCAGAAAACTACTCGATTGTGCGGCTAAACAAGGTAATACAGACGCAGCTTATTCTCTTGCGATGAATTATGAAGTTCGTGATAAAAATTATAGTCAGGCACTGAAATACTATCAATTAGCTATCCGATATGGTAGCGATCAATCAGCGTATAAGTTATCTGAAAGTTTTAACACATCAGACCCTAAGAATGAAATATACTATATGGAACAACATGTTGATCCTGAAAGGGTTCGTCGTTATAAATTGATAGAAAAAGAGCTTTCACTTAATCCTAGAGCCAAATTCCCCGATATCGATAAAATCGTTCCTCTCCCACCTGCCGAACTCCCTGAATGGGATGGCACCTTTGAATATAAAAAACAGGCTGAGGGGCAATAACCAAGATGAATCTTTTTTTTATCTCACAATAAAATGCTTAGCAAATTTTAAAAGCGGGGAGGGGAGTACGGTTTATTTTTTTTAGTAGATAAAAAATTTTTAATTTATCAATAGAAATATCACATTGAATATAAAGGAACTATATGAAATACAAAACGAAATTATTTAAACTATTACTTAAACCTATCGGTATTTTGTCACTTGCTCTGTTAAGTGTTTTTTCTTCACAAGCAAAAGAAAAAGACACTCCTTTCTTACTTGTATCTATTGATAGAAGTGAAAATATTCCATATCAACTAATGAAAAATGGTCATATTATCGAATCAGGGAAGACTGATTATAAAGGACGAATATTCACAAATTCACATGATGATAATAAAAGTGAATCTTGGTTGATCCGTACATCAACGGGGGTTTATGGTGCCTATTTACCGAATAAAAGTGAACAAGGTGAACTTTATGCATTTTATTCACCTCATACGTATTTTGATATGGAAGAAGTTGATAACCCACCTTCAAAAAATAATTATGTAGCGTTCACTTTTTTTGGCAAAAATTCAAGCCATTATGAATCAGAACCTTATTGGATTTATCAGAATAATAAATTAATCGATACTGGTGTCACTGCTCATGAAAATAACGGTGGAGTTTCTGAGATATTAACAGTCCCTACGGTAATAAACACCTTCAAAATATTAACATGTTCAAATACTGTATTTTCAGTTGAGAGAAAAAATGAATCTGAAAGTCTTTACGCTCTGACTAATTATTTTGATATTACCTATGATAATTCAGGGGAAATTAAGCTAACTGAAGCAATGAAGCAGCAATGCCAATTGAAAAAAAGTTGGCAATTTAATATGGCATCAACAAGCTCTGAATATAATCAAAATAAGCCTTTTTTGAGTATTGGTATTGTTCCTTATAAATCAGGGGAACAGCGTACACAAATTATCGAAGCAAAATATGAAGCTGAAAAAATTTCAGCTCAAAACAATCAAAACGCAAAAGAACAAAATTATCTTTCTGGAAATAAACGTTTCTCAGGTAATGGGGGGATCATGCCAACTGGCGAATGCCCAGCAGACCTAATTGGTATTTTTGGTATTCCTGCTAATTTACCCGAAAGCCACATTATAGATATTGCCCATGAGCTTTATTTTTCAGATGAAACATTGGCGGGCGATGCGGCTTTTAAGCTTTATTCAGAGTCAGGTATTTTTTATCGTAAAGGAATGAAAAGTGGTTCTGTAAGCGAGATAACAATAACTAAAGGAAATAATGATGAAAGAGGGATCATCAGTGCTTTAATGGAAGGTAAGCCTTATTGCTATGCAAATATTGGCTCCGATGGCGATAACTCTTATGTTTATCTAATGGATTACAGTCAAATGTCACCGAATAGTTTTGAAAAACTTCGACAATATTTAGGTCGGATTTGGGGGGTAACACCATCAGAAGAAGATCTAAGAAATATACATTATCTTTATGGGCGTACTATTAGTGAACCAGGGATAGGCGGTGCCTCTTTTCTGATCCCACTTCAACGTATGGAAAAATAATTTATCAATAAAAGGATTTTAACATGCGCGCACTTGTTCGATTAGGTGACAAAACCACTCATGGCGGCGAAGTGATCACGGCTTCTGGTTCGGTGATGTACGGCAAACCGATAGCTTTAGTGGGAGACAAAGTGAATTGTCCGAAAAAAGGTCATGGAGTTAATGCGATTTTACCTGGTTCAACGCGCATTTTAATATCCGGTCGTCAGGCGGCACTGAATGGTTTTCAAACCGAATGTGGCTGTACCCTTATTGCAAGCCTGTCATCGTCGGGTGAACAATCATGATGAGCTGGAAAACTCCCTCTTTAGAGCATCCACGTGAGCCTAAATTACCTCGCTTGATGCTTTGGTTGTTCTTGGTCGTGATTATTGGTGTTATCGGATTTGGCATAGGCATTTATTTATCTTCAATTGGGGTATTGTCTAGTGAAGTCAGTAATAATCAAATAATCGCTTTATTTGGTGTTCTTCCAGTGGTTGTTATGCTGTTTATTCGCCTATTGGTTTATTCGATAACGTCATATGACCATCGGCAGTTTACCAATATGTTAGATGATGCCCGTCAAGAATGGCATTATTGGGCTGGCAAGCACATTGGGATACTAACGGATACCCGGTTAACTCAAGTCGATGAAGAGAATCAAGAGGGGGTTTCTTTATCTTCATTGCCACCTAATAAAGACAATATATTGCAATTAAGCGCCTTCAAATCACTTTCTTTATGGGAGAAACAAGAAATGGCGGTGCGAAAGTTACTTGCCCCCATTGCCGAATATTACCATCAACATGCCCTCACTCAGCCGATTACCCTATATTGGCAAACAGAAGAAAACGAGGCTGATTGGCCAGCAATCATTCAGCAGGAAGCCACGCGCTTATCATTAGAGCTTGAATCCGTTGAAACATTGCCATATGACTCATTAAGTGAATGGTTGTTAGCACTGTATGAAAATTCATTTGAACCCCAGTTATACGCGATTTTAGCGTTTCAATTAGATTCGGTAGCAAGTGAAGAAGCCGCGAGTCTATTACTTGCACCCCAAGGGTTCTTCGAGCGTTTACGCGCTCCTATCAAAGCGAAACTTCTGCGCCCTATATCCACGGATATAGAGTCATTCCCTGACGCATTGAAAACACAGTGTGAATTCCAGTATTCGGGTGAACAATTAGATGGAATTTGGCACAGTGGCGTAGAGGATAACGATAAAGGAAAGTGTATCGAAAACTATGCCCGACAGAATGTGCCTCATTTATCAGAACGCCTTTATGACATTGATACACTTTTAGGCAAAGGCGGTATTGCGCGTCATGTGGTGGCTTTGTCTCTGGTGTGTGAATATTCCCATTGCGGTCTTATTGTTCATCAAAACGGGACGCAATTTTTACTGCAACAAATTCAGGCTTAAAGGTTAATTTGACGCATAAAATTGTATTAAAATGTGCATGAACTACAGTCTTACGATAGCCGCGTTATTTTAGTTGAATAAACTCCCCCGAGTCATTGGATTGCAATTGACAAGGGGGAGTGAAAGAAAATTATTTCTGTTTTTGCTGCTCTAAGAATTTCACGCCTAAATCAGGGAAGTCGGTAAAGGCGCCATCAACATCCGCTTGGTTGTAGATGATTTCATACAACTGCTGACCATCTTTGGCATATTTAGGCAGTTTGTCGACGCGAATTGTGAATGGATGAACCGCCATGTTATTTTCATGAGCTTCCTTCACCATACCGTTAATTTTGATATTGGTTGGTGTGGAACCTTCACTCACCAGCATATGGTAGTCAGGGCCAATGCCATCTGCGTAGGTTGCAATCTCTTTCATCGCACCCGGCTTCATCATCCAATCATAATTATAGTTTACCCAAGTCCCATCAGGTTTCTTCTCTTGAGTTTCTTCCCAATCGGTATAAGCAATTAACTGAACCAGTTTTAAATCCATGCCCATTTTAGGCATCAATTCAGTTTTAATGCGCTTCAGATCATTCGGATCAAATGATTGCAGATAAACATTAGAGTCTTTCGTGGTGTAGCCATACTCTTTCAGGACTTCTAAGGTTTTCTTGGTGATATCCTTGCCTTCTTGCTGGTGGAACCAAGGCGCTTTGATTTCTGGATAAATACCAATGTTTTTACCTGTTGATTTGTTCAAACCTTGAATAAATTCAATTTCTTCTTGGAAAGTGTGAACACGAAAGTCAGATTTACCCATTGGGAAACGATTTGGGTAGCTCTGAACTTTTTTACCATCAACAATGTCGAAACCTTCAGTAAATTGCAGGGATTTGATTTCAGGTAAAGTAAAGTCAATCGCGTAATAACGTCCGTCTTTACGTGCGCGATTTGGGAATTTATCCGCGACATCAGTAACACGATCCAGATAATGGTCATGCAGGACAACTAGTTCATTGTCTTTAGTCATCACTAAATCTTGTTCTAAGAAATCAGCGCCTTGTGCATAAGCCATCGCTTTAGCTGGTAATGTATGTTCCGGTAAGTAGCCGCTTGCACCACGATGCGCAATAACCACTTTACCCGCTGTTTCGGCAGCGGCGGATACAGACATCACTAAGACCATACTTGCAACTAATGTTTTTAATTGAAAATTCATCAGTAAATCTCCTTGGTACTCATTGTTTATAGGTAAACAGCTTTATAGGTAAATAGTTTGTAGGTATATAAGCTCGAGGTAACAAATTTTGGGTAAAAAAATGGGCTATATCCTTTTATTGATATAACCCATCAATTCAGTGAGTTAGTACAACTTAAGCTGAGGCTTAACGGTTGTTAGCTAATTCGCGTTTATGCTTGCTTTCGCTCAGCATAACGATGAACAGTAAGACAACTGCTAGTGCTGAACCACCGATCATGACAGCGAAACCACCGTCCCAACCGAAGTAGTCAACGGTATAACCAACAATGGCGCTTGCTGCGACTGAACCACCGAGGTAACCGAATAATCCGGTGAAACCTGCCGCAGTACCTGCCGCTTTTTTAGGTGCAAGTTCAAGAGCGTGTAGACCAATCAGCATTACTGGACCGTAGATTAAGAAACCGATGATCAGCATACATGCCATATCAATACCAGGGTTACCCGGAGGGTTCATCCAGAATACGATAGTTGCAATAGTCACTAAGGTCATGAAGAACACGCCTGTAGCACCACGGTTTCCGCGGAAGACTTTATCCGACATCCAACCACATAACAGCGTTCCTGGGATACCCGCGTACTCATACATGAAGTAAGCCCATGAGGATTTATCCATGGTGAAGTGTTTCACTTCACGCAGGTAAGTTGGTGACCAGTCAAGAACACCGTAACGCAGTAAGTAAACAAATACGTTAGCAATGGCGATCATCCACAGAAGTTTGTTAGGGAACACATACTTCATGAAGATAGCTTTTGCAGTTAATTCTTCTTCATCAGACGCTTTATAGTCTGTTGGATAATCGTTTTTGTACTCTTCAATTGGTGGAAGACCACAAGATTGTGGAGTATCGCGCATTAATGCGAAAGCGATCAGTGCGACTAAAATCGCAGCCAATGCAGGCATATACAGCGCCGCTTTCCAGTCGTTAAACCATGCCATACCTAACAGGAACAGTAGTGGAGGAAGACCACCACCTACGTTATGCGCACAGTTCCAAACAGATACGATACCGCCACGTTCTTTTTGTGACCACCAGTGAACCATGGTACGTCCGCAAGGAGGCCAACCCATACCTTGGAACCAACCACATAAGAACAGCAGCACGAACATCACCATGATGCTAGAGGTTGCCCATGGTACGAAGCCCATGAATAGCATGACGAGGGAGGCGAGAATCAAACCTGCTGGTAAGAAGTAGCGAGGGTTTGCTCGGTCAGAGAATGAACCCATGATGAACTTAGAAAAACCATAGGCGATTGAAATTCCTGATAATGCAAAACCAAGGTCACCTTTAGAGAAACCTTGTTCTACAAGGTAAGGCATTGCAAGGGCGAAGTTTTTTCTAACTAAATAGTATGCTGCGTAACCGAAGAAAATCCCCAGAAAAATCTGCCAGCGTAATTTACGATAGACAGGGTCTATCTTATCAGCGGGCAACCGCTCGATATGAGGAGCTGGTTTAAACATGCGTAACATAAAGCCTCCGATGGCATGCTAATTATTTATTTACGCCTCATTTCACATTTGTTGTCGAAATGTTGAGCGTTTATTATTGGTGAAGTAACAAAAACGAAAATAATCGAGTTTTATAAAGCGCTTTTATTTTCTTAATTGCGCTCAATGGTAATCGTTAAAAAACATTTTATCTGTAATCTAACGCACAATTATTGTTTTTGTTTATCTGGCTGCATAGTAAATGCGATTTGTGAATGGAATGGAACTAGAAATGTAAATTATTTTGTGAGAGGAATCACGAATTCGCGCTTTTTTATGCTCGAAATGGACTAATAGTTTTCGTTTTTGTTCCTTATCAAACATCGGTTGCATTTTTGAGCTTATATTAACTATAGACTATAAAAATAGAAACTATACTTATCGGATAGTGAAGATTGATTAATGTGAGGAATGCGACATGAATGGCTCATCTGTGACTGAAACGGATGTCATCATTATCGGTGGTGGCGCAACAGGTGCAGGTGTCGCTCGTGACTGCGCTCGTCGTGGATTAAAGACAATTTTACTCGAGCGACATGATATTGCGACAGGTGCAACGGGGCGCAACCATGGCCTATTACACAGTGGTGCTCGTTATGCAGTGACAGATAGCGAATCAGCGCGTGAGTGTATAGAAGAAAACAAAATCCTAAAGCGTATCGCCCACCATTGTATTGAGAAAACGGATGGGCTGTTTATCACGTTACCTGAAGATAGCCTTGAGTATCAGCAGCAATTTATTACCGCTTGCCAATCTGCGGGTATTGATGCTCAAGCGATTGATCCTGCGGAAGCTATTCGCCTAGAACCTTCAGTGAATCCACGTTTGATTGGTGCAGTCAGGGTACCTGATGGTACGGTGGATCCTTTCCGCTTAACGGCGGCAAACATGCTTGATGCACGGGAACATGGTGCGAAAGTATTAACTTATCATGAAGTTATTGGTTTGATCCGCCAAGGTGATAAGGTTCGTGGCGTGACAGTCTATGACCATCAAGCCAAAAGGCAATATGACATTCATGCTCAAATTGTGGTGAACGCGGGGGGAATTTGGGGGCAAAAAATTGCCGAATATGCGGATCTGAAAATTAAAATGTTCCCAGCAAAAGGGGCGTTATTAATTTTAGGCCATCGCCTTAATAACATGGTGATCAACCGCTGCCGTAAGCCTGCCGATGCCGATATTCTTGTTCCCGGTGATACTATTTCTTTGATTGGCACCACGTCCACACATATTGAATATGACCAAATCGATAATATGTATGTCACCCCGGAAGAGGTGGATATTTTAATTCGTGAAGGTTCAATGCTATCTCCAGCATTGGCGACAACGCGCATCCTGCGTGCTTATGCAGGGGTTCGCCCACTCGTGGCAAGTGATGATGACCCATCCGGTCGTAACGTGAGCCGCGGTATTGTGTTACTTGACCATGCGAAACGCGACAGTTTAGAGGGCTTTATTACCATCACTGGCGGTAAGTTAATGACTTATCGCTTAATGGCTGAATGGGCGACCAATAAAGTGTGTGAAAAACTTGGAGTAACGACGCCATGTACCACTGCTGAAGCGCCACTTCCGGGATCTCAACACAGTGCTGAAGAAGCACTGCGCAATGTGGTTTCTATTCCGGCACCCATTCGAGGCTCTGCCGTTTATCGTCATGGCGACCGGGCATCTTCAATCTTGAGTGCGAATCGACTTGATAAAAGTCTGGTGTGCGAATGTGAAGCTGTCACCGCTGGAGAAGTGCGTTATGCGGTTGAATCTCTCACCGTGAACAATTTACTCGATTTACGCCGCCGTACTCGTGTTGGTATGGGAACTTGCCAAGGTGAACTGTGTGCATGCCGCGCTGCTGGATTACTCAATCGTTTTAACGTCACCACACCACACGAGACAGAACAGCAACTGGGGCACTTCTTGAATGAGCGTTGGAAAGGGGTGAGACCGATTGCTTGGGGCGATGCGTTACGAGAAAGTGAATTTACTAGCTGGGTGTACCATGGTTTATGTGGAATGAATGAAAATACACTTGGCAAGGAAGCGCAGAAGGAGACTGATAATGAAATATGATGTGGTCGTGATGGGCGGAGGCCTTGCCGGTCTTATCTGTGGAATTCATTTAACGCAATCGGGATTATCTTGCGCGATAGTGAGTGCAGGGCAAAACGCATTGCATTTCTCCTCTGGTTCCTTGGATTTGTTAACGCATCTACCTGATGGACGTATGGTTGAAAAACCGCTTTCTATGCTAGATGAATTAAAACAGCAAGCCCCAAATCACCCTTATAGCCTTATTGGTTCTGCGAAAGTGACTGAGTTGGCTCAGTTAGCACAAGCTACCTTGCAGCAGGCGGGGGTAAATTTGAAAGGTTCATGGGAAGAAAATCACTATCGCGTGACGCCATTGGGTCATAAGCGAATGACATGGTTAAGCCCTGAATCTGTGCCAACGGTGGGTCTTCATCAATCAATGAATCTGGGCAAAATTGCGGTTCTAGGTATTGAGGGTTTTCTCGATTTTCAACCACAAATGGTCGCCGATGAGCTAGACCGTGAAGGGTTAGAGGCAGAAGCCTGCTATGTCCATTTACCGTTATTAGATCGCTTAAGAGAAAACCCAAGTGAGTTTCGTGCGATTAACGTCGCTCGGTGGTTAGATAGACCTGAAAACATGGCACAAATGGTGGAAGAAATTGCACCATTGGTGGCTAATGCTGACACGGTATTTATGCCAGCCTGTATTGGCTTAGATAGCGAAGAACCCATGTTGGAGCTACAGAAGCAACTCGGTAAACCTCTATTTTTATTGCCAACATTACCGCCATCTTTATTAGGTATTCGATTACACGAAACGCTATTGCGCCAATTTCGTCGTCAAGGTGGCGTGATGATGCCGGGTGATAAAGTGACATCCGTAAATTTTGTGGGGTCACGCATTGAATCGGTACAAACACGCAATCACGGTAATATTTCATTGAAAGCTAAACATTTTGTTCTGGCAACGGGAAGCTTCTTTAACAATGGATTAGTGGCGAAATTTGACCGTGTGTATGAGCCATTAATGAACTTAGATCTTTGCGATATCGCAGAGCGATCAACGTGGACGAATAAAGAATTCTTTGCATCCCAACCCTATATGGCATTTGGGGTACAAACCGACCATACCCTGCGTGGGAAAAAACAGGGTGATACTATCGAAAACTTGTATGTGGCGGGGGCAGTATTAGGTGGATTTGATCCGCTAACCCAAGGCTGCGGAGCAGGTGTATCACTCATCAGCGGTTTATATGCCGCGAATGAAATTGTTAATGAATTTGCGCAAGATAAAGCCATGCAGGCGGAGGTGGCACAATGAGTATTCATGATGCAAGCTTTGAAAGCTGTATAAAATGCACGGTTTGTACCACATATTGTCCAGTAGCCAAGGCGAATCCGTTATATCCAGGTCCTAAGCAAGCGGGTCCAGATGGTGAGCGTTTACGCTTAAAAGATCCGATGATGTATGACGATGCACTGAAATTCTGTACCAACTGCAAGCGTTGTGAAGTGGCTTGTCCATCGGATGTTAAAATTGGCGATATTATTGCTCGTGCACGTAGTACTTATAGCCAGCAGAAACCAAAATTGCGGGATGCAATCCTGAGCCATACCGATATTATGGGAACGCTATCCACTCCATTTGCACCGGTGATTAATACCATCACGGGTTTAAAACCTGTTCGTCAAATTCTGGATAAAGCGCTCAAAATTGACCATCGTCGTGAACTACCAAAATACTCTTTTGGAACCTTCCGTCGCTGGTACGGTAAACAGGCTGCGGAGCAAGCAAAATTTGAAGAGCAAGTGGCATTTTTCCACGGTTGCTATGTGAACTATAACCATCCACAGCTCGGCAAAGATTTAATTAAAGTCTTTAATGGGATGAATATTGGTGTTCAATTGCTTAAACGCGAAAAGTGTTGCGGTGTGGCACTGATTGCCAATGGTTTTATGAAACAAGCGAAACGCCAAGCGAATGTTAACTTAGAGTCGCTTCAAGATGCGATCCTTGAGAAACATATTCCGGTGGTAGCAACGTCATCAACTTGTACGTTTACTATTCGCGATGAATATACTCATGTTCTGGATGTTGATACATCAGAATTACGTGACAATATCGAACTAGCGACTCGCTATATTTATCGTCTATTGGAAGAAGGCCGTGAGCTAAAACTCAAACATACGCCATTGAAAGTGGTGTATCACACCCCTTGTCATATGGAAAAAATGGGCTGGACGTCGTATACCCTTGAATTGATTAAACGAGTTCCTGGCGTAGAGTTAATTGTTTTAGATTCACAATGTTGCGGTATTGCGGGTACCTACGGGTTCAAAAAAGAGAACTATGAGGTATCTCAAGGCATTGGTGCAGGACTATTCCGTCAGATCGAAGAGAGTGGTGCGGATATGGTGATCACCGATTGTGAAACCTGTAAATGGCAGATTGAAATGTCGACCAGTAAGAAATGTGAACATCCAATTTCATTGCTGGCTCGCGCGCTCGAATAATCAATTTTTGTGTCGAATGATGTGAAAAGTTGTTAGGTATTAATCAAGTTAACCCTTTGGGAGATAAGTTTTTGCTTATCTCCCTTTTTTAGGTCTCTAGTGCTGAGTCGCTAACTGTTTTTTACTGTGGCTATCGAAGAAATATTTCAAAATAACGTTCAGTAATACACCATAAGCAGGCAAGAAAAATAGCATGCAAATGAGCAGTTTGAATACATAATCGACTAACGCAATTTCCATCCAATTGGCGGCCATAAAGGGATCGCTGCTGCGATAAAACGCGATAAAGAAGAATGCGATTGTATCAATCAGGTTTCCAAAAAACATGGCGCAAGCTGGAGCGACAAACCAACGTTTATTTTGACGCAGACGGTTAAACACACTCACATCAAGAATTTGTCCAAGTACATACGCCATAAAACTTGCAGCGGCAATACGTGCAACAAACACGTTGAATATCATGAGAGAAGCAAAACCTTGCCATTCTCCTTGGAAAAATAAGGCAGAAATCACATAGGAAATTAGAAGTGCAGGTAGCATGACCGCCGTAATGATTCGGCGAGCTAAAGGTGCCCCATAGATCCTGACGGTGAGATCTGTTGCAAGGAAAATAAAGGGAAAGGTAAATGCACCCCAAGTGGTATGAAACCCAAAAATATTGATGGGTAACTGCACCAAGTAGTTGCTGGATGTAATAATTAAAATATGGAATAACGATAGCCAAATTAACGCAGTGGCTTTTTGCTGCGGAGTAAACGTAAACATATTGTACCTTTTTAGTCGCAATGGGGTGAGGGAACCCATGAAAAATATCCCTAAAATCGGGAAGAGCGCATCATACTCTTGTTGCGCAACAAAATCAAAACTGTTCATCCTATATCATCAATTTTACGATATAATCACCAAATTGATCCCAACGAGAATGCAGTATTATGTCTGACTTATTTTCTAACCCAACGAAAACCCTTGATACATTGGGACTCCGTTGTCCTGAGCCTGTCATGCTGGTGCGTAAAACGGTACGTAATATGGCTGACGGCGATACGTTGTTGATTATTGCTGATGACCCTGCAACTACCCGCGATATTCCTGGCTTTTGCCGTTTTATGGAGCATGAACTCCTAGCCGTTGAAGCCGAGCATGCGCCGTATCGCTATTTATTGCGCAAAAAATCCAGCAGCTTGTAATTGCCCGATTGGCATATAGGTTGATGGGTAGCCTCTTTGTTTATCAAGGGGCTATTATTGTTAATGGTCGGTTGCTTAGCACTTGAATTTCCGCTAAGGATAAACCTGTGAGCGTGCTGATAATGTCGATGCTTAAGCCAAGTTGTAAGCTCTTTAATACAACCTGTTGTAGTGTTTCTTTTCTCTCTTCCTGCCATCCTTTCAACCATCCTTCTACAAATTCTTGTGAGAATTTTTTTTGTATTCTTCATATCTTAAACGTGTCGCAAGATTTATGACTGTTTATTTCCGATGCTTACATAGTTTGTTGTTTAATTAAGTGATTGAATTTCACTGACTGATAACCCAGTGAGCGTGCTGATAAGGTCGATCTTTAAACCAAGTTGTAAACTTTTTAAAGCAATTTCTTGTAGAGTTTCATCTCTTCCTTCTTCTTTTCCTTCTTCTTTTCCTTCTATTTTTCCTTCATTTTTTAACCGTTGTGCAATATTCATAATAAGCCCTCGATGGTTTTCGGCCTGGTTGATTAACGTCTCGACAATATGGGTGTAATAAGGTGAATCCATGATGATAAATAAGTAATTCAATATGGTGATCACATCATTTTTGTCATTATAGTGGCTGTTTAATATTTGGATGAAGTACTCAGTGACTTTTTGGTGGTTATTTCGCAGCTTTTTATGTTTCATTGCGAGTTCCATCACGGCGATTCTGCGATGACTAACTATTTCGTGATCATCAACAACGGTGATATCTACCAAAGGAAACGGATTGCTATACAGCTCATGAGCTATTTCAGGGTGCGGTAAGCACTGTGTCCACGGACTAACATATGGATAAGGAGATGTTTCTCCGTGATAAAACAGTATCGGAACAACCAGTGGCAAGGCTTTATGCCCTTGTTGTAAATGCTGATTCATTGCGAGGAAAGCATAGTGCATTAAACGCCAGCTTATGAGTTTGTCAGGTGTGGATTGATGTTCGACTAACAAATATATATAGCTATCACCTGCTTTTGTTTGTACTGAATAAATCACATCGGAAAAACGTGTTCTTAGTTTGCTATCAACAAAAGCGGAGTTCATGAGTGTTAACGTGTCAAAATCACACAAATGCTTAATATGTTCAGGTAGATGAATTTCAAAAAAATCGCGTGCATTACTCTGTTTAGTCATGAAACCTTTAAAAGCGGCATCATGGGGGGCTGAACTTAAATGATTTGCCATAAACTCGCTCACCAATAGTTGTCGATGACCGAGATATTACTCAATATTTTTGTGTGCAGGAGAAAAGTTACTCCTAAATTCACGAAGTGAATGATTTGTTTAACTCATTGCTCTAATTGGTTATTTTAATTTTTTCTATATAAAAACGCCGCAATTAAGATAACTGCGGCGTAGATAAATCAATCTAGATAAAGGTTATTTTTTCACTTCTGGCAGCTTAACTCGAAGCAAGCGGATAGCATTGGCAGTGACTAAGGCTGTAGCTCCGGAATCGGCTAAAACTGCAACCCATAAACCGGTAATACCCAGCAAGCTCGTGACTAAAAATACCCCTTTTAAGCCCAGAGCAATCGCAATATTTTCGCGAATAATTTTGCGAGTCGCTCGGGAAAGCGCAATGATCTCAGCCAATCCAGTTAGACGGTTATGGGTTAATGCTGCATCCGCAGTTTCTAGGGCGACATCGGTACCACTTCCCATGGCAACTCCAATACTCGAGGCTTTCATCGCCGGAGCATCGTTGATCCCGTCGCCTACCATCATAGTGCTATGGTTACGGTTAAGTTCCATGACCGCAGTGACTTTATCTTCAGGCAATAAACCTGCACGATATTCCATGCCTAGTTGACCTGCAATGGCACTGGCTGCACGAGGGTTATCACCGGTTAGCATCACGGCATTGACATTCAACGCTTTCAGCATAGTCATGGCATCAATAGCATCGTTACGTAGCGTATCTTGCAGTGCGGTTAAACCAATGACGCGGTTATCTTCCAACGTAACAACGACTGTTTTACCTTGAGCTTCTAACTCTTCGACTTTGAGTTGCCACTGATTTTCTAGTGGAGGATTGAGTCTTGCTGGCGCACTAACTAAAATGTGTTTCCCATTGAGAAGCCCTTCGACACCTTTACCCGCTAATGCTTTACGTTCTTCAGCTTCCTCAACCTTGATAGACAAAGTTTCAGCTTTATTGATAACGGCTTTAGCTAATGGGTGATGAGAGCCAGCTTCGACCGATGCCGTAATTCGGATTAGCTCATCTTCAGTCATACCCTCAACAGGGACGATATCCGTAACATGAGGCTTACCTTCAGTCAGCGTACCCGTTTTATCCAGTGCAATCGTGGTAACGGTACCCAACTGTTCCAATGCTGCACCGCCTTTAATCAAGGCGCCACGACGGGTTGCTGTAGCCAGTGCAGATGTTATGGCTGCTGGTGTCGAAATAACTAAGGCACATGGACACCCAATGAGCAGTAACGTTAAGCCGCGGTAGATCCATGTTTCCCAAGGTGCGCTAAAGAATACCGGCGGGATCACAATCACGAGTGCTGAAATTAGCATGATGATTGGGGTATAAATCCGGCTAAAGCGGTCAATAAAGCGCTCAATTGGCGCACGACGTTCTTCTGCTTCTTCAATTAATTGCAGAATTCGGTCAATCGCATTTTGCCCTTGTTCTGAAACCACTTCCATTTGGACGGCTTTATCGACGGATAAACATCCTGCGGCCACTTTTTCGCCAGCATTACGTTCTACGGGCACCGATTCACCGGTTAATGCACTTTCATCGAAACTGGCAAATCCGGAAACCAGCACAGCATCAGTGGGTAATCTACCCCCAGGCGCGATTTCAATTACATCACCGGGACGGAGTTGGGCGACAGGGACAGTGGTTTTTTGTCCATTCTTAATGAGTATGGCATCTTCGGGTACCAACGCCATTAAGGCACTAACACCACGTCTAGCTCGACCTGCGGAATAGGCTTCCAGCATCTCACCGAGCATAAACAGTAAAATCACCATTGCAGCTTCTTCAGTTGCTTGAATAAAAATGGCACCGACAGCGGCAACAGTCATTAATGTTTCAATAGCAAACGGTGAACCGGTACGCATTAAACGCAGCGATTTACGGGCAATGGGGTATAACCCAAATAAAGTGGTTAGAATAAATGCAATATTACCTAATTGTGGATTAACAAATTCTAATCCCCAGCTTAGGGCCATTAATATGGCGAGAATAATGACGGGTTTAGCTTCGCTGAGTAAGCTTTGAGGTTGAACAGATGATGCGTTATTACTCCCTACATCATGGAGTTCATAGCCAGCAGCTTCCACAGTTGTGCGTACCGCTGCACTGATATCGCTATCTGCATCAACGACTAATTTTTCTGTCGTAAATAAAACCTTAGCTTGAGATACTTCGCGAATTTGCGATACGGCAGTTTCTATTTTTGCTGCACAACTCGGGCAGTCCATACCCCGAATAATCCAACTAAAACGCTTTTTACTAGTTTGAGTGGGTTCGATATCATCATTTGCTGCGGATGATGAGCTACAGCAGTGAGTATGATGATGAGCACTATCTTCATCATCATGATTTTTTTCATCCTCATGATGATGTTCATGAGCTTGTGAGTCATGACTAATATTTGTATTCGTTTCAGTGGTTGCTGATGAGCAAGACTGACCTCCTGAGCAACAAGAGGTTGTATGATTATGTGTATCTTTATGAGAGTGTGAGTGCATATGCGCCCCCTTTTATCCTAACCCGTTTCTTTATTATGGTTAAGTCTACACTTTGGAGTTGACTCCAGAGTCAAATAAAAAGGCAGGCGCCAATTGATAAAATTCTCAAATAGCACTTTTTATCAATTGGCGAAAAGCGAGTTATAAATAAATTGCGCGGATAATAAAGAATTGTCCAAGGAAATAGAAGGCCGCGATTACTGCTTTTGATGCCTTGAATGGGAAGCGGAAATGCGCAATTAACCAGATGCAATGAGAAATAAATAGCATGCTGGCGCCTACCATGATTGAGAAGTTAAACTCGCGCGCCAGACCGAAATATTGGTCACCTGCGACCCAAGCCATAATCATACTCATAATCAGTGATGCAAAAACGATAGGCTGTAGGTTATCTAGTTTTCCCCAAATCAAGACCAATGTCACCGCAGCTATCGCCAACGGTACGATTAGCCAAGGGAGATATAGGCCAAAATTAAATTGCATTCCAAAGCTAATGGCATAAACCAAATAGCTCAAAAACATCAGACCCAAAGATGCAAGTAAGCGCTCACTTGAAAGCATCCTTGAAAGGTCAGCAACCAAGGAAATCAACAGAGCGCCTAAGATAAGATAGGTTTGAATATTTAAGTCGTCAGAGCTCCATCCCCAGAATAATAAAAGCAATAAGGTAATTGGGCGGAACAACCAACGTTGCCACTCAGGACCGCGGTAAGCTGCATCAACATACAACCAACCAGAAAATAAGACTGCGAGGAATGGCCAACTAATCATACACATATCCTTATAAATTTCTGGAAAAAAAAGATTATACCGCTATTTTAGCTGAATAAATAAACTATACACGGGTGAAGTAAAATTGTCTGAGTTTCATCTGCAATTTAAACCAGACAGGGGTTATACTTACAGCAATTCTAAGCGAAATATATAAATTATGAATAAGCCAATTCTTTTAATTATTGTTTTAGCCATTATCGCAGTGTTTGCGACCAAACGCTTTTTTGACCAAAAAAAGCAGAATGAGATTAACGATAACGCATTAACGGTTGGCTACTTAGTCCACGTTAAAGATAAAAAAGATTATCCGTATCCGAATATGCGATCTCGAGAGCGGGATGTAGTATCGCCTGAAACTTTTCGCTATGAAATCTACTTTCAGCCCCTCTCTTCAGGGGAGGTAATGAAAGTGATTGTGAGTGAACAACAGTACCGAGATGTAGAACTTGGTGCTAAAGGCAAACTCTACATGCAGGGTACTCGGTTTATCCGCTTTGAACCGTCAGAGTAACGTTTATTTCTTTTTGGCTTTAGCTGCATCTAATGCAGCTTTGGTTTTTTTATGCATCGCAAGCATCTCAAATACACCAAAGAAGAAGATTTTAGTCTGCTGTGCCCCCGTGAGTTTCTGATCTTTCGGTAGACTTGCTTTGAGAAAAATAGTTTGCAATGCATGCATGAAAATCATAAACACCATCGCTATATCCATAAAATATTTCAATGGCTTAGGGAATGGGTGAATCAAATTAAATACCATAAAACCCCAAACACAAATCATCAATAAACGCCCAATATTAATCAGCATTTTTTCCCCTAAATTACGTGACGAATAAAAAGACGGTAAGCCACTTGGCCTGCAACTTTTTCACGATGTAGCTGCCAATTGGCAGGAATGTCAGTAAGTGGTAACTCCGCTTCTGACTCAACATAAATCCAGCTCTCATCCGCTAGCCATTGGTTTTTTTCGAGTAATTGAACAGTTTCACTGAGTAGCCCTTTACGAAATGGTGGGTCGATGAAAACCACATCATAGGGGGTTCCATTCTGGCTTAAAAAGCTGAGGCTGTTACTGTTAATTACTGTTGCGTTATCGGCTTGTAAACGGTCTTTATTTTCATTTAAAAGCTGAGCATTTGATTTCTCTAATTCAATAAATGTTACATGGTTGGCAAAACGCGATAAGGCTTCAAATCCTAAAGAGCCACTCCCCGCAAAACAATCGAGACAGCGGGCATCACGGATCACTGGCATCAACCAATTAAAAAGAGTTTCTTTGATTCTATCCGTGGTGGGACGTAAGCCCTCACTATCGCGTACAGGCAGTTTTCGCCCTCGCCATTTACCACCAATCACACGAATTTGCCCTAAAGAGGCTGTTTGTGGTTTTTTTGCCATAATATGTATTGTTGCTTAGCTCATTGAGAAATGTATAAATTAATGGGGGCTATTGTAGCGCTTCATTTTCACGGTTTTAACATAAAATAAGAATAAATTGTCATGATTTTTCTTTCAGATATGTGTTGCCGCGCGATGAAATGATAGACTGCATGTAATTTTATTGCGATTTAATTTTTAAACGCCATGTTTTTACCGCGAGGAGTGTAGTGGCAGATGGCTAAAGATAAGAAAAAAGGCTTTTTCTCATGGCTGGGTTTTGGTCGTAAAAATGAAGAAGAAACTCAACAGCAGGAACTAGAGCAAAAAAATGATGTAACCCAAGAGGTTGAACATCAAGATGCTATCGATGTAGAAATCGAACGTCAGCATCAAGCTGAGCAAGATGCGATTAAAGCGGCAGAAGATGAAGCAGAGCGTCAATATCAAGCTGAGCAAGCTGCAATAACCGCAGCAGCTGAAGAAGCTGAACGCCAGCGTAAAGCTCAAATTGAAGCATTGCAGATTGCGGCGGAAAAATCTGAGCAAGAGCGACAATCGGCGGAAGAGGCGCGTGTTGCAGCAGAAAAAGCCGCAAGAGATGCCTTAGAAGCAGAAGCATTACGTCGAGCTGAAGAAGAGACTGAGCGCCAAAATCAAATTGAGCAAGCAGCAATCAAAGCGGCGGAAGAAGATGCTCAGCGTCAGCATCAAGCTGAATTAGCGGCAATCAAAGCTGCAGAAGAAAAGGCTGAGCAAGAATATCAAGCT